>NZ_BAAAAP010000011.1:0-127471 GCF_054768215.1 Clostridium sp. CTA-1
CTGTTGTCTGGAATCATACTCGTCATTCCAGGGGGCTCTTGAAAATGTATCTATAAATAAATCTACACATTCTTCCAAATATTCTTCTGATAACTTAATTACTTTTAGTTCCATTGTACACCTCCACTTTTCTTTCAAATTACTATTTGTTTAAAGATTATATGAATTATCTTTACTTTGCAGTTATATACATTGACCACACTTTTTAAATAAAATCTTTATATACTTTACCTTCTTGTTATTATCCTAATACCTATAAATATAACTTGTCCAATTATATAGATAATCGAAAGCGGTTTATTCCATTAACGATTTTTAAGTGGATAGGTCTTGCTCTACACATTAATCTTAACAAAATTAAAACTAATCACTGTAAGTAACAATAGTAATTTTAGCTTTTAATATTTAGAACTTCAATCAAGCTCATACCATTCTTAATCTTTAATACAGCATTTACTTTATTATAATCCCACCCTTTATTTATTCCATACCTTATAAGCAACTCTACAATTTTGGGTCTATATAAGTTTATCAAATAAGCGTTTTCCCAATCAAAATGTACTTCAATTAATGTAGATTTATATACAGCAGAGTAAATCCTCACTATAATCTTATATGGACCTTCAACTACCAAGTACTTAAACTCTATTTCATCAACAACAATGGTTCTTATCTTCTTCTTATAAACCTTCATATATTCCCCCTAATGAATAATGGTTAATTTAGGAATAGTTACCTGTCTTAAAACTATAAGTTTATATATTGATTTATTTTAGATTATACATGAAAACATTATACATGTACTCTCTATTACTTTTATAACTAATCTCAGTTTACCATTATAAGCATTAAGAGCTTATAGCTAATTAAAATAATACAACTAAATATTAACCAAGCATTATTAACTTAATCACCCTGTCCAATTTTTAGTCTAATTGGTATAGATACATCTTATCCTATTTTATGAATTATGAGAAATTATATGGATAATAGGAAGCTTGAACATTGAGAAAAAGTAAGTACAGTGAACGGATATATTTCGATAATAACGGAATCTGTTGAGACTTTGAAAATACATGGGATATACTTTGTGCTTCTAAGTCCATTCGTTTTAATAGTGACATATCCTATTATTCTGTTTAACTTACTAGTATTAGCATATTTAACATATTGACGTTTATTTGTATTTGTAGTATAAAGTACGTATCATTGTAGATTGACGCTGGTATGGACGGCGATTGTGCCGAGCACGTCACTCCTAAAAGTACTTGCTATGCTTATGGTACTTTTGTTAACAAGATTATTAATGTTCAATAATCAAACGGGGATAGATAGTATGAATAAAACAAACTTTAAAACTGCTTTATTTACTTGTATTGACGATACTTTTTGGACTATCGGTTGTAGTGGAGTAGCAAAAACCCTGCCAACATGATTTCACAACTTGGTAACAAAGCGTATTATCACCACTCCCCTCATAAATTTAATGCTGTCTTAATTCAGTTCTTTTCATTTCCACCATTTTTCCCATTACATCACATCATTATTTATAATAAATTCTGTTCAAATACCATTTCTTGTTAACGACATTACCCAATACTAAAGTAACTGCACATATACTCTTGGAATGTACCTTGTAATAATAATCATATTAGAATTTATATTTTAAGCTTAAATCAGCGGTATCTACTTCAACTATTATATTATCATTAATTTCTATATCCATAGTACCGTCTAATGATATATAGTTAGTCTTTGTATTCAAACTATTAATAATATCTATAACTGCACTTAAATTTAATTCACCATTTTGTATGTTTTTCTGAATAAATGCTAATAACATATATTCTGTAATTATATGTTTATTCTTTAAATGTAATTGATTTCTCTTATCTACAGCTAAATAGAAGATTTCTGGTTTACCTCTCATCTCTACTATCCTATTATTGCTATTAAATAACTGATATATATTTTCTTTCTTTGATAAATAATGCCTATGCTTAACAATCTGCTCGTTAAATATCTTGTTTAATGTATCCTCAATTTTAGGATATCTCTTTTCAGATCCATTATAATAATGATTATCTTTCCATTTTGCTTCGATTACTAACACAATATTTCTTTTCAAGTCATATATTGCAAAATCAATATCACTGTTTTCTTTTTCTTCTAATAGCTCATAGTATTTTTCTTCTACATAAAGAACATTGGTAAGTCCATCAAGTATTCTTTTCAGCTTATTTTGTGTAGATACAGATATCGTCTTATTCCTATTTACAAATTCAATACCTTTAAAGTAATGACCATTTACTATTGTGAATTGCCAATCATTTATCATAATCAAAGAAGGAATTGTAATAATATAGTGATCATGAGAAAATAAAGGGAATTCAAGTAAATGAGAACAACCATTATTTACAAAATATTCAATAATATCACCTACTTTATTGGGATGCATATCATATATCTTGCATATCTTATTAATAAGCCAATTTTTATCATAACACATAAGATATTCATCTATAATTTGCTCTGTATTAAGAATCCCCAATCCCAGCTCTCTCTTCATTCTTTTCACAAATGCAAGATAATACAAAAAAGATAAAACATTAGCTAGCTCTTCAACTGATTTGAATATCCTACTTCTTACTTTTGGAGGCAATTTATTTAAATCCTTCATTACTAAATTTCTTGAATACTGTAGCAATTCATCATCAATTTCATTTTCTAGTTTTCCTATCTTAACTCCATTTTCTTGATACAACATGTACTTAACACAAAATTTCATAATACCTTTCTCGATTAACATTTCTTCTTGCTTTACCGCCAATTCATCGTCCATTCCATAAAAATAGAATGCTTCTTCTCTATATTTATCTTCAACTAATGAGGTGATTAATTTATATCTTTTGGAGTTCACTTTTTTAAGTATACTTTTGGCATAAGAATTTCCATCTTTTATTTCAAGTAAGGTTCTGTAATCTCTTTCTAGTGTACATAATTCATCATAATCCTTTTCTTGATAAACCTGAAAACTTTTTTCATCAATGTCTTTCTTCATTCTCAATTTTATTCTATGTTGGAATGTGTTTTCAATTAAGTAGCCTACAACTCCCCTACGAATATCATTTAATATATCCTCTGCTGGATTTTTTTCCAATCCCATTTCTATATCAATTAATGGATAATGCAAAAAAAATCTAATATCATTCTTATGTTTATTAATATATTGATATATACCTCTAGAAATCTTAGGTTGGATTGTTTCAATCAGTTTTTTTCTAATTTCATAAGTCCCAACTAAATTCTCCATAATCTTTTCCTTCCTTCTTTTTATCAAATAATTAATATAATACAATTTTATATGTACTTTCTAAATATTTTGTCTCAGTCTATTTTTATTATCTTTCCATAGAATTGCGTCGAGTTTTATGCATTAAAAGCTTGTACTCAACATACATTTTATTCTATACAATCGACTCACATTATTAGCCTAATAATAGATACTAGCATTATTAATAGTTATAGCTTTCCCTGTTTCCGACGTTCCTGAGCCTCAACACGACGCGCTTGATGAAGGAATGTACTTTTGATTATTTCAGTATTCTATAATATTGAAATATATATTTAAATATTATACTTGACACATTTAAGTTGGGCTTTATTTATCATTACAAATTTATCTTTTGAATGAATAATCAGATTCGCCATACATATATAAATTTAATCAATTATGAACGCTATAAATTATTTTATAATGTACTACTTAACATTTTCCAGAATCTATTTGGTGCACAATGTTTTTCCCATAGACCATTTCTTGTTTTTAATGTGATTATTTTAGAATAAAGTAATACACATTTCTTTCTTGCTCTGCTAACACAAACAAAACAGATTCTGTAACTCTCCTCCTCTTCAATTTTATTACAATTATAATATGGAAAATTTCCTTCTTCCATTCCAATCATATATATAGCATCGAACTCAAGACCCTTGGCCCCATGCCGTGTTGATACTATAACTTGATTTTTAGGTTTTGTCATACTATAAAAATCAAATAAAGTATATTCTTTATATGGCAATACATTTAAACTACTTTTTAGCTTTTGAAGATTTTGATTCTCATCTGGACAAATATCTAGTTTATCTAATATCTGATTAATACGTAGTTCATCAATGATGAAATTTAACCATTGTGGCAAGCTTTCACAATATTTTTTACTCTCTAATAATAAATTATATAATTCTCGTTTTAACTTAATAATTTTCTCATCAATTAATAGTTTTATATTCCTATTTAATTCTTCCCAAAACATAAATATTTCATCAAATGAAATATTCTCTTTTACTACCCATCCTGCACATTTTTGCAACCACTTAACAATATCACTTATATCAAATAAATGTTTTGATATATAAAAATCAATTTTACTTTCTTGTAAAAAATTACAAACATCTGATATTTGATACTTATTCCCACATAGTATTGCCATTTCATGATATGGCATACCTTTTCCATGATCTTCTTTAATCCTTTTTACAATTTCCTTACATTGATCTAAAATTTCTCTTTCACAAGTTTTAAGTTCTATCTTTGCAGTAAAATTTTTCAAAGGTCCATTAGATATGTAGCTTCTATTTTGTCCCAATACTATTTCAGATGCATTAATTATTTTTTGGGCACTTCTATAATTGTTAATCAGCTTAATAGTACGTACTGAAAAAAAGCTTCCCAACTCGATCAAATATTCTGGAGAAGCTCCCTGGAAATCATAAATTGATTGATCTGGATCACCTACAGCAAAGTATTTCATTTTAGTATTCGTTATGAGTGACAAAATCATTTCGTGCAAAGGTTTTCCTAAATCCTGATATTCATCGATAATAATCCATGGAAATTTCGCTTCTAAGCAAATTCTTACATAATCTTCATTTTGAATAAGTTTCGTAGCATATTTTACAATACTGATAAAATCCATCATCCTTTCATTTTCAAGTTCTTTTTCGTATTCATCAGCTATTTCTAATGCTATTTCATTAGGCTCTGTATTTATTTGACTTAATCCTTCAATTTCTCTTGTTCTTTCTCTATCCATTTTTGAGATATTAATATCTATTCCTTTTACCTTTGTCAATTTACTGAAAATAATATTCTTTTTCTTTTCTGAAACTAATTTTACAGGATACGGGATATTATACATTGGATATAATTTGACAAATGGTTCAATTACTTCTTTTAGACAAAAGCTATGCACAGTACCTAAAAAAATATTTTTCCTATTTGGTATTCCTAATTTAGATAGCCGCTCTTTAAATTCTCTTGCAGCTTCTCTACTATAGGTAACGCATGCAATTCCTCTAGGCTCCTGAATTTTTTCTGAAAGCAACCTCATCACTTTTAATGTCAGTATTGTAGTCTTTCCGCTTCCCGGTCCAGCTAAAACTACTGTACTATCATTTGCTTTATATGCTTCTAATTGAAGTGGGTCTTGTTTAATTTGTTCAAGTTTTTTATAAAAGGTCTCTCTCATAAGCCTCTCCCTCACTTACCTTACTTGAAACATATTTAATTGCTTTTTTAATGTAATCTGGAACCATATCTTCAGTACAATTTGCCGCTAATCTTTGTGCAAAACGACCTTTTCCTATATTACTGTGTGAACTCGTAATTTGATTTAAACATTTATCAAATCTACCACTCT
Source organism: Clostridium sp. CTA-1 (assembly GCF_054768215.1). Classification (NCBI taxonomy): domain Bacteria; kingdom Bacillati; phylum Bacillota; class Clostridia; order Eubacteriales; family Clostridiaceae; genus Clostridium; species Clostridium sp. CTA-1. Next base: position 5,703 of record NZ_BAAAAP010000011.1, read on the forward strand.
CAAAATTCTTTTTAAAATTACTTTTTTGAGTTGTTGCTCCTGCAGTTAATTTATTAAATATTCTTATAATAATATCTTTATCCCCACTATTTGAAAGCACATCAAAAATATCTATTTCTAGTGTGTGTATACCCACGAAAATACCTTTTTCCTGTAGTTTGATATCTTGCTCATTAACGTCCATTTGTCTGATTTTATTTTTAATATCTCCTCCATATATAACGCCGCATAATTCTATCATTCTCTCATTTCCATAATATCCATATGATTTATGATCTTCAGAATAGATACTTCCATAAACTCTTTCTTTTTTTTCATTATCCACATAATAATAATCACCATCTGTTAAAATGGCATTAGGAATCCCAAGTTTATCAACAAAAATTTTATATGGTTCAAAATTTGTTGAATTTATATTACAGATTATTATTCCTTTTTTATCTAAGTCTTCTCCTATTAATGATGCAAATCGAGGAATTAGATATTCTTCTGCTATACCTTCAACAAAAATTATCCCTTTTGCTAAATATATTTCCCCACGCTTTATATCAATATATCTTTCTAAATCTGATATTTCATCTTCATCCAAATTTATATTTGCAGTCGTATTTACTTGTGTTCCATCTGAATTTTCCAACAAATGTACAATACTATTTAAAGGTGCTACCGACGATAAATGCGTTGAATGTGTTGTAATAATCACTGAAGCATTACTTTGTGATACAGAATATTTGTATAATAATCGTTGATAAATTGGGTGTAAATGTGCCTCAGGCTCTTCAATGGCTAAAATAGTTGCTCCATTTGGCTTTTCATTATGTTCATAAATATACTTATACAATTCTTTTCTATTTATTTGCGTGATATTTTTCTTTAAATAATAATTGCCTTTTTCCTTTTTATAACACTTAGCTAGTATACCTGTAGAATCCTCAGTGTTCATAGCTTCATATTCCTCATTCGATAAGAATGTCTTTACAATATTATCTTGTATTAATAATAACATTAAGGTAATATAAAAAATATTATTGATCCCTAAACTATTATTATATGAATCACGACTATTTATAAGAGGTTTTAATGCATATAATATCCTTGAAGCATCAATATCCATAGTTTTTAATGAAACATTAAATATTTCAGAATACGAAACAATATCATTAAAAACTTTATTGATTTGTGCTTGCAAGTCATTTATTTCTGGTAAATCTAAAATATCTGCTCCTGAATCCTTCAAGGCTTTTGATATTTTTTCAAGCTCTTCTTTTTTTATTTTATATCTTTCCTTGACAAGTTTAGTTAATGGTGAATTTTTACTATTTTTCATCTCATTTTCAACATCTCTAATTGCTCTAATAACTTTTAATTTAATGAATTTACGGTCTTCATATGTAAATAATCTATTTTCATCGTCTCCTTTAAATATAATATAACGATATTTAGATTTTCCATTTACTGAAATATCTTTAAAGTATTTATAAGTAATCTTCAATAATTTTTCTCCATTAATATCCACTGTCGCATCTGATAATTGACACAATATATTTTTAGCTTCACTATATCCATCTATATATATTGATATTATAATTTCCTCTCCATTTTCTTCAGGATTTTTAATTCCATCATGGAAATCAGATTCATCCAATAATCTATCATCCTCTGAAAAAGTTGGATCCAAAATTAATTGAATGGCTCGCAACAAGTTGCTCTTTCCAGCCCCATTTTCACCAATCAAAATAGCCTTTTTTTTCAGTTCAAAATTAGCAGCTTTAAAATTCCTATAATTTTTGATTTGCACAAATCTAATAAATGGTTGCATACAATATTCTCCTCCCGTCATAAATCTTTTACGCTTATATTCTCTTAAGAAAAACTAATTAATTAAACAATTGATTTTTCTTATTTTAACTTCAAATTATAGATATAAGACTTCATACTAAAGACATCTCTGAGCTGATCCCAAGCAGAATCCCCTTTGGGTTATGCTTGCACTAATGAAGGAATATTCCTTGGATGTATATAAATCATTTTCTAAACTTGAATCTAAGCTCCAGCTAATCAAGATACTTGTCCAAATTTTCTACTAGCTAAAAAAACTTGAGTGCATCGTCATGTCATAAGACAACTATATAGAGAACTTTGCACTTACAGCCCATTCATTACTTTAATCTATATGATGATCTTGAATTATTAAAACAAACATTACGTGCATTATAACCATATTTACTCAACAGAAAGAAAATATCTTCTTCGGTTACTCGTGAACTAGGTCCAATATTAATTTCTGTTATAATATCTTTGATAATCAACTTATCAAACGCTAAATCAGCATAACCAATTATCTGATCATCTATAGCAAAATAATTAAGTGGATTCAAAACGTAGTTATTAAATCTTTTTTTCTGTGTAAAAATTTCTTTTAATTCGTCGTCAAGGAATTCAATATCCATATCTGGAGAATATATAATTCTTACTTCATCTTCTTCTTTAAAAGACGGATTTTTCATGTAACAACTAATCTCAGCTAAATCGTCACAAACAACTTCGCAGAAAGCATCAAATTCTTCAACAAAATACTCGTTAAAATCATCACTAATCCTAACCTTGTCACTTTCAAAAATATTTTTCATGTAGTTAATTGCATTTTCAACAACAAATTCTATTTCCTCTATCTGTTCATCTAATTCATATAAAACATCTTCAAAATAAACTTTATTCTTCCTGCTTATAGCTTTAGAAATTAACTTTGAATCAAACCCAATTGAAACCCCTTTTCCATTATCTCCATATGCTCTCCACTGACTTAATAAATCTCCATTTCTTGAAAAACACGTAATATAACTTGAGCTCTCAACATAATATTTAAGCATATCAAGGATAAACGCAAGATGATTATGTATTCCCTTATCATACCAATAATCTTCTTTTAAATTAATAGAAATTTTATTTTTCTCAAATGCTTTAATAAGTGAATCTTCTAAAATATTAAGTATCCACTTTCGTTCCATATAATCATTCGTTTTGCTTAAGTCACACAATCTTAAACTTTTATTTGAAATTATAGCTATAAATGTATCTAAGCTACAATAATGATAAAAACATCTGCTCATGTAAACCTCCTTTGTGTACTAGGTATAGTTATCGTATAACTACGATATTTCCGAAACTCTTAAAACAAGTATTCATATCCACTTTTTTGATTGTGAATTATAGACATTATCTTATCTATAAATATTTATTCAACATATATTCATCCAATCTATAATCAAGCTCTATTTTTCCATATCTATGTATAATAAATTTCATTATAATACCAACAACTGGCATCACAATAACAACTGGTCGTTCTGTTAAAAAGATACACAATAATAAAAGATTACTTAGTCTGTTTAATTTAAGTATCTTAGAAATATTATCTATTAACTCTTGATATTCTATAGAATAAAATTCATTAATATCCGCACTGTCTATATCAACAAGTATGTCTTGTTGACTATTGAAATTGCTCCGCTGAGAATTTTTTAGAATAACAACTACTCTCTTCAACATAGGAAACACCTGTTCCTGATATTGAATAAGTCTTTCGTAATTTTCCATTTGCTGTTTTTGTAACCCTATATCCTGGAACTCCCCAGCTGTATCCCACACCTGACTTACTTAAATTAATGGGAAAGCCTCCTCCAAGATTGATGCTTTTTCTATATCTAAATCCCATGAAAATCCTTCCTAATTTCCACTTATCCTTTAACAAAATTTGTATTTTAAATTGTTTAATCATAATTTAATATTCCTATATATACTTAATCTCATTTACTAACCTACTACATTAACTGTTCTTAGTTATTAGCCTTGTCAAATATTCTTAGCTTTTAAATAGATATTAGGTTATATAAGTTAAAATTTAAATAAATTTACCTAATATCTAACTTTATATACTATCATGTATATTTTACCATAAAATATTACATATATATAATTATTTTTATAAAATTCTACACAAATCCCAAAATAAAGCATATAAATGTGAAAAAATTAAAGCTTCCACTAAGTGAAAGCTTTTAAACTCTTATTCTATTTTATTTATATCTGTATCCATTTCTCTAACAATAAACTTGTATTATCTTTTTGTTATTATTTTCCATACCCATATAGTTTTCTGTTACTTCGCCTATTAAATTTGTTGATTTTCTTAAATTATATTACTATAGAATAAGTTATTTAAACAAAAATATCACTTAATAACAATCTTTTTAATTAATCACTTCCCCCTTTGTTGAAGCAATATCAATACTTTTCAATCCGCTTTTTAACACAAGCTTACGTAAAAATGGATTATACATAAAGGGGCATTTAAGTAGTTTTAAGAAGATTTTGAAACGAATATTAAAGGTTTTTAGCCAGTATTTTTTATTAGGGTTTTTACTAGGGGTATTTAGCACTTCACTCAAAACCCGGGCGCTGTTAATGGCTGAACTGATTCCCTCCAATGAACTTGGACTGATAAAGCCCGCAGCCTCCCCAACTAAAAAAGCATTTTCCTTTCCACAACAAAAATCATAAAATGATGATGGTCTAAGTACCATGCAGGCCTCGGTTTTTATAGGTTCCCCAAACCTAAATCCAATTTTCTCTAACTTTTTTTTCTGATTTTCGAACCGTTCCCGAGAATTATGTATAGGAAATGCACCGCCAAAAATAAACTTGTTATCTTTTGAAATAGACCAAGAACAGCAATCTGTGTTTTCTGAATCAAAAATACAGGAATAAAAAGGATTATCATGTGTTTCAGAAAACCATTGCTGAATTGACATATAAGTCCTTATTTTCTTTTTGGGATAAAGGAAGTTACGTACCATAGAATTTGCACCCTCTGCCCCAACCAAATATTTGGTGATAATAACCTGCTTTACACCATTTTCATAAAAAGTTACCCTATAACCCTCTGGTATTTTTTCAATGGAAGAACAATAAGAATCGTTGTAAACCTCCACGTGATTTGGAATAAGTGATTTCAACCATAAATCAAACTTGTGACGATCAATATTAATATAACCCCGCTGATAATATCGAATGAGAGTATTTTTCAGATCTATAGTTTTAACAGCAAAAATCTGAGGGTCCACTATAACATCCTTTGGAAGTGTAATATCTAACTTTGCTAATGCTTTCTGAGCATCAGAAGAAAGTAATCCACCACAAGGCTTCTTAAATCCTTTTTCTATAGAGTTTTTTTTATCAATGGCAATAACTTTATGTTTTTTAGAAAGCAGTTGTGCAAGTATAGAACCAGATGGCCCTAATCCAATGATTGCAATATCATATGAGCTACTCATTGTTTTTTTCATCCTTATTCTCACTTTCTAAATCTTTATCTTCCCTATACTCTAAAATATCTCCTGGCTGGCATTGTAGTATTCTGCACAAAGCATCAAGGGTAGTAAATCGAAAAGCTTTTGCCCTATGATTTTTAAAGTTTGATACATTTGCCATGGTCATTCCTAATTGTTCCGATAACTCTGTTAAAGATATTTTGCGTTTTGCCATCATAACATCCAAATTAACTACAATCATATTTGATTTCCCCCCTTTTAAAATGTTAAGTCATTCTCTTCTTTGATTTCCGCAGCTACTTTAAATATGTTAGACATTATCAAAAATAAAAAACCCACTGTTATTGATATAAAAATTACAACTATCAAAGGTAATATAGTCATTGCAAATAGATAAAAATCAAATAATACGTATAAAAATATGTTGCTCAAAAGATAAATACACGCCTCAGAAAATGCACAAATTGCAAGGATTTGAAACTCCTTTGATATAATTGGTGAAAAGGAATTTTCACTTGTAAGCAGTTTACAAATTCTTTTAAACTTAAATAATGCTATCAAATAAGGAACTGCACATAGATAAATAAATGCTGTCAATATCCACTCCATATTTGATGTTTCTACATTCATTCCTGATGTCTTAAAAAATGCTGTCAACACTAAAGGAATACTTATAAGGGTGATAATTGTTAAAATAATCCCCACAATTACTAATCCATTTAATATTTTTGAACTTATTTTCTCTTTCATAAGAATTACCTCACTCTAATATAGTTTTTATTAATTGTTTTCATCCATATTATATATCAACTCTTAAACAATTACAATAATTTTTTATCGTTATTCTTTATGTTTTTATCGTTTTTATTGAATACCCCTTTTCCTATACTCAATAGTAACACGAGATGCCACTTTGTAAATTGAAAAATAAATTTATATATCAAAAACAGGTAGTCCAATTCAAACTTAGACTACCTGTATACCTGCAAATATACAATTTATTAATAGTAAAATATATTTTATATCACCATAAATTTATTTGAGTTTTAATTCTCTTGTCTTTAACTTGAAACCCCATACTAGCATCATCCAATCCATAGGTGTGTGTTATTATCTTTTTAACTTCATCTTTATTTGAAATTAAAAACTTAATAACCTCATCAAATTCATGTGTTCCTCCAATTGTTCCATGAACTTTAATTGATTTTAAAGTAATTGGTGATAAAGTTACATTTTTATTAGGATACATTCCTAATGTTATGATATGTCCATTAGGATTGATTAAATATAAAGCTTGCTGAAATGCTTCTATATTTCCACTTGCTTCAAAAATAATATCATAGTTACAATGTTTTGAAATTTCACTGTACGAACTATTGTTTACTTCAAAACTTTTTTCACTTGCAAAATTCACATCAAAGATCTTACTAATAAAATCTCTTTTACTATCATCAATCTCCATAAGTTTGATATTACAATAGTTAAACTTAAATTTTAATAATAAATAAATTGATAATCCTATTGCTCCTCCACCTATTATTAATATGCATCTATCCTTTTTATCTAACATTGATTCTATCTTTTTTATAGCATGCAGTGCTACTGAAAAACATTCTGTTAGGGCAAGAATATCAAAAGATGTTTCCATTGGTGCTACATATAAATATTTTGTTTCTACAACTGCATATTGTCTTGAATATCCATCAATAGTTATTCCAAACTTTTCAATGTTGCTACATAAATTTTTATCTTCTTTACATAAACAACAATTGCCGCACCATTTGGAACAATCTCCTGTTACCTTATCTCCAATTTTAATGTTTGAGGTATCATCATTTATTTCAACAACTTCTCCAGACCACTCATGACCAAAATATAAAGGATACCTACAAGGTCCAATATAATTACCATAAAATAATTTATAATCTGATCCACAAAGACTTATAGTATTTATTTTTATTAAAGCATGTCCTTTAGGTATGTTTTCAGGTATATCTAAATCTATTTTTTTTATTACCTTGGGAGAAATTAATTTCAATCCCTTCATAATAACTCCTTCTTCCAACTTTTTATAAAATTAATGATTACTCTATTATAGATTTAATGAAGCTTCATTCATAATCATTTAACTTTATTGTACTAATTCCATACTAGAAAATTCTCTTATATGCTGTTCTATTTGTTTCAAGTATTTTATACTCTTATCTAAAGCATTATTCCAATCATCAGCATGATGATATAATTCTACACTAATATAATGCTGATAATTATACTTAATTAAATCTTTAAAAATTGTATAAAAATCAATATCTCCTGTACCTGGTATTTGATGATAATGAACTCTATTTTTAATATCTTCTATATGGATATGCCTTGTATAAGGAATACTTTTTCTAATAGATGAAATAGGATCTTCTTCACAACAATATACATGTCCAATATCCAAATTCAACATTAATCTTGGATTATTTATTTCATTAATTAACTTTATAGCTTGTTCTGTTTTTTCAATAAACATACCAGGTTCAGGTTCTAAAGCAAATGTTGTGTTTGGGCATTTTACTAATAAATAATTTATCCCTTGTTTTAAATAATCGTATGCTTCATTACTGGAAATTTTATCGGATTTGAATCCTGTGGCAAAATTAATTACATCGACACCTAAATATTCAGCAAATTCAGCTGTTTTAACAAGTAATTCAATACGTTTTTTTCTACCAATAGAATCCTTACAAATTATGGATGGTTCAAACTTATCATCACTTAAAATATCATCACAACCTGTTGCTATATCAGATAAAGCTAAGCCACAACTTTTTAATGTTGATTTTATTTTTTTCACTTCTTCTATATTAATATTTAATGGATGAAAATGTTGTTTATGCAAAGATATTTCTATTCCATCATAGCCATGATTTGATATTTGTTTTATTGCTTCTTCTAATGGCATATTTCTTAATCCATTTGTATTATAAGCAAATTTTAACATATTCTCCTCCTTTAAATTTTGAAATCAAATATCCTATTTTAACTTATAAATCTAGTATATTTTTATAATAAATTCGCTAAAATTAGCAAGTTTCTTCTATAGCCTCATTGATTATATTAAAAGGAACTCTAATCATATAACTACCATCAGTGTTTATGCATTTTCCTATGTTTTCAAGAACAACAAACCTTATACCATTCATATCTTTTTTATTATCTAGTTTTATTCTATTAATTATGTCAGAAATTTTTATATTTGAAGGAATTCTAGTAGGTGTCTTCAATGCTGATAATATATCCAAATGCTCCTTAACATCCTGTTTACTTAAGTAACCAAGTTTTTCACTTACGCGAGCAGCAACCATCATACCAATTGATACACTTTCCCCATGTGATAGTTTTCCATATGAAAGCTTTTCTATTGCATGTCCAACGGTATGACCATATTCTAGAATCATAGCTAAACCTTTTTCAGTTGGATCTGCTTTCATTATTGGTAACTTTGATTCAATACTCATTTTTACTAAATTAAAAACACCTTCTTGGTTAACATTAAAATCATTTTTAATTACTGATTTAAGTTTATTTAAAAAATCTGCATCATATATGAATCCATTTTTAACAGTTTCAACAAAACTACCTCTTATAAATCTTTCACTATCAAATGTTAAGAATGAAGTATCTATAAAATTAAATAAAGGTGTATAATATGATCCAATCATATTCTTACCATAAAAAGAATTAATCCCTTGTTTTCTGCTAAGAATGCTATCAGTCTGAGACATAAATGTTGTAGGTATATGAAAAAACCTAATACCTCTAAATGCTAAAGCAGCAGCCAATCCTGTAATATTCCCTACAACACCTCCACCTAATGAAATTAAAATTGAACTTTTAGTTACATTGTTATCAAATAAATCTTCCATTAAATCATTAAACACTTTTATATTTTTATGTTTTTCACCTGATGGCAGTTTAATTAATTTTACTGAAACTTTTTGATTCATATATTCTAATAGTTCATTTCCAAACAAATTATATACAACATCGTCTGTAATTAAGAAAAACTTATCTGTATTTAAATCCATCATCTTTTCTAATAGACTTTCTCTCCATATATTGCACCCTAAATATATTGGGGATGATTCTAATAAATTTGTTTCAAGTTTAACCTCTGGATGATAATAATCATCATTAATTTTTTGTGCTAAATTCATATACATTTTGCATTCCTCCTGTTTGTTTTCTCATTAATTTATATAATATGTTTTTTAATAAAACTACTCTGATAAATAAAATAATCTGCTATTATTTTAAATCAAAATACCACTCCTTTGCTATTTATTGAATATCATTATCAATACATCTTGATAACAATTACCATTTTAATCCTTTTTATTAAATTTGTAAATAATTTTCTATTAATTGTTAAATAAATTTCGTACTACAAATTTCGATAAACTTAGTAGTTATTTTTGTTATTAAACAATTAAAAGGGACAAGAATAAAAGACCCAAACACTAGATGTTTACTAATGTTCAGGTCTCTTTTATACACGAAATTCCAATTTCCCCTTCAAAAAACATATCCTAAGTTCTATTATTTTTCTAAAGAAAATGACTTTTCAGTATTTTATTTATATCTATATCCTCTAATAATTTTTCCTTAATCACCTGTAAAAGTTGCCATACTTGACAGAGGGAATATTAATGTAACTTTAGTTCCTTTATTTACCTCAGAGACAATAATAATTTTTAGCCCCAATTTTGAACAAAGCTTTTCACATAAATATAAGCCCATTCCTGTACTCTTACTAAATTTTCTTCCATTTTCACCGGTAAATCCCTTTTCAAAGACTCTATTTATATCTTTGTCTATTATACCTGCTCCATTATCTTCTATGGTTAACATTACTGAATTAGCTTTCTTAATTGAATATATACTTATCATTGGCTCTTTGCTATTTGAGTACTTTATAGAGTTTACTATTATCTGATTAATAATAAATTCAACCCATTTTCCATCACTATGCACAATTTCATCAATATCTTTTATATCTAATTTTATTTTTTTATGAATAAAGTCTCTATAATTTCTTTTAATTACATTCCTTACTGCTAAGTCAAGGTTAATTTGTTTTATGATATAATCTTTACTCACATTATTGCTTCGAGAATAATAAAGCACCTGTTCTACAAATCCCTCAATTCTATCCATCTGAAAGTCTATTTTATTAGTTACTTCGTTTCTATTATTTTCAATTATCAGCTTTGTAGAGGCTATTGGTGTTTTAATTTCATGTACCCATGTCTCTATGTATTCTCTATAATCTTCTTGCATATCCTTATAGTATTTTACATTTTCATGCATATCTCTGCTTATCTCTTTAAGTATAGAATTAAGCTTTTCCCCTTCTATAAAGTTTGCTTCCTTTATTATTTCTGGGAGTAAATATTTGTTATCTAAGTTTTCTAATATGCTATCAACTTCATCATAATAATTTTTATATTTTATAAATTCCAAAGATATATATGAAACTAATGGCAAAAACCAAATACAAAATGCAGATAAAATTATAATTAAACTAACTTTAATAGCAGCCATTATAGCCGCTATTACAATAAATATTAGCATATTACATATTATTACTACCATTTTGTCTTTAATAAATTCACCTATACTCATGGCATTATATACCCTAACCCTCTCCTTGTTTCTATTGGATTCTCTATGCCTATCTCTTGAAGCTTTTTTCTTAATCTATTAATATTAACAGTTAAGGTGCTATCATCTACAAAATAATCTGATTTCCACAAGTATTCCATGAGTAAATCTCTTTTTATTATATTACCCTTGTTATTTATTAAATAGGAAAGTATCTTAACCTCATTTTTAGTTAACTCTAAGGATTTATCTTTATACATAACCGTTGCATTTGAAAGATTTAAATTAAAATCTCTGTAATTTAATATATTATTAGTTTTTAAGTTTCCATAGGTTCTTTTTAATATATTTGTTATCCTTGCTAATAATATTTCTGTGTTATATGGCTTTGTTATAAAATCATCTGCCCCTAAATTTATGCTCATTAATTCATCTACATCACTATCTCTACTTGTAACTATTATAATTGGAACATCCGAAGTCTTACGTATTTCTCTGCATATATAATAACCATCATATAGTGGAAGATTTATGTCTAATAATATAAGGTTTGCATGTTCATTTTCAACATATTTTATTATATTATTAAGATCTATAGGTGCTTTTACTTCATATCCATATTTTATTAAAAAATTTTGTAATTCTTCTCTTATAACTTCATCATCTTCAATAATAAGGATTTTTTTCACTACTTACTCTACCTCCCTAACATAGAATATAAGGCTATTAAACTTTGGGGAACAAAATCTAATAGCCTTAATCATTATTATAAGATTAAATATCACTTTTTACCATATTTTTTGATTAATATCCTCATATTTTACATAAAACAAAATGCCTACAATTGTTATAACAAACTGTTGAAAAGATTATTTCAATAAAATACTTACTTTTTCTTTTGAATACCAGATAGTAGCATCATTCCAAATCCAGTTAGTCCATACATAAACTTTCCAATTACTACGCTTACAGGTATTGAGAATGCTGGTTCAACTAAATCAAGAGATTCTGGATATTTTGTAAAGAAGTTTCCTCCAAATAAATCAACTGCATATGGCAATGGAATAAAACTTACTAATATCACCACTGCCATAAGTACAAAAACTACTCCTTGATGATACCGGCCTCCCAAAGTTCCTAAGCCAAACACAAACATCATAGCTGGAAGCAGTGTTATGACTGTTGGCAATACAAGTTTTCCAAAATTAGTAAAGTTAAAATTCACAGCATAGAAGCACAAACTATAGACAATAGGAACCGCAGAAACTAAAACAAAGCCTATAATAATAGTTCCAAAGCGAATCATTTGAAACTTAAATGGGTCAATAGGAGTTGCTTTAGTTAACACCTGTACGCTCTTTTCCTGTTTTTGATAAAGAAAAGATATAAAAAATAGCAGTGTAACAAGCAATATTGGCAACACTTTAGCAAGGTATGTTCCATAGCTCCAGCCAGAGAATGGAGCGGTATTTGAAATCCCAAGAATTATCTCTCCACGCATAACTTCATAGCTATACAAAGCAGAAATAATAAGTAATCCTAAGAAAAATTTATTTATAATCAGCCTTTTAAGTTCATATTTAAATATTCTATTCAAGGTTTAACTCCTCCCCTTTTAGCTCACAAGCATTTAGAAAATCCTGCCATGTAATTTGTGTTTTTGATTTATTTTTATATAATTTAGCTAAAATTTCATCCATTTTATCTTCGCCCCCGACTAACTTTGAAGCTTTCAAAATTTGAAGAGGTAATTTTGAGTATTGTCGCAAGACTCTATCATTGTCATCAATATCTTGAACATACCTTTGGGGCAATATTTTTAAATATTCTGGATGTCTAGTATAAAAATTATTATTATTTTCTTTCACACGAGCCTTCCATATATCCACATAATTTTTTTTCGCATATTCTTCTCCATGGGTTTTCTTAACAACTCGGTAAGTTGTATAGACAGCAAGCCCTTCAGCTGACCAATTTCTATTATTCCCCCCGGAACCTACAGTGTGCACTCCCCACCACTGATGAGCAAGTTCATGAGCCAGTGTTTCAGCAGCAGATGCTCCCTTTGATTTATCACTTAAATTTTCATCATTAAAACAGAATTCTCCTATGGTACTATAATTAGGCAATGCTAGTCCTCCTGGAAATAAGGCTGTTTTTTCTACTATTTTTAAGGGTGAATTTTTAGAGACATTATTTAACTTTCCATAATGACTAATACAATAATCAATAGTATCCTTCATCACTTTTTCAGCACTCATATTTTTCATAGTATTCTCATGTTTACTGCTATAGTAAAAGTTTATGGGCATTTCTTCATTACTGAGCTGCTTCATAACATAATCACCGGCCATTAAAGAGAATCGAGTCCCCCTAAGATGAACAAGCCATGTTTTCTTATCTCCATCCTCTGAAAGTAACTTCGTGCTATCCCCAGTTAAGTTTGCTACTGCTTTACCATTCTCATCCTCTTGTGATGAATCCACTACTGGAATAAGCCCAGCAGGCATGGTAAGCTTACATGCAAGTTCAGAATTATCCTTGCTGTTTGCTACTTTTATATTAGGAATAAAACCACTGTCTAAATCTATATATTTGTTGCTAATATTAGTATCCAGAAGAAAATCACTCAAGAAATATAGGATTTTAGGTCTTCCCTCATATTCTATAGCGAGCTTAATATTCTTTTCCTTAGGTACATTAAATATAATATTATTTCTTATGTTTTTTAATTTTTTAAATGTAACCTTTTTATCATTTACAATTATTTTATGAATAGTATATCCTGGATTTATTGTAAATCTGCATTCCTGTGTACTGTTACTCAAATTTTCAAGTGAATATACCGCCTTTCCAGAAAGACTCCCTTTACTTCCATCAAATGAAATTTTCAAATCACTGTTTAACAACTGAATCTCTTTATTCACCTTATCCGAACTGTCCGCCGAATCATTATTAATCATTTCAATAATTCCTTCTTTAGATACCAGAAAAACATCAGGTTGATTTATAAAAGCATAGCATCCACTACCAATCATTGCTACAGCAATTAAAGGAATATAAACTTTTCTTGAATTATAAAGCATAGAAGCAAATATTCTCTTGCCATAACATCGTACACTTAATAGCCCAATTAACCACAAACCACCAAATATTAAAAACCAAAATAGTCTATTATGCTTCATTAAACGAAATACTTGTGTATTACTAAAATAATCTGACAGTGCTGGGACTGAAGGTTTTATCCAATGCAAAATATTTCCAATAGGCAGATCTCTAATTAAATTTGGCAGCATTAATAGAATAAATGCTGCCATACTAAGATCTATACGATAGAAAATCTGATAAAGGGCAGAAGCTGCTAAAATTGATAACAGTATAGATGGAAGTATCAAAAGAAAGAAGCTATTTAAGTAGGTATATCCATCAAAAACATTACCCATTTTTATAACTGTATATGGATAATAAAGGGCTGAAGTAATAGAAACAGTAACAGTGGCCACTATTCCTATGGTAAGTAATCTCACCACATTTAGCACCAAAGGGGATACAATACTATTTGTTAGTTCTTCTATTTCATATTTATGTACCCTACTAAACTCTAATAGAGTTAATATTGCGAATAAAATCCCTCCACCTACCGCTCCAGCAATAGATGGATTTCCGATAAAGTGTCCAGATAACGTTTTATTAGCCATGCCATCGTACAACTTATATCCAGCCATTGGGCAAAGCATAGTTAATATCATAATTAAATAAACAATTTTTGAATGGAAAATACGATTTAATTCCACCCTTAAATAGGAAAAGAAATTCATGACTATTTCACCTCTTTCTCCATAATAAGATACATATAGGCATCCTCAAGAGTAGGCTCCACAGCTTCTGCAAAGTCTGGAAGTGTTTCCGCTACAATACGGCAAGCAATGCCACTGGCTGTGTTAACCCTTGATGTTATCTTATAATCTCCCCTTTCCTTTTCTCCTATTCTTTCTTCAAACACTCCAACATGATTGTGTGCCAAGACAATCAATTCCTCTGGAGTCCCTGTAAATAAAATTTGCCCATGATTAATAACAATCAGTTTATCACATACTGATTGTACATCTTCAATTATATGGGTAGATAATAAGACAATCTTATCCTGTGCAGTCTTAGAAAACAAATTACGGAAATTAATACGTTCCTCAGGATCAAGTCCAACGGTTGGCTCATCAAAAATTAATAATTCTGGATTACCCATAAGAGCTTGGGCAATACCTACACGCTGCCTTTGACCGCCAGATAAAGTGGAAATACGTGCTTTACGTTTTTCCCATAGATTTGTCTTCTCAATAACCTCTTTAATAACCTTCTTACTATTTTTAATTCCTTTTAGTGCTGCCATATAATCTAAAAACTGCCAGACGGTAAGTTCATCATAAAGTCCAAAAGATTGTGGTAAATATCCTAGACTTGCTTTTAGCTTTCTTTCATTTTTAAGTAAGGGCACACCATCTATAAGAATTTCTCCGCTAGTTGGTATCAACTCTGCTACAAGTAGTTTCATAAGTGTTGACTTTCCTGCTCCATTAGGTCCTAAAAGTCCAATAAGACTTGGACTTTCTATTTGCAGTGAAACATCCTTTAATGCTTTTTTACCAGATTTTTTACCAGCTTTATATATCATATTTAAACTTTCAACTGAAATTTTCATAATTTTATCATCCTTTCATATGCCTTATTTAATATCTCCATATTTTACATATAACAAAATTAAATATTCCTTTTTACTATATTTTTATATCCTTCATAGGTTATATAGAAATATCCCAAATAAACTATAACAAATATTAAAACAGTTATTAAAATTGAAGACCCAATATTGATTTTATTAATAATCATAATCATATTTCTTTAAAAGTAGATTTCTTTAACCTTATCTCCTGTAACTTATTTTATACAATTCCATTTATTGTATCAATGAAACTATATTTCATTAACATTACATTTTTGTTATATTAATATAAATAACTCTTAAGCCTCCAAAAACTATATTGACAGTAAATTATTATATTGGTACAATAATTGCAGAGTGATGACTGAGGTCACACGAAGGGGTACACCACCATGGGTGTAAGTCTTCGTGTGACCTTTTTTGTTGCATATAAATTTATTTGGGGGTGAATTATGGTATACGTAAATGGCAATTCAATAAGCAATGCAGACAATTTATGCTTATATGATTATCTAGTACGCGAAGGTTATAAAATTTCCTTTGTTGCAGTTGAATGCAATGGTTATATTGTCCCTAAAACTCAATATAAAGAAAAAATATTAACAGATGGTGATGTTATTGAAGTTGTAAGCTTCGTAGGAGGTGGCTAATTTGAATATAAAGATTAATGGTAAGCAAATAACAACTAATTGTTCTACTCTTCATGATTTGCGTAAAAAGCATTATGGTGATGAAAAAAATATAATAACTATTTTTAATGGTTTTCAAACTTTTGATGATTATGATATTGGTGAAAATGATGAAGTAAATTTTATTGAAAAAGACAAAATGCCGCCACAAGATGAGTTTGAAAGCTTAATGTGTGCAAGACATACTCCACATGTGTTTGAAAAAGTTAAATATGCCAAAGTAGCAATTGCTGGTCTTGGCGGTCTTGGTTCTAATATAGCAGTAAATTTAGCAAGAACAGGAATAGGTCATTTACATTTAATCGATTTTGATATAGTAGAACCCAGCAACTTAAATCGTCAGCAATATAAAATTAAGCATCTTGGATTATATAAAACAGAGGCATTGAAAAATGAAATTGAAGAAATAAATCCATTTATTAAAATCACTATTGATACTGTAAAAGTTACTGAAGAAAATATTCAATCATTATTTAAAAATGATGATATTATTTGCGAGGCTTTTGATAATCCAATAGCAAAGGCTATGCTTGTAAACAATCTTCTTGAATACTATCCATTAAAGAAGATTGTATCAGCTTCAGGAATGGCAGGATATGAAAGTAGTAATACAATAGTCACAAAAAAAGTAACAGATAATTTCTATTTATGTGGTGATAGAACAACGGGTGCTGTGGTAGGACGAGGTCTAATGGCTCCACGTGTATCTATCTGCGCAGGACATCAATCAAATATGGTTTTAAGATTAATACTAGGAATAAAAGAAGTATAAAGTAAAGCTAAATTAAACTTATAACCTAATAATTACAATGTCTAAAGCTATACTACTATTTTAAACTTTACTAAACATTAGATGAGATATAACTTCATTATATAAATTTAACAGTAACAAAACAAAGGAGTGGGGAAAATGGGAAATGATATGAAAAATAATACTGACAAACTTATTATAGGTGGGCATGAGTTTAATTCACGATTTATATTAGGATCTGGAAAATATTCACTTGATTTAATAAAAGCAGCTGTTGAAAATGCTGGTGCAGAGATTATTACTTTAGCATTACGTCGTGCTAATTTAGGCGGTAGTGCTAACATTTTAGATTACATACCTAAAAATGTTACATTACTTCCAAATACCTCAGGGGCTCGTAATGCTGAAGAAGCGGTTCGTATTGCACGTTTAGCTCGTGAAATTGGATGTGGAGATTTTATTAAAATTGAAGTTATTCGTGATTCAAAATATCTTTTACCGGATAATTATGAAACAATAAAAGCTACTGAAATTCTTGCAAAAGAAGGATTTGTAGTAATGCCTTATATGTATCCGGATCTAAATGTTGCAAGAGATATGGTAAATGCAGGAGCTTCAGCTATTATGCCTCTTGCTGCACCTATTGGATCAAACAAAGGATTAAGTACAGGTGATTTTATTAAAATTTTAGTTGATGAAATTGAAATTCCAATTATTGTGGATGCAGGAATTGGACGACCATCTCAAGCTTGCAGGGCTATGGAAATGGGTGTTGATGCTATTATGGCTAATACTGCAATTGCTACAGCAGGTAATATTTCAGCTATGGCAAAAGCCTTTAAAAATGCCATAGAAGCAGGAAGAACAGCCTATCTTTCAGGTCTTGGTCCTGTACTTGATAATGGTGCTTCAGCTTCATCACCGTTAACTGGATTTCTTGAAGATTAAGGAGGAGATTTAAATGGAACAATCTATTGATCATATGAAATATATGCCGGGTATGGAGGTAATTGAATCTAATATTATGGATCAAGTTATATCAAAAATGAAAGCATATAATTATGAAAAATATACAAGCCATGATGTGCTTAAAGCTCTTAAGAAGGATGTATTAGATATTGAGGATTTTGCATCTTTATTATCTCCAGCAGCCCTTCCCTTTCTTGAAGAAATGGCTAAGCGTGCTAAGTTAGAAACACATAAACATTTTGGTAATTCAGTTTATATGTTTACTCCCCTTTATATTGCTAACTATTGTGAAAACTATTGTATTTATTGTGGCTTTAACTGTCATAACAAAATTAAGCGTGCTAAACTTAATGCAAAAGAAATAGAAAAGGAAATGCAGAGTATTGCTAAAACTGGACTACAAGAAATATTACTTCTTACCGGTGAAAGCCGTAGTATGTCTGATGTTTCTTATATTGGTGAAGCCTGCAAAATAGCTAGAAAATATTTTAAGGTAGTTGGACTTGAAGTATACCCAATGAATTCTGATGAATATGCATACTTACATGAATGTGGTGCAGATTTTGTTACTGTATTTCAGGAAACTTATAATTCTGATAAATATGAAACATTACATTTAGCTGGACACAAGCGTATTTTCCCCTATCGTTTTAACGCACAAGAAAGAGCATTAAAAGGTGGAATGAGAAGTGTTGGATTTGCTGCATTACTTGGATTAGATGATTTTCGTAAGGATGCTTTTGCAACAGGACTTCATGCTTACCTTATTCAACGTAAGTATCCACATGCTGAAATTGCTATTTCCTGTCCAAGATTACGTCCAATAATAAATAATGATAAAATTAACCCAAAAGATGTACATGAGAAGCAACTTTTACAGATAATTACTGCATATAGAATATTTTTGCCTTTTGCAAATATCACTATATCAACTCGTGAATGTGCTCGATTTCGTGATAATGTAATTGGACTTTCCGCAACTAAAATTTCCGCTGGAGTTTCAGTTGGAATAGGCGGTCATAGTGATGAAAAAGATACTAAGGGTGATGAACAATTTGAAATTTCTGATACACGTACAGTATCTGAAATAGCTAATACAATTGCTAATCATGGTCTTCAAGTAGTTATGAGTGATTATATATATGTATAAGTTATTAGCAATTACCAATCGTCATATTTGTAATAATGAATTCTTAGCACAAATACAAGACATATGTACATTGAATGAAAAAAACACAGTCATTGAATCTGTAAGTATAGTGCTTAGAGAAAAGGATTTATCTGAAAATGATTATAAGAAGTTAGCGACTAAAGTATTAAACATATGTGGAAAAAATAATACGAAGTGTATATTGCATACTTATTATAAAGTATCAAAAGAACTTAATTGTAAAAAGATTCATCTACCATTACATGTTTTAAAATCTAATCCTAATATCTCTAAAGATTTTAATGAAATTGGAGTGTCTATTCATTCAGTGAGTGAAGCAATAGAAGCTATGAATTTAGGAGCAACCTATATTACAGCAGGACATGTATTTGCTAATGATTGTAAAAAAGGCCTTCCACCACGAGGTTTAAGTTTCTTGTCATCAGTCTGTAGTTCGGTAAATATTCCTGTTTATGCTATTGGTGGTATTTCGCCAGCAAATGCTGAAAAAGCTATTAATGCAGGTGCAGAAGGTGTTTGTATTATGTCGGGGTTAATGACTTGTAAAAGCTCTAATTTATTTATGGGAAAATAGAAAATATAAATAGATTTGTATAATTTACAAAACTATCATAAAATATAGCAAGAAATATATCTTTCTGTTGACCTTATAGTATCTTTATAAAGACTAACGCGGATTTCATCCCTTTTTATAGATTTAATAAATATCTTTTCAATAGAATAGATATAATATTCATCAGTGACTTTCCATTGGCTCAATATCTAACAGTATTTAATTTTTTAATTACTCTTTTAGCCATAGTAATTTCTCCCACGTTTTTAGCAATAAATAAAAGCCTTAATCACTATTACATTGGTAATTAAGGCTTTTAATCAATCATATAATCTTTTAAATTCTTTTTATTTTTAAGTGTAATTGATTTATCTATTACATATTATATGTTCTTAATTCCATTAACTTTTAAGTGGAATTATTAAATCTAAACCTTCTTAGCTTATCAAACTACACATTTATTTAATAAGTAACTTTGACCATACCTTTATAGTTATCTTAACTCTCTTCTCTTAATATGAGTTTCTAAATCAGATAATCTTGTTGGAATAGGCAACCTACTTTCATTGTTAATTAAATTTAGTACTATCTCTGTAGAACTATCTAAATCGATATAATTCCCACATGATATAAATATAGGTTTTACAGTTTTTCTTGTTCTTAAAACTCTACCATATATCTCTTTATTTATTACAATATCAGTATATGACCCTTCTTCATCTTCTGGCATCTCAAAATCTGTTTCTTTAATTTTAAGATAACTTTTGGCTACCCCTATAGTTGGTTTATTTAAGAAAAATGATGCATGAGTAGCTATTCCCATATGTCTTTGGTGTAAATATCCATTACCTAAGCTTATTTTTTTCTTCAATTCATTTTGTATATTAATGAATTCTGATTCCTCATAAATATTAAAATTATGAACTTCTTTTATTTTCATACTAATCTCTTCCTATAGCTTTTTTATACCACTCTTCTTGACTGTTTCTCAACTTTATATCATCTTCAGTTGGTTTTAATTTTTCTTCAATCAATATTCCTTCTTCATTCCAATTCTTGAAAGTTAAACATACTCCATACTCATAATTAGCTTCAGATTCTAACACGCCATTATTATTCCATATTTTTCTTAAACCATAAGTTCTTCCTCTTTGCATATACTGCATACTTTTTATTTTTTCATCATCATAAAATTGGATAAAATCACCATGCGGAAAACCATTTTTATAATAACAATAATATCTTAAGTTTCCATTTGGATAAGTCTCATAGGTTAATCCTGTAAATGGTTCTCCACCTTCCTCTTCTGAATTATCTAAGATTCTATCACTACAATATTCATCCCATAAATCTTCAAAATCAACTCCATTATTTAAAACATATTCTTTTGTTAATATTTTAATTTCCATATTTTAATACCTCCGAGAAATAATTTGCTCCATCTGTTATAAACTCGCAATGTGGACATCTCGGCATAGGTAACCCTTTTGGTTTTAATTTTTTCCCTGACCTTACTACATATACCATGAAATTATCTAATTTAGCATTAGGATTAGCTAATAATGCTTCATTTAATGCATACACTTCTGCATGTGAACCTGCCCCTAATGTCCTATATATATTTACTTATAATTTTAACATTTTCTTGAGTATTTATATATATTTCTTATATTATATAAAACTTATTCATAAATAATAAACATTTATTAAGAAGAAAAAAACAAGAAAGACCAAAATAAACCACTTCCTGTCTGCTTAACAAGGAGTAATTCATTTCAGTCTACCTTCTTTATTTTCACTTTAATAATGGTGATACATTTCCTAAATAAAATATATCCAAAACATGAAGAGCTCTTGTACAAGCTGTGTAAAGCAACAATCTATCTTCTTCATCTTTATATCTTAAATCACTGGCATTATATATAATAACCACATCGAATTCCAAACCTTTAGCAAGATATGCAGGAATAACTAAAATATCATTAACATAGTCATCATCCTCACTTACAATCATTTTAATGTTAATCCTATCCCTCAAATAATTGTAAACCCTCTGTGCTTCATCAATATTTTTTGTTATTATCCCTATTGAATTATGGCCATCGCCCTTATAAACTTTTACCTCTTCAACTATTCTTTTATTTATATCTTTTTCATCTAAAAACCCAGTCAAACTTGGCCAATCTCCACTCCTTTTCACGTATTCATCATTAATTTCCTTATTTAATATTTTCCGCGAAAATTTAGTTATTTCCATTGTTGACCTATAACTTTTAGTTAAATTTATTGTAGAAGTATCCTCAGATTTAAGTATATTTACAACATTATTATAACTTCCAACATTCATATAAGGATTAATAGATTGAGATATATCACCAAGGATTGTTTTATTTGCTTTGTTAAATAATTGATTGAAAATTTCATACTGCAATGGTGCATAATCTTGAGCTTCATCAATAATTACATACTTTACTTCTTCTGTTTTTGGAATATCACCTACAGCTCCTTTTATAAACAATAAAGCTATTTGATCTTCATAATTTATCTTTTTAGCCCTTAAATTTTCTAAGGTATATCTTTTTATTTCTCTAATACTTTCATTATCATATTTAATATTTGCCATTTTTAATAAGCCCTCTAAATTTTCATAAAAGCTCTTATAACAATCCATCAAATCAAATTTAGTTTTTTCTTCTACCTTATTAATTATAGCTTTAATTTCTCTATCTACTAAGGATTTGTTTACTTTAACTATTTCATTCTCATCTAACTCTTCATTAGACTCTTCCATTTCTTTCACTGTTTTATCAACTAATCTTTTTTTATAAGGTTCTATAATATATAAAAGTCTTCGTCTTAGTTTTTCTAATCTTCTCTTAAGAGGAAGACTCTCGTAGTCCTTATAAAATAATTCCTGTATTTCTAATGCTGAAATTATAATTTCCTCTCCTAAAGTAATATCTCCAAAATCCATACTCATTTTTTTTAAGTGTTCTATATATACTTTTAATAATTTAGCAAAATCCATAGAAGACTTAAATTTTAAACTTTTAATCCTAGTATCATAAGACCACTCACTCTTATCTCCAAAAATATTCTCCATCATTTCACAATAATCTTCCTTACTATCTATCTCCTCTAAAACTTTATGCATATATTCTTTAAATGTAGTTTGCAACATATTATCCTCTCCAAGCTGAGGTAAAACGTTAGAAATATAATCATTAAAAATATTATTCGGAGAAAATATCACGATATTTTTAGCTGTTATAATATCACGATGCTTATATAATAAATAGGCAATCCTATGCAGAGCAACAGAAGTTTTCCCACTTCCTGCTGGCCCTTGGACAATTAAATTTTTATATTTTTCATTACGAATTGCCTTATTCTGCTCTCTTTGAATCGTAGTTACAATAGCCTTCATTTTATTATCACTGCTTTTACCTAATATATCTTGTAACACTTCATCATCTATTTTTATATTACTGTCAAACATATAATCAATTTTACCATTACTAATTTTATATTGCCTTTTCATTGATATTTTCCCATTTATAATTCCATCAGGACATTTATAATAAGCATTTCCAATTTCATAATCATAAAACATACTAGAAATTGGAGCCCTCCAATCATATATAATAAAATCAAAATCTTCATTAACTAAGTTAGAAATTCCAATATAGCACTTTTCAACATTTTCTATTCCATCTTCCTTAAAATCCATTCTTGCAAAGTAAGGAGATGAAATCATATTCTCGTATTTATCAACTAGTTTTCTTTCAAACTCATGGCTTCTCTTTTGAATTTTCATAGTATTAATAAATTGCATGAAATCTACAACATGCTGTAAACCATTTTCCACTGAAACAGCTCCAACATTTTTCCATAATTCTCTTTGAGTCTCAATAGCGTCTTTTTTAAAATTATCTTTGAAATTTCTCTTTTCTTCTAATTGTCTTTTTACCTCCCTAAGTACATTTTCTAACCATTTCATTTCTACTAGCCATTCAGATTTATTTATTGACAAAATATCTCCTCCTTATAATAGGCATTAACATTTTAAAATTAATATTGATATTTTATCAAATACACCTGAAATTACTAGTCTATAATTACTTTTTTATATATGATATAATTAAAGTGAGGAAATAATATATTAAAATTTTCTATTTTAAATTGGTAAAAAGTGAAAACCTCCATTTATATGAAGTTTCTCACTTTTTGTTATTATTTCTTACTATACTAATTTTTCTACCATTCTAGGATATCAATTTGCAAATCTTAAAGCTATCTGTTCTCCTAGTAAAATTCATATAATATTTGCTTTACTTTTCCTGACTCTCCTATTTATTATACAAGTTCATCTATTCCTTACTAACTCATTCACTATATCATAATATCATGTTCTAAATTCATTACTTACTCAACATAAAATATAAGGCTATTAAATTTTGCTTTTTACTATATTTTTATATCCTGCATAGGTTATATAGAAATATCCCAAATAAACTATAACAAATATTAAAACAGTTATTAAAATTGAAGACCTAAATTTAATTGTATTAATAATCATGCTGGTAAGATCATTAATTATCTTAATTACAACCATTGAATGAATTAACGCAAGAATCACTGGAAGACTAAAATACGCCAAGGTTTGAATGAAAATTGTTTTGTCTATCATTTTTTTGTTTGCGCCAATTCTCTTTAAAGCTTTATATCTTTCTATGCTATCACTAGCCTCTGATAATTGTTGGAGAGCTAATACTGCCATACTAGTTATTAAAAATACTATTCCTAAATATATTGCAATAAATAGCATCATACTTGTTATTCCATTACTTTTAGAGTACACCCCATCCTTGGTAATGGCATCTATAGAAATATCTAAATTCTTATACTCATCTTTAATATAATTATCATTAATTTTATTATATTTTTTATTATTCTCTTCTCTATTTTTATCTAAATACATTACATTAAGTATTGAGGAGCTAATTTTATAATCAGACACAAATTCATCATTCATAACTACTGTGCAAAAGTTATCCGCAATGGAAGATGTTTTAAGATTTTCTTCTATAACTTTATCATTTTTAACCAAATATTCTATTCCTCTTATATTAATTCTTCTATTACTTTTTAATTTTTCATTAATTAGATTAATGGCACCACCTGAACTTGATAAAATTAAAACTTCACTCTTATTTAAAGTTATTTCTTTTTCACCCTTTAATTTTAAAATTTTATTATAGTCAGATATTTTACTAAAATATACATCATAACGTGTAAAATTTCTTTCCTTAATCTTTAATAACTCACTTGCTTTTAATCCTGTATAATAATCATTGTAAACTGCATATTTTTCATTTTTACTCTTTTGGAAATCAATTTTATTTAACATATCTTCTATATGATTCTTTTGATTTTTGTTTTCATCTTTATTGTATAACGTTACACTGGCATCAAAGGGAGTGATTTTTCTACGTTCTTCTTCTTTAACTTTTTTAAAATTTATTCCTGTAGATAATACCACTATTGTAATAAATAGCATTAAACATATTAAAGACATTGATATAAAGTTTGTATTAACTTTACTATTCATTTGTTTTAATACAAACATATTTAGCCCTTTAAAATATATCTTTTTGTTTTTATTCGTTACATATAATATAACTCCAGCTAAGCTAAAGAAAAATAATACTGTACCTACTATAGCAAGAGCTATTGGTATAGACATATTACGTTCTAAATCAAAACGTATCTCTAGCAAAGATTTATATGAAAATCCAAGAAATATTAAACATAAAACAAATGTTAATAAATATATAAATGGATTTTTAAATTTTATGTCTTCATTTTTTATGTTGGCTATTAATAGATCAATAACTTTATATTTAGAAATAACAAATACATTAAATATCATAACAAGCAAAAACATTGTTCCAAAGTATAATATAGTCTTACCTATAGCACTTGTTGAAACTATAAACTTATATTCATCCATTCCCACATCAAATAACTTTAAAGTAAATGTAGATAACCCTTGTGATACTCCAATTCCTAATATAAGTCCACCAACTAAAGATATAACTCCCACTATAAAGGTCTCCGTTACTAAAATTCTAGATATCTTTCTTTTTCCCATACCTAAAATCATATAAATTCCTAACTCTTTTTTACGTCTTTTTATTAAAAAATTATTTGCATACACTATTAATCCACCTAATATTATGGATACTAACACTGAAACACCTGAAATGCCCTTCATTATTTCAGACATAAATTTTATTTCAATAAGTACCTTTTGTGATTCTATTGAATTAAAGCTATAAAATATACAAACAGCTAATATTAGTGTTAAAAAATATATAGTATAATCCTTATAACTCTTTTTTATATTTTTAAGAGCTATCTTAGAATACATAATTATCATCACCTCCAAGAAGTAGAATTTTTCAACTTCATCTCCTGTAACTTATTTTATACAATTCCATTTATTGCATCAATGAAACTATATTTCATTAACATTACACTTTTGTTATATTGATATAAAATTAATTATTTCCATGCAACATGAAAACCCTAGACTAATTAATTAGCCCAGGGTTTAATGGTGGATACGAAATTTAATATAAGACTATTAAACTTTGGATAGCAAAATTTAATAGCCCTAATAATTATCATAGGATTAAATATTACTTTCCACTATATTTTTATATCCTATATATGTTGTATAAAAATATCCTGCATAAACTACAATGAATATTAAAGCCGTTATTAAAGCTGAAAAGCTAATGTCAATTTTGGTAAATACACTTATATAGTCACTAACTACATTAATTCCAATCATTGAATGAATTAATGCAAGAATCATTGGGAGGGCAAAATATATTAGGGTTTGAAGGAAGATTGTTTTATCTATCATTTTTGAGTTTGCACCAATTCTCTTTAAAGCTTTATATCTTTCTATACTATCACTGGCTTCTGATAACTGTTGAAGAGCGAGTACTGCCATGCTAGTTATTAAAAATACTAGTCCTAAATATATTCCAACAAATAATATTGTTGTTGTTCTACCCTTACTGCCAGAATAAATATCATCCTTTGAAAAAGCACCCATATATGAAATATTTAAACTTTTGTACTTACCATCTAAAAAGTTCTTATTTATTTCCTTATATTTTTTATTATTTTCTTCTCTATTTTTATCTGAATACATTACATTGAGTATAGAATAAGCAATTTTATTGTAATCATATAAAAATTCATCACTTATAACTATTGTGAAAATATTATCTGCAAAAAGATAAGTTGCAAGATTTTCATCTATTATTTTATCATTTTTCACTAAATACTCTTTTCCTTTAATATCAAATTTTTTACTACTTTTTAACTTCTCATTAGCTTGCTTTACCAAGTCATTTTTGTTAGACATAACTAAAATCTCATTTTTATTTAAATTTATTTCTTTTTTCCCCTTTAGTTTCAACACTTTATTATAATCAGATATTTTAACAAAAGCTACCTCAGCATCCTTATAATATTTATCTGTAATTGATAACAAGCTATCTAGCTTTATCCCTGAAAGATATTCATTGCAAGTTGCATATTTTTCATTTTTACTTCTTTTAAAATTGATCTTATTTAATACATCTTCTAAACTGTCTTTTTTACTATTATTTGATATTATTATACTAGCATCAAAAGGTGCTCCTATTTTAACCCCTTCTTCAAAGCCATTTTTAAGACTTATTCCTGTAGATAATATAAGTATTGTGATAAATAACATTAAACAAATTAAAGACATAGATAAAAAGTTTGTATTAACCTTACTATTTATTTGTTTTACCACAAACATATTTAGCCCTTTAAAATATATCTTTTTGTTTTTATTTACTACATACAATATAACTCCAGCTAAACTAAAGAAAAATAACACCGTACCTACTATTACAAAGGCTATGGATGGTTTAAACATAGGCTCTCTTAAATTTAACCCTGTTTTTAGTATAGATTTATATGCAAATCCAAGTAATACTACACATAAAACAAATGATAATAAATATATAAATGTATTTTTAAATTTTATATTTTCATTTTTTCTACCTGATGTTAGCAAATCAATTATCTTGTATTTAGAAATAACAAATGCATTAAATATCATAACAAGTAAAAACATTATTCCAAAGTATAATATAGTTTTACCTATAGCCCTTGTTGAAACAGCAAATCTATATTCATTTATAGAAACCTCAAATAATTTTAATGTAAAAACAGATAACCCCTGTGATACTCCCATTCCTATTATAAGACCTGCAATTAAGGATATAACTCCTACTATAGAGGTCTCTGTTACTAAGATTTTAGATATTTTTCTTTTTCCCATACCTAAAATCATATATATTCCCAATTCTTTTTTACGTTTCTTTATTAAAAAATTATTTGCATATAATATCAAACTTCCTAATATTATTGATACAAATACTGATACAGCAGACATAAAATCCATTAATTTAGATACATAACTTCCACCTGAAGATTTTATATCAGTAAGTGCCTTTTGTGAATCTATAGAGTTAAAGCTATAAAATATACAAACAGCTAGTATTAGTGTTAAGAAATATATAGTATAATCCTTATAACTTTTCTTTATATTTTTAAGAGCCATCTTAGAATACATTATTGTCGTCACCTCCAAGAAGAGACGTAACTTCTATAATTTTATTAAAAAATTCTTTTCTTGTATCATTACCTCTTACTAATTCATTAAAGATTTTCCCATCCTTAATAAAAAGAATTCTATGAGCATAGCTAGCTGCAAAAGCATCATGAGTTACCATTAATATAGTAGCCTTTAATTCTTTATTTAGCTTTTCAAATCTTTCAAGTAATAATCTAGCTGATTTAGAATCTAGAGCTCCTGTTGGTTCATCGGCTAAAATTAAGGATGGATTAGTTACTATTGCTCTTGCTGAAGCAACTCTTTGTTTTTGTCCACCTGACATTTGATAAGGATACTTGTTTAACACCTTTTCAATTTCTAAATATTTTGCTACTGATTTTACTTTTTCATCTATTTTTGAACTTTTCTCACCTTGTATTGTTAAGGCTAAAGCAATATTCTCATAAGCTGTAAGGGTATCTAGTAAATTAAAGTCCTGAAATATAAATCCCAATTCATTTTGTCTAAACTTATCTAATGATTTTGATTTTAGTCTAGTAATATCATTGTTATTTAT
This sequence comes from Clostridium sp. CTA-1, assembly GCF_054768215.1. Classification (NCBI taxonomy): domain Bacteria; kingdom Bacillati; phylum Bacillota; class Clostridia; order Eubacteriales; family Clostridiaceae; genus Clostridium; species Clostridium sp. CTA-1. The sequence continues at coordinate 34,783 of NZ_BAAAAP010000011.1, forward strand.
CATTATTTTACCTGTAGTAACATTATCAATAGTTGATATGCAGTTAAGCAATGTAGTCTTACCACTTCCTGAAGGTCCCATTATACCAACAAATTCTCCTTCATCTACCTTAAAACTAATATTATCTATAGCCTTTGTTACATTATCCTTATTACCATAATACTTTTCAATTTTTTCTACACTTAATATATTTTGCATTTCTAATTCTCCCTTTTTATTTATTTCAACTAAATTTTTTCCCTCTTATGTAACTTATTTTATACAATTCCACTTGTTGTATCAATGAAACTATGTTTCATTAATGTTACATTTTTGTTATGTTGCTTTTCCCCTACTGCAACTATTAATTTAGCACTTATAAAAGGGGCTATCTTACAATGCATAAAATGCAATATAAGATAGTCCCTTCTTTATTTTATAACTAAGTTTTCTTTAGAAACTTAATGATTTATAGTATATTTAAATTTATTTAAAATATTTTTGTATAATAATTTAATCTGTACTCTTTTTAATTACTTCTTATTAAGATATTTATTATAAAGGATTTGCGACCTCTATAAAAATATCCTTACCATTATAATAAAAATATATATTATTGTTCTATTTTGATTTCTTCTGTGTCAGTTGTTATAATCCTAGCAACTTTAAGTGCTGAAAGGTCTCCATTTTTACTTTGGAATATGTTCTGATCTACAATAGCCTTACCACAATTCTTTATTTCCTCTTCTGTTACATCCTCTTTAACCTTTGGGATTTTTATAGTTGAAGTAGAATCCTCTTCAGTTCTAAAGACTAAATTTAGATATTTTTTTGTACTCATAATTTATACCCCCTTTTCAATTATTTTAATAATACGTAGTTTTCTAATACTGTAGCTTCTGATATGCCCTCTGGCATCAATGGATTTATTGAATCTACTACTGTCATAAGAGCTTCTGGTTCTACAGTTAATTTTACATTTTTGTAAGTAGCCTTTCTTACGATATTTTTTCCTTTCTCATCTAGACCATCTGCATAGGAAATAGCTAGATTTCTTTCTAAAAGATTTTTGCTTACTGCCATAGTTTTTACCCCCTTTATTTTTGTTTTATTGTGTTTTCATCTATATATATGCCTTAAAACCCTCATTTGTAAAAAAACACTAAATAATTTTTAAAACACAGTTTTATTATTCAAATCGTGTTCTATAAATGGAGCATATCAGTCATACTATATTTTATTTTATACTTCTCTACTTAAAAGAGAGCATCTTACATTGGATCTATTATATAAATATTTAATAATGATACAATTTCTATATAAAAAAGAAAGGTCCTAAATTGAACCTTTCTTTTTGGTGTTCCATAGCCTGTTATGATCTTTTAGTATAATCATTAAAAGCTTTAATTAAATCATCAAGCTTTTTTTCGATTTTAACTAAAAGATATACACTAATTGCTACTGGGAATCCTACATTACTTATAAGTTCTACTATGTTGTCATACATATTCCCAACACTCCTTTTTCAGAGTAATTTCTACTCTAATCATAACTATGCTTTTCCAAGCTATCTTGCAGTTTTTTTATTATTTTATCTTTTTTATATCTTACATTGTTATAGCTTTTATTATTTTCTTTAGCAATTTTATCTATTGTTTTTTCCTTAAAATAAAAATCATTTATAATATTCTTTTCCTCGGAGGTAAGTGCGTCCAAAGCCTCGTAAATCTCTTTTGTTTTTTCATAGGCTAATATTTCATCTTCTATAGTAAACATATATTCATCATCATATTTATCTAATATATATTCATCTGGCATTTCTCGATGATGTTTTATTTCTCCTTTTAAGAGAGCTTTATAATTCGTTTTAATAGCATTTATGCAATAGGGAACAAATTTACTTTCTTCACCTTGAAATATATTGGCAACTTTTATTACAGAAAGATAGCCATGCTGGACTAAATCCTCATATTCATAACATTGTATTCTCCATTTTGAAGCTTCTTTTAATATAAGGGGATTAAAGTTTTCTATAATTTTATTTAAAGCCTCCACATCCCCATTTCTATACTTCTCAAGCAATTTATACATAAAAAATCCCCCTCTTTTTTATCACAATATGATTAAACCCGAATTAAAATTCACAAAAATACAAATAAGAAACTACAATTTACTAATCACTCTAAAGCTTGTACTTTATCTTATTAATATTTTCTATAAAATTCTAATTACAGCTTACTAATTCATCCAAAAACTCTATTCAAACTTTTGTAATCTTTACTCTGTCTTAAACTCTGTCCCGACTTCTGCTCTAATATCTGTACTCTCTACTCTGTAATCTATACTCTGTAATCTGTACTCTGATTTAAGCTGTTTGCCACCCCAATAATTTTCGTTCTAGGTCTTCAAAGTCATATTCTCTTTGTTCACCATAATCCCAATGATCTACAGTATTTTTTTTAGACTTCTCTTTATTATTTAGCTTGTTCTTTTTTTCTTCCCACTGTGTTTTATAGGCTTTTATATCCTCAATAGAATTTAACCCTTTAGCAAACCAAGTGTTTAAGATCTTTTCTATATATCCTATATTTTTTATGTTGTTACCTATAGCTTCCTCTATAGCCATAACAATCACATCATAGCTAAACTTATTGCCCCAGGCTATAATTTTCTTCTCTTCCATAGGTACTGCCTTGTGTATATTGCTTTCAAAAACAGCTAGTACACTTTTTATGTTTTTAAAATTAGCTCTACAAGATTCAACCATATCAGACTTTACAGCTGTATCAGTTGTAGTATTTATTTTTGTTGCAACTTTTGTATACATATCCACCTTAAAATCATTATTATCTTGTATGTTATTCTTACTTTCTTTTTCTTTATTACTACAACAACTATTACTTATTACTTCTTCTTTATTATTTATTATTTCTTGTTTATTACTTATTATTTCTTTACTTGCAAGGCCCTTATGAGCCCCTTCATGGTCCTTAGTAATATCCGTATAACTATCTTTTATTTCATAGCTTTTACCTATGTTTGCAAATATAAATTTATCTTCAGTCTCACTAGTTTCATCTATAGCCATAAAACTATCTCTAGTTTTATAATTTTCATCCTTAACTATAAAGCTATCTTGAACTTTATTATCTCTATTTGTATCTATAAATTTCTCTTTTTTTTCATCATATGTATCTATATTTATAAGCTCATTTTCATTTTGATTTCTTTTATCTTCAATTTGTTTTCTTTCATCTTCATTTATAAAACTATCTTCAACTTTATTATTTTTATGTTTACTAGCAAGAGTATCTTTTATATCAGGAAATAGCTTATCCACTTCTAATCCAATATTAGAGTATTGAAAACATAGCTCATCAATAAAATTTTTATTTTTTATCTTTTTAAGTTCCTTACTAACACATTTTATTGCATTAATATTATTAGGTTCATTATACTTGGCCCAATTTAATATAATTATTTCTTTAGTTTCCTCTGAATAAATTATTTTTTTATACCTTTCGAATTTTTTTAAAAGTTTATCTACAGTTTCCCCTTTGTACCCTGTTTGCATCTCTATAATTTTTTTAGGTAATTCGTAAATTCCGCATTGAGAAGTATTAGGATTAGTCAATAAATAAATGTAGAAATACTTTTCTTCTGGATCAAGTTCTAACACAAAACTGTCATTCCAAAATTCTGTATAAAGTTGTCTGTACTTGGCCAATTCCATGTCCTCCTTTATTATATTTAATAATATTAAACTTTATAAAGTTAATCTTTAAACCTGAGGTATATCTGACAAATCTTTGCCTTTATAGTCTTTTAGGTACTTTAATAATGTACTTTTAGTTATTTTAAGTTTTCCAAGTTTAAGTGCTTGCAAACGTCCTTTTTTAATTAGATCATATACAACATTTTTATTTACATTTAAAATTATAGCCACCTCTTCAACTGTATATAAATATTCTTCCATGTTTACCCCTCCATATCAGTATATAAAAATATATACCCAATATTAACGTTATAAACATCAAGTACAATAAGTTAATTATTAAGTTAACGTTCATTAGTACCCTCCTTTCAGATTTTAAACGTGATTATCGTTAACCACAATATACCATTAACTTTCATTTTTTTCAAAATGCTATTGTCCTTTAAAATAGGGTATTTTATAATTAACCTGTCTTATCTGTGTTTATAGATTATTTACGTTAATTTACATATATATACAGTCTTTTAATTGACTTTGTACGTAAATCACGTTACAATGTATAAAAATGGCTATTTAGGGGGGTTTTATTTTGGGCTTAAGTAAAAAGGAGTTAGGCAAATTAGTAAAAAATGCGCGAAAACTTAAAAGTGAAAAAGTTGGTAAAAGATATACTCAGCAAATGTTGGCACAGGATATAAATAAATCTCAAAGTTACATTGGAGATATAGAGGCTGGAAGAACTTATCCAAGTTTTATTGTTTTAAATTCAATAGCCTCAGCCTGTGGTGTTTCACTAAGTTATTTTCAAGATGAGAATAAAATTAATAAAGACATAGATAAATTTATAAACCTTCAATTACATAATATGGATAAAGAAAATGTACATAATATAAGAGAGGAAATAAAAAAAGATCCCGATGCGAAATTAAATTATATATATGATTCTTTAACTAAAGATAATAATTTATTAAAAGAAAGCACTACTCATTCTCTAGATAATTTAGAAGAAATCATAGATTTTTTAATAAATAATACGGATTTAATGACTTGCTTAGGACTTGATATAAATAAAATGTCTGATAAAGAAATATGTGACTTTTCAAAGGACTTGCTACACCAATTGGACCTTGTTAGCTACAAATATAAAAAATAGACCTTTATAAAGCAAAAGCTCCCACATTGTGAGAGCTTTTAAAACTATTCTTTTTTATATATCTACAGTATAAATATGTTTTTTTCCTACCACAAGAATTAATACCTTCTTTAAATCATCCTCTCCAAGTTCTTCTTGAACCATTTTACTTTCAGCATATCCTTGGAGCTGTTTTATTCCTTCTTCTTTTACTTTTTCTAAGGTATCTCTTTCACTTTCTTTTATATATTTTAGTTCTATAATCCACTGGAATTTAGTTATATCTTTAAACTGAATTTTTCTTTTAAGCATTATATCTACATAGCCTTTATTGTTCTCATCTTCACTTTTTATAAAATAAGTACTGTCTACTCCTAATAGTGTAAGAAGCATCATCTTTATATTTTTTTCATCCATTTTTATTAAATCTCTATTGGATAAATCCTCTAATATGTTACTTACAAGATTTATTAAGGGCTGAATGTTTCCATTCATTCTCATTTCATTAACAGCTATTCTTATGTTTTGTATTTGAATATTATAGTCTTTGTTTAAACTTTGGAAATATTGCTCCCAGTATATTGTTTTTATTACGTAGTTAGGTATTTTTAGTACTGTACCTAGTGGACCTTGCTCTTTTATTGTAAGCATTCCAAGATAGAATAATAAAGATTTAAAATTTTCTTTCACACTATACATAGTATGAATATTAAATCTATCTACTAACATGGTAGAAGTTTCCCCTGTGCTCATAATTTCTTCTAGCGCTTCTCTATCATTAAAATTATAAGCTAACTGATTAACTTTTCCATAATCAGTTTTTACATTGTTGTCTATCATTTCCTCTGGATATTCATTATAAGCTAAATATTTATTAAGAAAATACATGGACATATCTGGATTAAAAACTGATCTAGAATTTTTGTTGAATTTATATCCATTATAATATTGGGTCATATCAGTACATATCTTTTCTCTAAGTTCTGTATTTTCTATATCCACTTCATCCATAATATAAGAAATCTCGCCTCTTGTAAAACCCATCATAGCATTAAGATTTTGATCTAAGGTATAATTCATAGTAATATTAAAACCACTAGTTAAATCATCTAGCATTATAGGACTTACTCCAGTCATAAATATTCTATTAAAATTGTCCGCTGTTGCATCCTTTATGGCTTTATAAAATACCTTAACGAAACCTTCACCATGAAGTATACCACTATAAGTACTTTGTTTTCCTCCTGTAATCAGCTCATTGGCAAAATTATCATATTCATCTATTAAAACAAATACTTGCTTATTGTTGATTTTGCTAAGCATACTTATATGAGCTACAACCATTTCTGCACTCATATCTTCCATAGGTAATTTGTTTTCACCTAATAAATTACCATATTTATATAAAAATTCTCTTGCTGCTGATGAAACTTTAAAATTAAAACTCTTTCTTAATTCTTCTTCCCCATGTCCTGCATCTACTCCTGCAAAACTTATTTTCCATACAAGAAATCTATTTTTATTTTTTGTAGGATTTTTACCTATATATAAATCTCCAAATAATTCTTCAAACTTATCCTTCTTATTTATATCATAATAGTTCTCAAGCATTGATATAAAAAGGCTTTTACCAAACCTTCTAGGCCTTATAAAAAAATTATAAGGAGCGTATCTATCTAATAATTCTATGTAAGAGGTTTTATCTACATAAAGATAATCCTCCTCTCTTAAAACTTCAAAGTTAGAAATCCCATAGGGTATTCTTTTCATTTACTCTCACTCCTAACTTAATTTTATCCCAAGAATCTTATTTGTTGAAACTTCTACTTTTCGTAGAAGTAAGCGACTACAATACTTGCATAAGCGATGCAAACAAAATCAAAGATTTTGATGCCCTGCTTATCACACTAAATTGTAAATTTGGGTTCACTGCTTATAGTATACCCTATATTTCATATCATTTGAATAAAAGGCTTTAAAAAACTATATTTACAAAAAAGCTTTCACATTGTGAGAGCTTTTGCTTTATAAACTAATCTATCAAACTAATTAAATTATCTTAATATTTATGTATTGTACAAAAAATAAAAATTACTATAGTAATTTATCTCCTATAGCAATTTCCAGTTGAACCTATGCTTTATAAACTTATAAAAGTTATCAAATTAAAATATTTATTATAAATCAACAGATTTTAATAATTTACTTATTAGCATATTCCTCCATCTGTTTTAAATAATTAATTTGAGTTTCTGTCTTTCCAGCATATTTTATATTATCGGTAACAACTTTTTCATTAATATTATTAGAACTAGAGGTTATATCAATTTTTATTTTTTCAAATTCCTCCTGTGTAAGTTCTATATAGCTCCAGCATTTTGGACAGGCAATGCAATATTGTTTTTTATAGGGTATTATAGGAATAAAAAATAACGTAAACCATGTTCTTACAACACATAAATTCCAAACTTCATCAGTATTACAATAGTTACATGTACGTTCAAAAACTGCTCCAATAATCTTTTTGGTTACTTTTCCCCAGCCCCAAATTATCATTTTATCACCTCATACAAATTATTTCTTCACAATTATACCATTTGTCCGTATTTATTACAATATATAACATAAATATACATAATCCTCTGAATATAATAGATAATTTAAAACTTATATATAAATTAGCAAGTAATAAATAATAGGGGGATAATGAATTGCTTATGACTTGATATAAATGAAATGTCTAATAAAGAAACATGTGGTTTTTCAAAAGATTTTCTACGTCAATTAGAGCTTATTATCTATAAATATAAAAAATAATTTAATAATTAAACATATAAATTATTACAAAACAAAAGCTCCCAGATTATGAGAGCTTTTGTTTTTATTATTTAATTCAACTATATAAAAAGGAACCTATTTCAGAGGAAGTTTTTATATTTTTAACCTTTGAAAGGAAGTCTTCCTGATCCATAATGCTCATTAACTCTTTTAATGCATTCATATGGTTTACTTTATCTATGGAACATATTGAAATTATAACACTTACTGGATCATGTTCAGTATTTCCAAAGGAAATTGGATTTTTTAAGGTTAGCATACTTATACCAGTTTTTAGAACTCCATCCTCTGGTGCTGCATGGGGCATAGCTATTCCATGTGCTATAACAATATAAGGGCCCATATTCTTTACTGTGTTTACCATAGCATCTATATAGGATTCCTTTACACAGCCATTATTCATTAATATCTCCCCACTTTTTCTTACTGCATCTTCCCAGTCTTTAGCTTCTTCATTTAATTTAATAAAATCAGGTTTTAGTAGTTCTTTTAAAGAAGGTTTATGATCTTCAGTAATGGTAGGATCTTTTATATTCAAATATAGTGCTAGTTTATTTCTCAATTTATAATAATCATGTATAGTACAATTTTCTTTTATAATATTTAAAATCTCTTGCACCTTATCTCTTTCTTCATATTTACAGGAACTATTGCATTCTTCACTGTTATCTCTAATAAATTTTGCAAAGTATAAACCTAATTCACTGATGTTTTTTTCCGTTAAAAATGTATTTACTTCTATACACTTTATCCCCTTAGCCTTTAATGGAATTGTAGTTACAATTAAATCTATGTTTTTATTATATTTAAGGACCTTTTCCATAGTATGGCTGGATATGGTGTCTATTATATTTATATCAAATATAGATTTTAATTTATTAGAAATAAACTTTGATGTACCTATGCCTGTGGCGCATACTATAAGTACATTTGGTTTTCTATGGTTTTTATTTTTGCTTCTTTCTATGGAAGCCATAAAGTGTAGTGTAAGATATCCTATTTCCTCTTGATTTACACTATCACCTATATCCTCTTCTATGAACTTTACACCTTCCTCTATACTTTCAAAGATATAGGAATATTTCTCTTTTATTTCTTCTATCAATGGATTTTTTACTTTAATATCATGTTTAAGCCTGTATATAGCTGGACGAATATGCTGAGCAAGACTATCAAAAAGCTTATTATCCTTACTAAAATTAATTCCTGTTATATTTTCTACATTTTCTATTAGTTTAAATACTATAAGATGTAAATAAATCCAATCATCCTTTACAATATTTTCAAGGGTAGAAGTATTGCTACCTAAAATATGAATTGTTATATAGCCTATTTCGTCCTCTGGTATAGATATTTTGAATCTATCCTCAAGCATCTTTGCTATACCTGATGCAATAGCATATTCCGCAGTTTTCCTTAGATTCTTAAGCTCTTCACTATCCATTATTATATCCTTTGATAATTCTATTCTTTTAATGGCTATAGCTATATGAATAACAAGATTATTAAAAGCATCATCTGAAAATGAAGTTTCCATCTGCTCCTCTGCAATTTTAATAGTATTTCTTATAAAGTCTATATCTATATCATTAAAAAGCTTAAGGGTGGTTACATTGAAAAAGTTTATAGAATCCATGCTCTGAAAAAAGAGCTTTACTGCAGCCCGTCTAAGATCCCTTTCCCTTCCCAATATTTTTATGCCCTGTCCCTTTGAACTTTCAAGGGTTATTTTATTTTCTGATAGCCATTTTTTAACCTCTATTAAATCATTTATTATAGTACTGCGGCTTACCATCATCCTATCTGAAAGCATATTTATAGTTACAAATTCACTCTTATTTAAAAGCTCATAAATTATATAAAATACTCTCTCTTTTTGAGAAAGAACATAGTCATAATTATTAATTTTGCCAATAATCTTAAAAAGTTTTTTTATTTCTTCATCCTTTAAATCTAGGCTGATGCCTAAGTTAGATTTTCTTTCAAGTTTAGGAAATTCAATCTCAGCTAAATAATCATCTATTTTATCTAAATCATATCTTACTGTTCTAGGACTTTTATTAACTTTTTTAGAAATTTCCTTTATAGTTATAGGCTTTTCGTTATTTACTATCATCTGTAAGATATTTGAGCATCTTTTATTTAACACGATGCATCATCTCCTTTAGTGTTTAAATTAAAAATATAATTGCCAAATAAAATTTATTTACTATATTACTTAAAATGCCTAATAATCCACAATAAAATACTCTTTATATAATAACTATAGATTTTATTATAAACTTATTATATAAAAAAGAAGTGTAAATATATTAAAATGAAAACTTTCTGGAAATCATTTTATATATTTACAACTCCTTTTTATTAATTTATTCTTCTATATTATTTAATGCTTTTGATTTAGTTTTAATAAAGTTTGGAACTATAAGAGCTACTAACATCAACATAGCAATAATTATTATTCCTGTTTTTCCTGCTAGATTTGATGTTTTTCCAATAATTATACCAAGAACACCGAAATCAAAATCACCAAAGGTTGTGTTTTTGAATCCAAGGGTACTAAGTACTGGAAGAAGTAATGCTGGGGCAAAGGTTATCAAAAGTCCGTTTACAAAGCTTCCAATTACAGCTCCCTTTTTTCCTCCTGTTGCGTTTCCAAATATACCTGCTGTAGAACCACAGAAGAAGTGAGGTACAAGTCCTGGTATTATAAGCACTCCTCCAGCTACTCCTAGTAAAACCATACCTATAATTCCACCTATGAATGAGCTTACAAAACCGATTATAACTGCTGTAGGTGCATAAGGGAAAAATACGGCACAATCAACTGCTGGTATAGCATCTGGTATAATTTTTGTTGCAATACCTTGGAATGCTGGTATAAGATCTCCAAGAATCATTCTTACACCGTTATAAACAATAGTAACACCAACTGCGAATTTTAGTGATGACATTATAGCAAATAATATAGGTGACATTCCATCTGATAATTTAGATACATATTCAGGACCAGCGGCTACTGCTGCTACTATATAAAATACCATCATTGTAATTGCTGTAGAAATAGTAGTATCTCTTAAGAATCCCCATTTTTCAGGAATTTCAATATTTTCAGTACTTTCTTCAGGCTTGCCTACTTTTGAACCAACCCAAGCTGAAACATAATATGCTAAGCTTCCAAAGTGACCCATAGCAATCTCATCGCCATCAGTAACTTTTAATGTGTATTTTTGTCCAATTGCTGGTGATATTGCACTCCATGCTCCAAGTAAAAATCCACCAAATAATATAAGTTCAGTTCCCTTCATACCGGAAGTTCCTAAAACTGCTGATAAAAGACATGCCATAAAGAAACTATGATGACCAGTCAAAAATACATATTTGTATTTAGTAAACCTTGCTATAACAAGATTTATCAAAAGTCCAACTACTAAAATTGACATGGTTTCTACCCCTAATACCTTTTGGGCAACAGCAACGATTGCTTCATTATTTGGTACTACTCCAGTTATGTTAAAACCAGTTTGGATCATTCCTCCTAGGGGTTCTAAGTTTGCTACTATAAAATCTGCACCGGCACCAAGCATCAAGTAACCTAATATTGGTTTTAAAGTTCCTGTAAGAACCTTATGTCCAGGTTTCTTTAAGGCTACAAGTCCTACTAATGCCATAATACCCATTAATAATGCCGGTTGTTTTAAAACGTCTCTTAAAAATTGAAGTAATCCTAACATTTTAATCAACTCCTATTTTTTTAATTCTTCATCCTTTTGTTTTATAATTTCAAGTACATCCTCTGTGATTTTTTTCTTATTTATATAACTTCTTACCACGGCTACATCTCTTCCTTCAAATTGTTCTGCTAGTTCTTTTACTGTTACTATTAAATCCGCCTTTTTACCTTGAGCAGAGTTAAAATCAGTAGATTCTACATTTGCAGCTATTCCGTTTTCTTTACATATTTCCTCTATCTTCATTGCAAGCATAAGACTGCTTCCAATTCCATTTCCACATACAGTTAAAATATTCATATTAATCCCTCCAGTTTGTTTATATATTTTATTTTATATAATCTAGTATTTCTTTCTTTGTTGATGCATTTCGTACAATCTTTAAAAAATCATCATCTTCTATAAGCTGAACAAGTTCCCCTAAGACCTCAATGTGTGCCTTATTATCTACAGCACATAAAAATATAACAATATCTACAGGATCATGTTCTTCATTGCCAAAATTAACTGGATTTTTAAGCTTCAAAAGTCCAATTCTTATATTTTTAGCTCCAGCTTCAGGTCTTGCATGAGGCATTGCTATTCCAGGTGCTATTACAATGTAGGGTCCCATGTTTTTTACCGTATCTACCATAGCATCAATATAGCTATGTTCTACGGCTCCATCTTCCTCTAATAGCTTTCCACCTAATCTTACTGCCTCTTCCCAGTTTTTCACTTCCACGTTTACTTCTACAACCTGATCGTTTATATAATTTTTAAGCATTAGTTTTACCGCCCTTCTTGCAATTATAAAATTGAAAATCCAAGGCTAGATGCGTCTTTGTAAAATCCTCTTACAGTTTCAATAGAATATTCTTTTAGATCCTTTCCCATGTTAGGCATTTTTTTAAGTATGTCATTTGTTACAGTAATTATTTCACAACCACATTTATCTGCTTCTACTATGCTATAAAATTCTCTGCAACTTGCCCATAAAAGTTCTACGCCTTCTTTAGTTTTGCAAATTTTGCTTGCTTCTTTCATAATTGTAACTGGATCTTCTCCTGTATCTGCTATTCTTCCTGCAAATACTGATACTATACTATCTACTCCAGATTTTAATGCTTCTACTACTTCTTTTACTTGATCTATTGTAAATATAGCAGTTACATTAAGGTGATATCCTTTCTTTGAAAGTTTCTTTATAAGTGGTGCTGTTGATTCACCCTTTGTGTTTGTAACAGGTATTTTTATATAAACATTCTCACCTAAATTTCCAAGAACTTCTGCTTCCTTTTCCATAGTTTCTAAATCATCTGAAAAAACTTCAAAGGATACAGGCATATCTTTTATTTTTGCCAATACTTCCTTTGCAAATTCCTTGTAATCAGTAATCCCTGCTTTTTTCATAAGAGATGGATTTGTTGTAAATCCTTTAACTATTCCTTTATTATAAGCATCTAACATACCATTTAAGTCTGCTCCGTCTGCAAATATCTTAATTTTTAAATCGTTGTACTTCATAAAAATCACTCCTTAGTTTTATATACTGTAATCCTTTTCTCTTCTATGTCTTAATTATATAAACTAAGGGTTTCACCATCAAGATTAATATATTTCAACATAATTGTGGCAATTTTTAATATGGAGTATCTATGATTATTTAAACTGAAAAATGATAATGCTATTTTATTAGGTAAGTTATCAAGCAAATAAAAAAAGGATACCTACATTAGTATCCTTTTTTATGACAATAGTTTAATATTGTTTACTAATTTTTTTATTAAAATTTCTTTTTAAGATATATTCTACAGTAATAAATACAATAACTAATATTAATAATTCAGGTTCTAGTAAAATAACGCTTGTATTATGAATATCAGATTTATTTAATATTAGCGATATTATAGTAAGCAGTAGTGTACATACTCCTGAAATACTCCATATTAAACTACATTTTCTATTAACCGAAGCTAATTTATTTGTATTCTTATACAAATGTTCTCTATCTCTCTCTGAAAAACCAGTAAAAAACGTTGCTATAGGTACAATTAAATCTAATGTTCTGTCTATCTTTTTATATAAATTACATTTATATAAAATTCCTATAAAAATCATTAGTACAGGAATACCTATATTGCAAGTGGATATTAATATATTCATACCAAAACCTCCATATATCTTATAATAACATAACTATTATTAATTACCCTTTTTATGTAAGTATTATTCATGCGCAACAAAATGCATTTGTTATTTGAAATATATCTTTATTTTACCATATTATTATAGGTTTTGTGGTGTATTATAGAAATTTATTTATATCAAATAATTCATCGTAAAGAATAATTACATATTTACTAAGAAATTCTACTTTAAATAAAATCTTATTAATTTGCGTAAATACTTATTACATAAATTTAAAAGGATATTGATAAAATACACTTATCAATATCCTAGAAAATACAATTAGTACTGATCTTTAATATATTATTATATACTATGGGTTACACACACTACATGGAGTTAAGCCTTCATTTCGTGCTTGTGATACTGTTGTTTCATAACAGCTTTTCTTTAAATATCTACACCCTGAACTATGATATTTAGATCCAGTTCTGGTTTTATATACTGTATAATTTTGATTATCATCTGCATTTTGGCTTTCATTAGACTGACTATTTGAATTACCTTTGCCTGTTGACTGTGCAAATGCTGCCTGAGCTTGTTCATTCTCAGCTTTTACTTTATTTTCTTCTTCTTGTTTTCTTTTTAATTCTTCTTGCTTTTTTTGTTCTTCTAAAGCTTTTTTCTTAGCTTCCTCTTCAGTCTTTTTTTTAGCTTCTTCCTCTTGTTTTCTTTTTTCTTCTTCAGCTTTTTTCTTAGCTTCTTCTTCTTGTATCCTTTTTTGTTCTTCAGCTAATTTCTTTTCTTCTTGTTCTTTCTTAATTTGCTGCTCTTGTTTGGATTTTTCCGCTAACAATTTTTCATTTTGAATATTATTTCCTACAGCTACATTAAAGCTTCCTATAATAGCTAAAATTATTATACCTGCAAATATAAAGTTTTTCTTCTTCCTAGTTAGTTCTTTTAAGTCTTTTTTGTTCTTTAAAAAATAACCTCCCACTGCAATGGCTAAAAAAATAGTTGCCCATCCCGTAAATCTAGGGAAACTTCCCATTAATACCATATACATTACCACTAATAAGGCTATATGTGATTTTTTCATATTACGAAATTTATCCACAATACTCCCTCCATATTTTTATAATATATTTCCTACACAAATATTCTTCTACAGAGTTATGGATAATCCTTCAAAAATATAAAATAATATACAATATTTACATAACTTCAAAAACTATTTTATCTATCCCCTTTAAATACTAAAAACCTGTCCTAAAAATAGACAGGTTTTTAAAATTTAAAGTTATTTTTCTTCTTTTCGCATAATCCTTACTAAATTATCTTTATGCCTAAATACCATTAAAATACCGGCTATTGTAGTAGAAATTATTATTTGAATAGGTAGTTTTGTGACTATACACATAATAGGTATTGTTATGCCTATTGCAATAGATCTAATAGATACTATACTTGTAAATAAACCCAATATAAAATAAACTGCAAGCCCTGTTAACGTTGGAATAGGTGCAATAAAAATAAATACGCCAAGTGTTGTATTTACACCCTTTCCTCCCTTAAACTTAAGAAAAGGTGTATAATCATGTCCTAAAATTGCTGCTATTGCAATAATAGACAGATAAGTATCAATTGAAACAGGTAATTTAATAATCTTTGATAAATATATTCCTAATACTACAGGAATGATACCTTTTAAAACATCTATTGTTTGAGTAATGATAGATATTTTAGTACCTACAATTCTTTTTACATTTGTTGAACCTATATTCCCACTACCTTTTGTTCTTATATCAATTCCACATGTTTTCTTAGTAATAAAATATCCTGTTGGTATTGAACCTAACAAAAAAGAGATTACGCTAGTTATTATAATAATCATTTACTTCACCCTAAGTTTATTATATTTTGCAGCATCATATTCTACAATTATTTTTTGATTAATGTAGAAATTATACCACAACATCTATACATTTTCATCATTTTACAGAAGGCATAGGAAGTTTAACATCGTTAAATCTTCTAGATTTATTAATTTAATTTATGATTCATTGCTTTTTGACAAAGAAACAAAACTATGGTAATAAGTAAAACTACGATAAATTTTATATTAGCCAAATATAAATGATGCAGTTATAAGTAAAAGTAACAGATCTGATTTTGATTTGAAAGTTCCATATATCTTATCAGTAAAAAGTGGAAAGGCAAAAATCGTTTTAATATCTCCTGACAATACGGTTGTTAATCTTGTAGAAAATACAGATAAAGCCACTATGAAAGGAACAACATCATTAACTTTACCAATAAAAAAAGGTAATAATCGTATAAAATTAGTAGGTTATAAAAAAGCAGATATTGATATTGAATTACACATAGAAAAGGGTACATTTGAAAAAATAAGTTTTAACTAATGAAACTCCTTCTCGTTGCCTCGAATGAGTAAGCGACT
The DNA here is from genome assembly GCF_054768215.1 of Clostridium sp. CTA-1. Lineage (NCBI taxonomy): Bacteria > Bacillati > Bacillota > Clostridia > Eubacteriales > Clostridiaceae > Clostridium > Clostridium sp. CTA-1. Next base: position 50,751 of record NZ_BAAAAP010000011.1, read on the forward strand.
CACAACAAATCGTAGATTTGGGTTCCCTGCTTAAATACATCTCATGTTAATGTTCAACCATAGTAAAATGGCCATTTCTTATTTTTAAGAATATCATACAACCATTGATTTTACAAGATTTTATAGAAAGTTTTCCAAGTGATTTTGTTTTTTCATAAACATATGATAAAAACCTACCTTAAGCCTTATTTATCAATGCTTAAAATAGGTTTTAAAATTTATTATGGCTGGAAAAATTCAATTATATATAAGCTATATACTATACTCATTAATGAAACTACTTCTCCCATTCTCGAAGTAGTAAGCGACTCACACCAAATCTGAGATTTGGGTTCCCTGCTTGAATACTATATTATTGATATGAAATGAACCATTCCTCCAGATAATAATGCTACTACAGCACCTATTATAGTTCCAATACCAGCCCCTTCTATATGATGCCATGGACTCCTATATTCTTTATCCATATCCTCTGTACCAGGTATTCTAGTTTTTTTACTGTGACAAAAAATACATATATCTAAAACAATCATATCATAAATATTTACTACAAAAAACAAAGTAAATACGTGAATGTAGGCTTTTGAAAAATTTTTAGCTCCTGAAAAGTAGGCTACTACAGCCAAAATAATAGCAATCATAAAAACTGCAATTATCTTTACTGTTAAATGCTTTTTTTCTTTTTTCTGTATAACATCTTTATATTGTGGTAGACTTTCCACCCTTTTTCTAATCTCTGTAGGATATGACATAATATGTTTGATTGGTTCCTTATATAGTGATGGTAAAATCATAAGCGTAAATAGTACACATGCAATAAAACATTCAATGGCTAAAATCATTTTCTCACCCCATTGCATAAATAATTTTAATTTGTAAATAAACTATTCCTTATAATCATCAACATCAAATTCATAATTTTTATAATAATACTTACTATCTTCTTCTGTAATTTCACGAATAACTTTACATGGATTTCCTATTGCTATCACATTGTCTGGAATGTCTTTTGTAACAACACTTCCCGAACCAATAACAACGTTATTCCCAATATGAACTCCAGGATTTACAACAACATTTCCTCCCAACCACACATTATCTCCTATTGTTATACCCATTCCATATTCATATCCAGAATTTCGTGAATCAGGATGTATGGGATGACCTGCTGTGTACAAAGAAACATTTGGAGCAAATTGTACATTATTACCTATAATTACTTTTCCCACATCTAGAATTGTACAGTTGTAATTTGCAAAAAAGTTATCTCCAACCTGAATATTCTTTCCATAATCACAATAAAAGGGTGCCTCTATATGTACATCTGCACCTGCTTTTCCAAGAATATCTCTTATTAATTTATGGATTTTTTCATATTCATCTGGTAAGCAATGGTTATACTCATAGATTTTCTTTTTATTTTCCATTCGTTCTTCTGGTAATCCATCTAAGCACGCTTTATATGGAAGCCCTGCTAACATTCTATCTTTATGATTCATAATTGTCTCCACCTTCCACGTTATATTAATATTGAAAATAAATTTCACTTTATCTTTTAACTTACATTATAGCATTTTGAAAGGGATACTAGAACTCATTCAAGTGCCATTGAAGCAGATATAACTAACATAATAATTCATGTTGTTAAAAATATTTCTGAAAACTCTAACAACCTTTGTAGCTAAATATTTTAATTCAGAAGATGATATTGCATGGGCTCTTAACATTTGTGGAAACCATATTGAATTTTTCCTACTAATTTTATTATTATTACAATGGATTAGGTGCATCTATTCATTAATGAAAATAAATTGAGTGATGAAATTAAATCAAATCTTAAGGAAAATGGGGCATTATTTATACACCCATATAATAAAATATACAAAGAAGTTAAAAAATTGACTAACTCCGATGTAGTTTTAGTCCACCCAAATAGAATGAATTATGCGTTATACAACAATATACCAAAAGATATAAAAAAAGTAGAAAAACGAAACCCCTCTGTTTTATTTAAAGCTATAAAAGATCCAATTGAGATTGAAAATATTAAAAAAGCTCAAATAAAAGATGGTGTAGCTCATACTAAATTTATGTACTGGCTTAAATATAATATAGACAAAGAAGTTATTACAGAAATAAGTACTTCTAATAAACTAGATGCGTTCCCTGCAAAGCAAGGTGGATTTATTTGGCCAAGTTTTGAACCTATTTCTTCATTTGGTGAACATGCTACCATAGTAACATGCATCTTGCTCATGGAAAATTCCTTTATGATTGTAACGGTATGAATTTGGACATCCTTGCATGTACTCCATTCTAGAATAGAAACTTAAACTTTAATCATGATACTAACCACGGTGTTGGATATTTGATGAACATTCATGAAGCACCAACTGGATTTAGGTGGCAATACCGTCCAAAGGAAACTCATTGCTTTGAAGAAGGTATAGTTATTACTGATGAACCAGGAATTTATATAGCAGATTCACATGGAATACGTATTGAAAATGAAATTCTTGTATGCAAGGGCGAACATAATGAATACGGCCAATTCATATACTTTGAACCAATTAGTTATGGCCTATAGATCTAGACGCAATAATTTCTGACCTTATGACTATAGAAGAAAAAACATGGTTAAATGAATACCATAAATCTGTATATGAAAAAATTTCACCATATCTTAATGATGAAGAAAAAAATGGTTAAAAGAACATACTAGAGAAACTTAATAATTGTAAAAATTTAATAATTATAAATAATAGAAGGAAGGTATTTCACAATGTCTGAAAAAAAACAAAAACACCCTATTGGATTATGGCTAGTAAATATCTCTATCGCTTTACAAAGTTATGCAGCTTATGCAGTAGTTTCAATATTAATACTATTTTTAACAGCTGATGTAAGCAAAAATGGACTTGGTCTAAGTGTACCAAAAGCCGCTGCTATCATAGGTTTATATCAAGGTATAAACTATATGGGTTCCCTAGTTGGTGGATATATAACTGATAAATGGCTTGGAATCCAGAAATCACTAATATTAGGTTGTTTTCTAACTGCTTGTGGCTATTTGGCGCTATTTTTTGCCAAACCAAATATTGGTAGCGTCTGGTTGGGACTTATTATCCTAATTGTTGCTGGTGCATTTTTCAAGGCACAAATTAGTAGCCTTGTAGGTGAACTTTATAGCAAAAATGAATTGTCTAAAAAAGATGCTGCCTATAGCATATTTTATATGTTTATAAATATCGGTGCTTTTTTTGGACCTATAATTGCTGGTTTAATTTCTGATAAATGGTTCGCTAAAGTAGCCGCTGATGGTGAAATCGCAGCCTATGGTTATAAATACATTTTTCTTATGTGTACTTTGATAATGATATTTATAGGTATCTTTATTTGGATTGTATGTCCTAAATGGCTAGGTGAGGTAGGAAAATACCCAGTTTCCAAAGATAAAAAAACTTCCACAGAATCCGTAAGCACAAAATCAACAGAGAAAGCTAAAGCACAACCTTTGACACAATTAGAAAAAAATCGTATTAAAGCAATGATTGTGATGTTTGTGTTTGTCATTATATTTTGGTCAGCATGGGATCAAACTGCTACATCCTTCTCTTTACTTGCAAATAAACTTGTAAACAGAACCATCGGTGGATTTACAATGCCTGTACCTTGGCTTACTTCTATTAATGCAATCTTTTGCGTAGTATTGTCACCAATAATTGCGAATATATGGTTAAAACTTGGAAATAGTAAAAAGGGCGACTTATCAGTTCCTACTAAAATGGGACTTGGAATGATTTTAACAGGTATTGCCTTCTTAACCTTAATACTAGGTATATCAACATTAGGTGGTGTTTTAGACGGAAGTAAACAAATGAACATACTTTTCATCATTGTAGCTTACTTTTTATTAACAGTAGGAGAGCTTTGCCTATCTCCAATAGGAATGGCAATGTTCAATAAATTAGCTCCTGCAAAATACGGCTCCCTAGCAATGGGTGCATGGTACTTAAGCTTCTTCTTTTCAAGTATAATTTCTGGAAAACTTGCAGGATTTACAGATACTCTAGGATACACCCAAATATTTGGCTTAATATCTGGAATTGTAATAGTATTTGGTGTAATTCTAATTTTATTACGAAATGGATTATTAAAACTAATGTCTCTAGATGAATTAGATAAATAATAACATAAAACAGTATTACAAAACAAAAGCCTATCTTAAGCCTTATATTTCAATGCTTAAGATAGGTTTTAAAGTTAAAATTGGTTAGAAAAATATTTTATTGTTAAATATAACATTCATATAAAAAGGTTTCAGTATTTTTATCTATAGATTCTCTTCTATTCAAATCACTGAATACATGGCTCCCTTTAAATCCTGCCTTTAATATTAACTTGTCTAATTCTCCAAAATCATATAATTTTATACGAAAATCCATTTCTTCTTTACGTAGTAATTTATCACCATCATATAACTCATATAAACTTGGTGTGGATAATATTTTTTTGCGTTTATTATAAAAACTTTTACTTTTAAAGATTATATCATAACCTTCTTTGGTCTTTACGTGACTATTTTCAAGGTACTCTTCCCTATCAGAAATTATATTAGCGGTTGTCTCAGCAGCAAAAACAAACTTGCCTTTTGGTGCTAGTGCTTCCCTCATTTTTACCAGCACATTAAAGGCAATATCCCTATCAAGAAATAATGAAAATGAACCAGATGTAATAAAAATATAATCATATTTTTCCTTTGGAGAAAATTCTTCAATAGAACTTTGAAAAACCTTTGCCTTGGGAGCTTTTTTATAAAGTTCTTTTAGCATTTCTTCTGACATATCAAACCCAGTAATATTAAAGCCTCTTTCTAAAAAAGGTACTAGAAATCTACCACTTCCACAAAGTGGTTCTAGTATTTTCATCTCCTTTTTTGCATATTGTAAATAAAATTGCAGCTCATCTTCTGGTGCATGAGGATGTAGTAACTCATACATTACTGTACATAAACTTCCATAATAATTAATCATTTAATATCACCTTTCCAACTTTTTTATTGGCACATAAATATCCATAACTGTGTCTGGTCTTAAATGACATCTTTCATCATAAAATTCAAAATCCAATTTTTCTTCATCGTATTCGTAATCATTATTTTTAAACCATTCATCAAATATATACTTCCATGATTCTTTAATAATCTTTGCAAATTCTCTTTGATCTTTGCTATCTACTGTATTAACAGGATTTGTAGTAAATACTCCATACTGGGCTTTTGGTACTTCAACAGTTATCATATCAGAAGTTACCTTGGAAAAATCCTCAACAATAACCCCTAATAAATAGGTTATATCCCCACTATCAGAACAAGGTATGCATAATCCAACTTCCCCATGTTTTAAGGGTGATAGAATTTTGTATAGTTTACTTTCTAGATTTTCTCCATTATAATTGCTCCAAAAGGAGGCTACATCCTTTGTGTATTTACTATCTGCCACATTAGTTTTAATACCATATCCAGCAACTTTAAATCCATGCTTTTTAACTATATATGGATCATTCATAAACTTACCTAGGATTAAATTATTTTCACTTTTGTAATAGGATTTCATTTTTTTTATATATTGACTTGGACTACATCCAAACTCTTTTCTAAAGGCTCTTGCAAAACTACTTGGTGTTTCAAATCCCCATTTTAAAGCAACATCTATTATTTTTTTACCTTCTAATAAATCTATAGTAGATAAAGAAAGTTTTCTTTTTCTTACATATTCCATTAAGGGCATACCCTTTAAAAAAGAAAAAACTCTGCAGAAATGATATGATGAGTACCCTATTTCTTGTGTAATTTCTTTAAGTGTAAGGGGCTCTTTAATATGCTCTTCTATATAATCAATACAATTTTCTATATCTTTTCTATAATTCATTAAATACTCACCTACTTTATAAAGCTATTATTATAATATAACAAAACAAAATGTTTTTCTGTTCTTATTTTGCTATTTTTATTATTAAAACTGACCGTAAAGATTATAAAATATTCTTCTTTTGCTTAATTCTAAAATAATATTAATTTTATTAAAAATGAATATGTTCAATACCCATGTGAAAATAACAACTAAAAATGGATATCATTATATTGCAATTAATGCTATAATCCAACTATAGTTACACCTTAATCTAATGTATGATTGTGATACAATACATTGCAAAATAGGAGGCATTATATGAAAAACAAACTTAAAATATTAATACCTTTAATAATAATCCTATCATTAAATTTAGTAGGTTGTGGAATGAATTCTGAAAAAAAATCAAAGGAAAATATAAAAAATAATTCTAAAGCTGAAACATATGATTTGATAAAATATAAAGGCACATATATAGGCGATAATAGTTCTGTAGGAAGTATTATAAAAAATTTACCTGCCAATGAATATAGTGCTGGATTTAGTCTACAAACTAGTAAAGAGCCCTATGAAATAACTGTTAACTATAAAACAAATAAAAATTTAGGGGAAGAAAATTATAATAAATTTTGGAGTGACAAAAAAGTTGAAGAACTCTTAGAAAAGAATGCGGTGGTATTATTGTCTCTTATAACAAACGCTGAAATTATTAAATTTAATGTAGAGAATATAGGAGAAGAATCCTATAAATATGATAGAAAAAATTTAGGACAAAAATACGTTAACTTAAAAGACTTATTTAAAGATAATGATTCATTGAAAAAATTTTTAAATAATTAGTATCTAACAATTTATATAGCCCCTATTAAAAGAAAAACATTTAACTTCTTTTAATGGGGGCTATAATTTCAATAATACTCTAAATTATAATCTGAAACTAAATTTAAAAAATATTTTAGTCAATAAAAATCCTACAATTCAACTCAAAAATTATTGCCATGTATAAATGCTTATTCCAAATCAAATAATTACATTTCTTGCTTAAGTACATCGTTCAACGTATTTATACTATAATAAACCAAAACCTATAGCAAAATTTAAATACATCCTATGTATATATTTATATATAAAAAATAAAAGTAATTTATAAGATAAAACTGCTTAATTACTGCTTTTATAGGTATTTTAATATAGATAAAATACGTCAAACAAAAGAACCCTGTTTATTAAGGTTCTTTTTTGCATTATGAAGGATGTCTATAATTAACCTATTGGGAACCCGTTATATTTAATATTCTATAAATGTTAAAAAACCCCTTTAAATGATTAAAAATAAGCAGCCCGATTAAGAACTGCTTTAAAATTATTCATTTTATTTTATCTGTATCCATTGAGGATTTATTTTATTAACTAAGTACCAACCTTTATATTCTCCATAAACATTTAATTGTCTATTTTCTGGGATAACTCCATTTTTATTATTTTTATTTCCTGTTGGGAAGCTGTAACATATTGTTCCTTTCGGAGCAACACATTGTTTTATTGGATTGCTTGAAGCAGAAGGTAATTGTGGCATATAACTTATTCTAATATCATTTTTATTTACCCATTGGATGTTTTTTGATATATTAACTAAATAGTATCCACTATATTCATCATAAATTTCAACTTCTGCATCCATGCCCCTACTTCCTGTAGATTTTTCATTCATATATGGATTATCTAAAAACAATAATTTATTAGTAATAGATTTTCCTTTTGCTAGTATAGGTAATTGAGGCATAGATACTATACTATCTTTATGTATCCATTGATCATTTATTTTATTTACTAAATACCAGTCTCCACATTTACCATATATATTTACTTTATAGCCACTATAATTTATTGTTCCATTTTTATTTCCATCTGGTATATCATAAAAACTAGTGCCTGATTTTATTTCACAATTTTTTAAAAGTGGTAATGAAGAAGAATTAATTCGTTTTATAAAATCACTTTTAACAAATGAAGATATTATTCTTCTTCCTGCATAGAATTTATATACTGATGCTATTTTGACTACATCTCCTGGTTTTGGAGAATGTATCATTTGTCCATTTCCAACATATATACCTACATGACCGGTATGTGGGAAAACTAAATCTCCTGGCTGTAGATTACTTTGTGATACTGCAGTACCTACATTAATTTGATCATATGTTGTTCTTGGTAAGTTTATTCCTGCTGCACTTCTGTATACATATTGAACGAATCCTGAACAATCAAATCCTGATGAAGTAGTTCCACCAGAAACATATGGTGTTCCTATAAATTTTTTGGCATAGTTTACTATATCTTGTCCATTTGCTGCAGCTTTAACATTGCCTACATTTAGTGCTAAAGCCATAAAAACAGCTAAAAAGATACTTAATATAGTTGTTTTCTTTTTCATCTTTATTCCCCCTATTGATATTTTTATTTTGTTTTAATACCCTATAATTACAACATTCCTTACAATTAATTGAATTCCTTCTTTTTTTATCCTACATATTTTTACTTTTTTATAAATTCTCATACAGCCTTAAATTAAAATTAAATAATTATTTTAAATCTTTATTAATAAATTACAATTTTGTTTAAAGAATTTATCAAAAAATAAAAAATAATAGCTATAGCATAAGCTACAACTACTATTTTTAATAATACATCTCATGTTAATGTTCAACCATAGTAAAATAGCTATTCTTTATTTCTAAGAATAGCATATACAAGTAGTACATAACAAACACCCATATACTTATAGAATTTCAGTAAAAAATAAAAAACTAGATTGGATATAAATCCACTCTAGTTTTTTGAAAAGGTTCATTTAAATATTTTTAGCTACTTCATATGCACTCCAAATAGCATACATAATATTTTGAACTTTATTAGCATCTCCAATCAGCCTTGCATTTGGAATATCAAATCTAACTTCACTATATAAGTCTTTTTCAGATAAATATCCAATAGCTACAACGGCACTATCAGCATTAATAATTGATTCTTGTCCATCTGTATTTAAAACAAAACCTTTATCTGTCTTCTTGGTGATATAGGAACTTGTCTTAACATCAATCTTATTAAATTTAATTAAATCATTAAGCATATCATGGTTTGCATGGCATAAAGGTCCACCTACTTGCAGGATATCATTTTGCATCTCTACAATTGTAACCTCTTTACCTTGTTGTTTTAACCAAAGAGCTGTTTCACATCCAACAAGTCCTCCACCAATTACGATAACCTTTTCACCAACATTTTTTCTTTCCATTAATACATCTTCTGCTGAATAAACCTTATCAGCTCCTTCAATAGTCAATGTTCTTGGACTAGAACCTGTTGCTAAAAGCACTTCATCAGCTCCAAATTCTTTGATATTATCCTTTGATGCATCCACATTTAATTTTATTTCAACACCTAAATCTTTCAATATGCCTTCATACCACTTAACAAGTGCACGATCGTCATCTTTGAAATCTGGAACTCCTCCTGGTACAATATTTCCGCCAAGATAACCATTCTTTTCAATCAATGTTACTTTGTGTCCACGAACAGCTGCAACTCTTGCGGCTTCCATTCCTGCAACACCACCACCTACAACAAGAACTTTTTTAATCTGTTCTGCTTTTTTTAGTCCATACTCTTTTTCACGTCCACAGGCAGGGTTTACTGCACAGGATACTGTTGCAAAATTCTGTAATCTTCCCATACACCCTTCTTGACAAGATAAACAAGGTCTAACTTTATCATATTTATCTTCAAAGATTTTATTTGGAATTTCTGCATCTGCAAGAAGTGGTCTTCCTAAAGCAATCATATCTGTTTTTCCTGACAAAATTGCATCACTTGATAGTTCAGGATCTTCCATTCTTCCTGCGGTAATAATAGGTACATCTACTGCATTTTTAAGGATCTCATTGTATGGAAGGTATAATCCCTTCTTTTGATACATTGGTGGATGACTCCAATACCATGAATCATAAGATCCAACGTCTCCATTTAACGCATCATATCCTGCTGCAACAAGCATTTTTGCAGCTTCAATTCCTTCTGGAATATCTCTTCCTTTTTCTTCAAATTCTTCACCTGGTAAACCGCCTTTACACCAATCTTTAATGAAGCTTTTTATACTGTATCTAAGAGAAACTGGGAAGTCTTGTCCACAACGTTTCTTAATTTCTTGTACAACTTCACAGGCAAATCTTAAACGATTTTCTAATGATCCACCATATTCATCAGTACGATGGTTAAAGAAAGAAATAGCAAATTGATCTAATAAATATCCTTCATGTACTGCGTGAATTTCTACACCATCAAATCCGGCTTTTTTTGCAATTTCTGCTGACTCACCAAAGGCTTTTACATATTCTTTTACTTCTTCTGTAGTTAACTCACGACAGGTTACTCCTGGTAAAAATCTATGTGGAATTTTAGAAGGTGCTACTGCCACTTTTCCTACAATAGATGGTATACTTACTCGGCCAAAGCCTGCTGATAATTGTAAAAAGATTTTTGCTCCATATGCATGGACTCTTTCTGTCATTTCATTACCTGTTGTAATAAAGTTTAAAGGGTTAATTGTTGGACATGGCATGGATGGCAATGCACATTTTTCAATGCTATTTTCCACCATTGTTACGCCTGTCATAATTAATCCAGTTCCGCCTTTTGCACGTTCTACATAAAACTCAATTCCTCTTTCATTAAAACTACCATCGGCGTTACACATTCCTCCTGGTCCCATTGGAGCAAGAACATATCTATTTTTAATCTCCAATTTTCCAATTTTAATTGGGTCATAAAGTACCTTATACTTATCCTTCATTTTCTTTCTCCTTTCTGAATTCACATTTGTATTTTTTTATTTTCTTGTTACCTTCAGTATAGAGCATAAAGTAGCTTTACTTTCAAGAGGATATTGTTATATTTTTATCGAAATCCATAATTCTATATATGGATGCAATTTAGCTCCCTTTTCAACCTCAACTAATAATATCTTTCCCCAGGCTATTTCACCTATTTCAAGACCTTTTTTTATTGCAAATTCAGAAGCCTTTTTAAAAACTTTCTGAGGATGTTGTGTAAAATCCTCATCTGCCATTACAATTGTATGTATACAAGAGGTGCTTTTTAATTGTTTTGTGTGTAAACCTAATGGAAGCTCTAATTCTTCTAGCTTTTTGGTGTTTACCAAATATCCAAAGTTACTCATTCCCATTCTTGAATCAAATACCCCCAGCTGAACTGTTGGCATTGCTTTTACCCATTCATGAATTATCCTTTGGGAACTACGCTTTTTTGAAAGCCATCCACACTCATCATCACATATAATCGTTACTTCAGGTGACTTTGCAAATTCATATTTATTCAATAGTTCTTCAATTCTTCTTACGCTAACAAGATGTTCCCCAATAGCATCTGCTAAATTCATGTAATATTGGGCCCTTTTTAAGGCTTCTAATTGATACATTGCTTCTCTTTCTTCTATTAATTTATAATTATTTTCTTCCCCACCAAATTGTGCAATAATAGTTTTCATAGGTATTTCCATAGAACGATACTTTGTATAAGAAAGCAATCGAAATACATCTACAACATTATAGTAGCGATGACCATTTTTCCCTTTTTCCACTTTAATCAAATGTTCTTTTTCAAAATAGTGAATAGCACTTGTGGTGCATCCAAGAATTTCTGCTAAATCTGTAATACTATATCTCATAATTCTCTCCTTTCTGCCTAAAGTCACTTTAGGTATTTGTTAAAAGATTATCCTTCTGCTTTATTAAAATAATTTACTATTCCTTTAATTAGTAACAATAAATTTAAAACAGGGGTCATATATACTAAAAACATAAAGAAGTATCCTATTGATGGATTCGACATACTAGCATTTATTAATCCATTAACAAAGTTAGTTACCTTTTCATTGTCTATCTCTTCCAAATTCTCTTCTATATCATTGAAGGCTTCAAAGGGATCTATATCTTGAGACATGTTGTTTATCTTATTTATTATAAAAGCCATTGCTCCTATTAAAATATTTAAAGTAAAAAAACTCATATTTCCCACCTCTTTAAGTGTATCTTTTAGTATTTATTATATATCGAAATCCATCTAAATGATTATATATGATGTGTGTTTTACAACATATTGAATAAAAGCTTTAGATTCTTCTAAGACTTTTAATAATTGTGGTGTTTGAGTAAATTGTTCGTTTTTTCATATGCCATATTCTTATTCTCCTAAGAATTTATTAATGCTATTATTTATTGTTACCTCCGAAAATGCTATAATAGTTTCTGTTATTGCATATGAAGATATATCATTTATAAATTCTTCTATATCATTTAAAGATTTAACTAATAATTTAACTAAAAAGCATCCATCACCAGCAATTCTATAACACCATTCACTTCGTTTATACTCCTTAATGAATATCTTGAATTTTTCATACTGTCCATTTTTCATAGTTACCTTGACTATACAATCAATAGACAATCCAAGTTTCTTTTTATTTATTTTAATTGTATACCCTTCAATAACCCCATCATCTTCGAGTCTTCTTACTCTTTCAGTAACAGATGGTGGTGAAAGATTTATACGTTTAGATAATTCTCTTATAGATAGCCTACTATCTTTTTGTAACTCTTGTAAAATTAATACGTCTATTTCATCTAATTTCATTTGTAACTTCCTCTCTCAAATTATTATTTCAAATGATATATTTATTATTATATTATATATCAATTACAATACAATATTAACATTATAATTTGTATAATATTAATTGTTAATAAAATATATTTATAGAGGAGAGATACCATGGCAAGAATAACTTTTTCACAAGAAGGACTCACACCATTTCAACAATTATTAGGTCATAATAAATATATAATGGAAAAATGGACTTCTTTAGAAGAATGCTTTTTTAATAGTAATACATTTACACATGAATTAAAAGAAGAAGTAAGACGTACCCTTGCTTTTAATAACGGATGTCAATATTGTATGTCTAAAGGTAAGCCATCTAATGAAATAACTGATTCAAAAATTTTAATTGCTACTAAAATCGCAGATATTATTTCTAAAAATCAACTTATTGATAATGAATATTTTAATAGACTAAAAAATGAATTTAGTGATAATGAAGTTTCTGAACTTTTAGCCTTAATATGCTTTATAACAGCTTCTCAAAAATTCGGAGCATTACTTGATTTACAGCCAAGTTGCTCAATTTAACTTATCAACAATAACTTAATAACATCTAAAATTAATATTAATATCTATAAAATAGGAGATTATATGTCAGTAACCTCCTATTTTATCTGATTTTATAAGCAATATTGCCTATATCAAATCATTAACTAAAAAACCTATCAATATTAAGAAAATCTGATATACGATAAACTTTTGAATTGTGTAATTAACCTTCTTTAAATGTTATATAAAAATCTTTATCTTTTAATTTATTGAGTATTTCTATATCTTCTTCAGTCCAACCATTTTATTCTAATAATTCTGCGTTTAATAAATTTTCTACAACTTCTTTAATTAATTCTACTTCTTTTTTCACTAAACTCACTCCTCTACAATAATTTAAAATTGCTTATTATCTTTGTATTACGACGTAAAAAAACCGCATATCCATCTTTGAATGATACGGTATTTAGGACTGCTATTCGATTTTTATTGCTGGCTCATACAACTTTTTTATTATATATAGTTTCAATCAATTTTCTTAGTGGCTATCACTTTGCTCCAAACATTATACCATTATTTGTTTCTACAAAATCACTTATAGCATTTGCAATCCTATCTATTTGTTCATAATCTAAAGTGTCTGGAGTATCTGTAGGCTTATGAATCAATTCCTTTATATTTTCCTGTACAAAGAAAAAATTAGGAATTTTTTCATTTTCAAAACTCATGTGGTCACTTGCACCCCTTATAGTTGTATCTGCAAATTCAATATTATTCTTTTTTAAAGTAGTTTTCACAGAAGCATATAGTTTGTTAGATACTTTACTTTTATTCTTTAAAGCCAGCTTTCCTCCATTTTTAGAACCTATAGAATCTATATTAATATTATATAAGTTCTCATACAATGATTTAGATATAATCTCATCAACAAATGCTCGACTTCCTGCTAATCCCTCTTCTTCTCCATTAAAGGCACATATAACTATATCCATATCAAAAGGTTTTTCCTTTGACTTTTCCTTTAAATTATTAGCTACTTTTATTAAAGCTGACATACCAGAAGCATTATCTAATGCTCCTCTAATAATCTTTCCATCTTGATATCCTATATGATCAAAATGTGCTGATATTACCACTGCTTTTTTACTGTTTTTACCTTTTATAACACCTACAACATTATTAATTGTTCCCATTTTGCTGTCTTCACCACCTCCGTAAACTTTTATAATATCCTGAGAATACTTTTCATAATAACTGTTCCCGAACAAAGGAGCTAGTCCTATATCTTTAAAAATCTTATTAACATATTCTCCAGCCTTATCATTTCCTTTTGAACCAATTAATCTACCTTCAAATTCATCAGAACATAATGTATTTACGATTTCTTTAGTAGTTGGAATTTTTACATGAGTTTCAACCTGTGTTGATTTGGATGATTGTTCATCGGTAACTGTCTTACCATTACTTTCTGTAGATTTTATACTAGTTGTATTAGAACCACAAGCCGTAAGAGTTATAACTATAGTAAAAATAGCACATAATTTTCTTAAATTTTTAATAATAATTCCCTCCTAATAATTTATTTTAACAATTATCCCCATACATTGAATTTATATTTAATTTTTAATATGTTATTCATCTTAGTAATAGATTCATAATATCTTACCATCATGAAATAATGTGGTGTTCAAGTAAATTATTAAGTTGTTGCATTAAATAAAAAGAATATAACAGAACTTTGCTCTTAATTGCCAAAGATAATACTCTTCAATATCATTTTATATAAAAAAGTAAACTTGTATAATTTTCAAATCTGTTTTTATTAATGACTAAAATTTTCTGCAAATTGCTTCATAACTGTTTGTACTTCCTCAATCTTATCCTCTTCTACTCTTTCTAAAATAAAGCCTAAAAATTTTTCTTGCCCTTGGTTCATCACTGTACCTACTATAAATTATTTATGTTAAATATTATATCAAAATACACCGTGCAATAAACAAAATTATTTATATAATTTATGTCATGTGTTTTCACTATTTTGTATCAGTTAACATTAATTACATGATATACCGCATTATTCAATTTTTGAAGAACCTTATTAGCAATTTTATTTTCAAGGGCTACTTCGCTTTAATTTCAGATTATGTACAAATTTAAATACATCCTATGTTAATGTTCAACTTGTGGGGTATGGTACCTTTTAAAAATGAATTAGGATTTAAATACATCCTATGTTAATGTTCAACTTGGAAAAAGCTAGACAAAAGCAATATAAAAGTAGAGATTTAAATACATCCTATGTTAATGTTCAACCATAATAAAATAGCCATTCTTTAATTTCAAGGATATCATACAACCATTGATTTTACAAGATTTTACAGAAATTTTTCCAAGTAGTTTTGCTTTTTACAAATATAAAATAAAAACTTACCATAAACCTTATGTGTCAACGCTCTAAATAGGTTTTAAAATTTATTTTGGCTGGAAAAATTCAGTTAACTTTACAATATATTTGAATTGCGCAATAAAAAATCGCAAATTCAATTTCTTGAATAATGCGATTTTTTACGTTTATTATTATAGTAAAATAGTTCCCTTTGCCAAAATAGCTACCTCTCCAGACACTAATATTTCTTTTTCAGAAATGCTCATAGAAACCTTAATTTTACTAGGTCTGCCGACAAATCTTCCTTGATTTATTATAATCTCATGACCTACATTAAAAATATTATGCTTATATAAATATGCACCTAATGGTCCAGCTGCACTTCCTGTTGCAACATCCTCAACGTTTCCTTGATTATCCCAGGTCCGTCCTTCTATATAATTCACATCAAATATATAAGCAAATTTAGCACCTACTTCTTTTAACATTTCTTCAAATTTAGAACTAATTATTTTTGCATTCTCTATTCCTGAAGTTAATGGTACTAATAAGTATGGTAATCCTGTTGATACAACTTCCATAGGAAATTCTTCGCTTAAATTCTCTTCTGACAAGTTCAATGCATGTACATATTTATTTCTCTTCTCTTTTGAAACTTCACAGAGGAATTCCGCTTTTCCTTGATTCATTTGTACTTCATAATACTCCTCTATCTTTTTTGAATTAACTATAATTGTTTTTTGATTTAATTGAAATGCAATTGCTATATCTTCTTCATTTCTAAAAATATGACTATGAATAGTAGCAGCTGCTCCCAAAATAGGATGCCCCGCAAAATCCAATTCTTCATCTACTGTAAAAATTCTTGCATTAAATATACTATTATCTATTCTTCTCACAAAAATTGTTTCAAATTGCTTAAACTCTTGTGTTAATTTCAACATAAGATTATCCTCTAATTCCTCATTACAAAAAACAACAGTTAATCCATTGCCAGATAATATTTCATTGCTAAAAACATCAACATGAAAATATTCCATTTTAATTCCTCCTTATATAAAAAATATAATTAACATTTATTTTACCTAAAATCATAACATATAGTGTAAATACCGCATCATTTAATTTTCAAAGAAGATCTTTATCATTTACTACGCAAAAATTTCAAATTGTTCATCAACTAAGAAAGGTAGAAATGTCTTTCTTAGTTGATAAAAACAAACACTATATACCATATTATATCAATTTTCTACTATACATCAGCAGTCCTTTAGCTACTCCTAGTATTACCCGATAATGGAATTTATATTTTTTACATGCGAAGCCTGAGCTATAAAGTCGGTAGCTCGATCAACCCGGCTCCAAATTTCACACAGGTTCCACCGATCTTGATTTCAGAAAAATTATTATACGTTTTGCTAACAGTAATATTAATAAAGCTCGGTCTTCCCATTTCAATTCCCTGCTCATTTATAATCATATATTTACCGTCATACCCGTGTGCCACCAGACCGTGTTCAACCAAATATGCTCCCAGCGGACCGCTTGCCCCGCCTGTAGCCGGATCTTCTGCAATGCCCATCGCCGGAGCGAACATCCTGCTGTGTATGGTTGATCCGGCATAGAGGGTTTCCCTAGTAAAAGCGAATATATGTTTCGTATCCTCGCTTGGCGAAAAGAACTTCTCCCATGTATCAAGCCTTAGCTTTATCTTGCTGATCGCATCCAGGCTTTTTAGTGGGATATACAAAAAAGGCACGCCGGTAGACACTGTCTGGATAGGGCTGGTTGTGTCAATATCGGCGATATCAAGGGAGAGTAGTTCGGCAGCTGTCCTTATATCTCCAAAGACCTGCCCGAATACCGGCATAGGCTGTTCCATTTCAATCGACCTGATTCTCCCGCTTTCCACGTGAATAGAAACAGCTATTTCTCCGACGCCTTCTTCAAAAATAAGCTTGTTTATTCCCTCGCGGGTTTCGACAGCCCCTTCATCAGCAAGAACAAAAGCCGTACCGATGGTTGGGTGGCCTGCCATAGGCAGCTCAGTTTTTGGTGTAAATATTCTGAGCTTTTTATGATTTGGCCCAATATCTGTAACAAAGGTTGTTTCGGAAAAATTAAGCTCTCTCGCAATACTCTGCATTTCTTCACTTGACAGCTTTTCCCCATCTTTGAATACGGCCAGCTGATTTCCGCCAAACACCTGATTTGTAAAAACATCTACTAAGGTATACTCAAATTTTCTCATAATCGAATTCCTCCCATTCATTGCTTCCTAATATTTCTTTTTGATATTATAGCAAATGAAGTTTATTTTGGATTTTTCAAAAAAATAATTTTCCTAAGGTTAATAAATATTTTTTCATTAAATAGCCCTCCAATACTTAAACATAATTTACTCCATAATTATAAATCAATTACGTATATAACAGTCAAACACAAAGTATAACAGTTAAATTTTAAACGCAATTATGATTTTGATAGCTTTCAAGCTTGAATCACGATATAATACAGATATATAATTTAACAATAATTATTATAACTGTATATAACACTTTAGGAGAGTTTGTTTATGAATATTAAAATTGATAAGAATAGTCTAATTACTATAACTCAACAACTAGTTCATTACTTTTCGGATAGAATTATGTCTGGATTTATAAAAGCTGGTCAAAAGCTACCTTCTATCAGAAGTCTAGCCAAGGAATTAGGTATTAGCCCAATGACTATAATTAAAGCGTATAATAATTTAGAGCAAAATGGTTTGGTAACTACAATCCAAGGTAAAGGTACCTATGTTAATGAAAGAAACAGCACGGTGAAATCTAATAATATTACTGAAAAAGATAGTTTTCAGTGGCAAATGTCTGTGCCAGACTATTTATCTCGGTCTCAATTTAGATATAATCCTAATTTATCCTACTCCAATGATTACTATAATTTGTCCGTAGCCTCATTAAATCACAAACTGTTACCTACAAAAACTATATTAAAGGATTCTTTAGGCTTAATTCAAAATGATATAAAGCTTCTTTCTCAATATCCTCCTGCTCAAGGTGATTATGAGTTTAGAAATATCATGTCTCAATACTTGAGATCAAAAGAAATAGCTACTTCACCGGAAAATATTTTAGTAACTAGTGGTTCACAACAAGGAATAAGTCTTATAGCCAGCACCTTTATTGGACCTGGAGATATTGTAGTTATGGAAACTCCTACATATCCAGGGGCTATAGATTTATTTAAATGCAGAGGAGCAGTAATTTTAACTGTTCCTGTTGACAGCGAAGGTATGCGAACTGATATTTTAATGAAGCTATGTGATAAACACTCGCCAAAGCTTATCTATACTATTCCAAATTTTCACAATCCAACTGGATATAGTATGAGTTCAAAACGGAAAGCAGAGCTTTTAGATATAGCTAGATATAACGATATTCTTATAGTTGAAGATGATCCTTGGAATGAAATTTCATATAAAAGAGAAAAGATTAAAACAATAAAATCCATGGATACTGATGGACATGTAGTTTATATAAAAAGTCTTAGCAAGATCCTAGGTCCTTCCTACCGGCTAGCTGTCATTATATCAGAGAGTTCTATACTCTCACGACTTATAGCAGCTAAAGCTAATCATGATCTTGGAACATCTGTACTAATCCAAAAGACTATTATAAACTTTATCCAGTCCAATAAAATCACATATTATATTGAAAGTTTAAATAAACAGCTGGTAAAAAGACGTGATAAGGTAATTAGTTTATTGAAGAGCCATGCACCTTCTGGTATGAAGTGGGCGATACCTGAAGGTGGAATAAATATTTGGGTTACACTTCCTAAAAATTTTAATGTTGAAAAGCTATTATCTTACTCTATTACAACAAAGAATATTTCTTTTTTACCTGGAACCATATGTTATCCTAATGAAGTAGAATTTAATAATCTTAGAATATGCTTCACATATTTAGATGAAGAATTCATAGAAGATACTATAATTGAGCTTTGTAACCTCATAAAGCTTCTATATACAACTAAAAACATTACTGACTATAGGCCTATTATTTAATAAAAATCAGTACCTACTTTATCATTGTAAGTCATGATTTTTATTAAATTGTATCAATCATTTGTTAAGTTATAGTGAAAATTAATATTTTCCGTATAATCTCATGCAATAAAAAATCTAAGACTTCCCTATTAAGTTTATAATGAAATTTCTCACAATTAAATCTGAATGAATCATATTAATACAATAGTCTTAAAATAAATATAAACATATATTTTTATAATTTACTTAGGTTATGATACAACTTAGGACACTATTATATTTCTTAAATCCAGCCATATGAACAGTTTTAAATAAAAGCTTCGTTATTTGTAATACAATTCACCGTATCAATAGCAAGTGCTGTATCTATTACTTGTTCTTCCACATGTGTTTAATGAATCTTCTTATGGTGTAGCTTTAGACTACAAGTCAATAACCCCAAAATAATTGCATCTAAAAGGAACTTAAATGTAGTAAATTATAGATTATGTTATAACTATTCAAATTAACATACTGTAATATCTTATTCTTTATTTTTGGAAAATAATTTATCCTTATAGTAAGATTCAGCTTGATTAATTTCCTATACCTTTGGGTCAACTTTACTTTTTATACCGTATTATTCAATTTTCAAAGAACATTGTTTGTGCTTTAAATTTTAAGATTTACGTCGCTTTTATTTCAAATTGCTTATTATGTTTGTATTGCGACATAAAAACACCTCAAAATTCAATTCATGAATAATGCGGTGTTTGAGTAAACTGTTCGTTTTTTTATTTGTGACGTTAAATAAGAACATTACGAAATATCTTAACTACATGTTTTATTCATTTTGAGAATTTATATGATCATAACTTTCTTCTAAAATAAACATAACTATTTCTTCAATGCTCAAATTATTTGTATCAATTTTTATACCTCTAATGTCTTTTTCAAATGAAATTAAACATCTATCTATTTGCTGGGAAGCCCATGAATTATCTGCTTCACCTCTTTCTAACAATCTGCTTAATATAATAGATTTTGAACCTTCCAAGATATAATGATGAATAAGAATCCCATCAGTAATCAATCTATCAATAATTTGACTATAATACTCTTTATTTACCAATGTCATTGGAACTATGATTGTTCCAGAATAATTTTCATGTAAATATTTTAACATCTGATAGTTAAAATCACGCCACAATGGTATATCTTGAAAGTCTCCTTTTCTGCTAATACAATCGGGAGAATTATTCCAAATAAATTCTCCTGCCATTTCAGGGTCATATATAAAAGAATTTATTATTTTTTTATTTAACTCATTTGATATTGTTGTTTTTCCAATTCCAAAAGAGCCATTTATCCATATTATCATCATTTTCGCTCCTAAAAAATAAATAATTTTGTTCAGAATAATTTACAACTATGACTTAGCTCATAAGAAAAGTTTATCATATTTGCCACTTTTTTGTACTAATTTTCAATATACTTGAGATAACTTTTATTTTTTAATACCGTATTATTCAGTTTTCAAAGAACATTGTTCGTAGTCTGAAATTAAAACTTACGTCGCATTTATTTCATAATGTAAATTAACTTCACTTAACTTTTCCTTTATACTCATTTTTATTATCTCAATCTAACTTTTGACTGCATTTCCTGCAATTTCCCACGTCATAAAGAAACATTTTGCAACTTGAACAAAAGTATGCAATCACAAGTTCTTTATCATACTTCCAAAGAACACTTTCCGCCATTCTTTCTTACTCCTTGTTACCCCTAATATTTGAAACGTGTCTAATAGTTTTTAGTGAAGAATTCAATTCTATTATTTGTGTCAAATGTATGGTAAAATTAAACATGCGCGATATTTAATTCAAATATCTCTGGAGCCGTGAAAATCGTATATTGCACACTACAATTAACTAGTTAAATGCAATTACTATGATTGGGAGGATGATTGTTAGATGACGAGAATATCGAATCAACAAATTATAATTGACATAGAGCCGCTAAGAGCAGCTGACCGTAACCGTTGGAACATTTTGGCTCGAAGTTACAAAACCTTTTACGATACTGAGCTCTCCGACTCCGAATACGATGAAGTTTGGAACCACTTGCTGAACTCCGATGAAATCTTCGGTTTTGGCGCATATCTTCAAGGAAACTTGATTGGTATCACTCACTACCTGTTCCATCGCACTATCTGGATGGGAAAAGTCTGTTACCTACAAGACCTCTTTGTCGATGAAGTTGCCCGTGGGCGTGGGGTAGCTCGCGCACTCATTGAGCAAGTAGCTCAAGCTGCACGCGAACATAATGCCTCTAAACTCTATTGGCAAACTCACCAAGACAATGCCAACGCTCGTGTTCTCTATGACAAGATTGCGCATCACAAAGGCTTCATTCGCTATGACTATTCGCTTGAATAAAGTAAGCATGACCGTCATATCATCACATCCGGCTTCCAAGGAAGCCGGATTAGGCATGTACTCCAACGTAAATACAACCCCTACATGCTCCACTCTTTCCCTTGTGTTCTAAAACTATATATTGTTCCATATTTATTTTTGATTGCGACTACTCTCATAGTTATTTTTCATATAAAAATTTATTTCTTTCTTAGCTTTTTCAGCATATTTCTTGGAAACATCATCACCAAACTTTACAAAATCACCCTGTTCATTAAATATCATTTCAACCACAGTTCCATCATTACATTTCCAAAGTCCAATATGATTTCCTCCTTAAATTCAGACCTATCTATGTCGTATTTTAATCAGATTGTGCACAAATTTAAATACATCTCATGTTATTGTTCAACTTTACAATATAATTGTATTACGACGTAAAAACACTGTAAAATTCAAATTTGAATAATACAGTGTTTTGATAACTCGTTCGTTTTTTCAATCATTTCATTAAACAAGAAGAATGTGAATCTATTGATTTCTTTTCTTCCTATACTTTGTACTTCATTAGTGACTTTTAGATTAGATGTTATATTTCAACCTCTATTTCAGACAAATTTAATGCTTTTCCACCAACCTTAACTTCAATAACTTCTTTGCCTTCAGTTATCAAGGAAACAATTATTTCTGAAGGCTTTTCCATTGAATAACCTTGCTCTATAACTATATGATTAGTATTGTCAGATTTAATTTTACCATATTTAAATAGATAACATGCAAGGGCACCATTGGATGTACCAGTTGCAGATTCTTCAGGAATTCCATAGAGGGGTGCCAAATTCCTACAGTAGGCATTTGAGCCGTTAAGTGATTCAAGTGTGAAAATATGATAACCAATTGTATTATATTTACTGCTAATTCTTGATACCTTTTCAAAATTTGGTTTTATAGCATTTACCATATCTATATTTTTAATAGGTATAAGTATATCCCTAAGGCCTGTAGATACGATTTGTATTGGTAGCTCCTCACTCATTTCAGCTGTAGTAATGTTCAGCGAATCTGCAATTTCTTGTTTACATATTGTTTCATAGTAGCTTGGAGTATTTTGATTCATCATAATTGATAAATCTTCCTTTAATTCCACACTTAAAACTCCGGCCTTGGTTTCTTGAAAGTATTTACCTGGTTCAATGCGTCCTTGGCTTAAGAGTGTACTGAAGGTTGCTATCGTGGCATGACCACAAATATCAACTTCTTCATTAGGTGTAAAAAATCTCACCTTGAAGTCTGCCAAGTCTGAATTCATGACAAAAGCAGTCTCACTAAAACCAATTATACCTGCAACCTTTTTCATGTTATCTTCTGATAGATCGTCTGCATTAATCACAACTCCAGCAGGATTTCCTCCCTCTATGCATTTTGCAAATGAATTTAATGTATAAGCTTTTACCTTCATAAAACATTTCTCCTTAAAATTTCTGCATGGATTTTTTATTTGTACTAAATTACTAATGTATCACATTTAGTTACTATTTTAAATTAATTAATAGTAATTATATCATATTTGCATAGTTTTATATGGTTAATTTTACAATAACTATAGAACATCTTTGATTTTTTAACGCTGTATTATTCAAGTTTCAAAGAACATCGTTCGCATTTTTACTTTCAATGCTTGTGTCGCAAATTAATCAGATTGTGTACAAATTTAAATGCATCCCTTGTTATTGTTCAACCAAGTATGGGTGAATTTAAGCAAGGTTAAAAAAAGATTTAAATACATCTCATGTTAATGTTCAACATCTAAATATTAGTAATGTTTGCTAATGTTTTCTATATTTAAATACATCTCATGTTAATGTTCAACCATAGTAAAATAGCCATTCCTTAATTTGAAGAATATCATAGAACCATTGATTTTACAAGGTTATAAATAAAATTTTCCAACCGATTAGGATATTTTCAAATTTACATAAAAAACCTAACCTAAGCCCTTATATATCAATGGCTTCGATAAATTTTCAACTTGAAGTCGGTTGGAAAAATTTTTGTTCTTTTCTTTTATTTATTTCAATATTCTCGCTAATGATATTATAATAGATTTTATAGATACCTAAATGACAACTTCCTTAACCTAATCATATAATAATCCTATGAGAAATATTGTACGGGAAGGGATTAAATGAGCAAATTGAACCCTGAAAAACTTTCAGTGGAATTTAAAGATGGAGTAACTAGCACAGAACCTATTCTAGGAAGACGCTACACCCTTACTCATTCTGACATAACCGCAGAACTTTTTTTAACTATTGGATTAACCTATGCCTATGATAAAATTGATGCCATGCGGGATGAGGTTCTTGGTGAATGGATTGAAAAAGAAAAAAACTACTTATTTCATGTGTATCTACATGTAGATGGAAATAATCCAATTGTTACAGGTGTACGAAATCATATCTTTAGGCGTGAATTACCTCTTGCTTTAGAGGCTATTAGATATGGTGATAGAAAATTTTTTAGTTTTCACCCCAAACTAGATAATTCTCCAATAATAGTGCACTTTATCTCATCTTATCCTAGCTTTAATAGAATAGAAAAATGGGGTACTTTTTCAGATTATTTTTTGAAAAAGTGATAAAACATAATATGATCATAAAAAGCATTTATAAAAAGCCCTCACAATGTGAGAGCTTTTCTCTATAAAGTATGCTCATTTTATTTGGTTTTCTTTTTTTCCATTTTATATTTTTGGTATAAAATATCTTTTAAAACCAAAACAGTATCTGTATCGTTAAATCCGAAATCATTTTTAAAACTATCATAAAGCTCAGATATCTTTTCACTATAAGTATTTATTCCTTTTATACCTGTATATGAAGCTAAAATGGGGTACTTTTTACTCCATGCACCTGTCCAGTCAATTTCATCAACTATCATTTCAATACCAGTAACATCGCCACTAATATAATTTTCACTAATAAGGTAGTCATAACTTACATTGTAAAGTTCACTTAGTAATTTTGCTTTATTAAGTTCAGGAACCGTTTGATCTGTTTCCCATTTACTTACTGTTTGCCTGGATACACTTAATTTTTCAGCAACATCTTCCTGTGATAAACCTGCCTTTTTACGCAAATATAATAATTTTTCTCCTAATGACATAATTCTCACCAGCCTTTACTCTATTTCAAGTTAACTTTTAACTATAGTATACTAGACATTAAAAATCTTTTCTATCAAGTAAAGATGGCAATTTGTCAACTAAACTTAACTTTTATCTCTGCAACATCCTTTATAATAAACTTTGTAATAAAATAATTATATTAAGTTTATTTTTGAAACTCTTTTTGTATATATAAAGAAATTTGATTTAATGCTTCGTCTGCTTTATTTGTAATCTTATCCATTGTAATAAATCCATGAGTAATACCTTTATATCTAGTAACCTCTGCTTTAACCCCAGATTCTTTTAGTTTATTAGCATAAGCTTCCCCTTCATCTCTAAGGGGATCAATTTCTGCTGTCACTACGAGTGTATCAGGTAATTTTCTAAGATCCTTAGATAAAAGTGGGGATGCATAAGGGTTTTTTCTATCTTCTTTTTTTAGTGCATAAATTGAAATATACTTTTCCATATCCTCTGTTGAAACATTAAAGCTATTAGAAAAATAAGACCAAGATTTACTGTTCAGTTCAGATATATTTGTAGATGGATATATTAATACCTGACATGTTATAGGAGGTCCATTTTTATCCCGTGACATTGATGAAACTGCAGCAGAAAGATTTCCACCTGCACTGTCTCCTACAACTGCTATATGTTTTTCATCTCCATTTATGCTTTTTCCATTTTTATAAGTCCACTGAAGCACATTATATACATCATTAAGACCAGCGGGGAAAGGATTTTCTGGAGCAAGCCTATAGTTTACAGATATTACAATTGCTTTTGTATTCTGTGAAAGCTTTCTACAAACTCCATCAATAGTATCAACATTTCCTCCAATCCAGAAACCACCATGTGAATAAATGATTATAGGGAAATTACTACCCTTTTCAGGTGTATATATTCGTACTGGTATTTTTTCATTGTTCATTTTTATATGAAGGTTTTTAATATTGGAAAATGGTATAGGTTTATTTGACCACCTAGTTGATTGCTTATTTAAAGCTCCTCTAGTTTCTTCAATTGATTTACTATTGAGTGATTTAGGATTAAGAATTTTATATAACTGCAAGTTTGCAGCAACATACATATTAAGCTTACCATCCTTGGTCTCAGTTAAATTCTTAATAATAAAAAATCCTGCTATTACAAGTATAACTAGAATAACTGATACTACTTTAATTACTTTTTTCACTTCATTTACCTCCATCCACTATAAAAATTCTGCAATAAAAATAACTAAATTTACTTATATATTTTTTCCCTTACGTATCTTAATATACTTAAAATCTTTGAACATTAATTTCTAGTTTAGAATATGGAACTTTAGGTTCCTTATATAAAAAACATTTACAAAAAGAATAAACTATACCTATGTTAATCAATATATAAATTTTATCAAAAAATATTAGAATCATCCTTAAACTATAATTATCTGCTTAAAGATGATTCTTTCTATTTTTAAAAACGTTTTAGTAAGACAATACCTGCTTTTTTAACTAAAGCTGTTGCTTTTTCCTGTGCTTCTCTAATAATATCCTCTTCATCTATAGTTAATAATACTTTATTCTTCATTAACCACTTACCATTACACATAGAAGATTCTACATCACTAGAGTGCATTGAATATACTATATTTCCAATTGGATCATGCATCGGAAGGCTGCCAATGGATTTAGGGTTAATGATTATTAAATCTGCTTTTTTTCCTACCTCCAAAGAACCTATTTCATCCTCCCAAAGGGCACATTTAGCACCATTCATTGTAGCCATTTCTAATACTTCATCAGCAGGAACAACCTTTGGATTCAATCTTCTACCTTTATGTATTAATGAGGTTAAATGCATTTCATCAAACATATCCATTCTATTATTAGAAGGAGCGCCATCAGTTCCGATTGAAACATTGATTCCCTTTTCAAGCATTTCTGGAATATGTGCAAAACCTAAAACAACTTTCATTGCAGCACCAGGATTATGGGATACTTTTACATTATGAAGCTTAAATAAATCAATTTCTTGTTCTGTAAGCCATACTGTATGTACAGCTAAAAAGTTTTTATCTAATACCCCTAATTTAGCTAAATGCTGAACAGTGGTTTCACCACGAGTTGCTTCTGCATATCTAACTTCCTCTTCTATTTCAGCAACATGCATATGAATACCTACTTTATATTTATCTGCTAGTTCTTTAGTTTTAGTTATTAATTTATCTGTAGTATTAAAAATAGTTCTTAAGCCAAACCAATACTTAATGCGTCCATCTCCTTTACCATTCCACCTTTCAAGTAACTCTACTTGTTTTTCTAAAGATTCCTCTGTGGTTTCTTGCCATTTTAATGGTAAACCATCACCACAATCCATAGTAGAGCGACAAAGAATACCTCTAAGTCCTGCTTCTTCTACGGCTTTTCCCATGCCATCTACTTCTTGTCCACCAGCTTCACAAAAAGTAGTAACACCTGAACGTATTAGTTCTGTACAACAGGCCAGTGAAGAAATATAAGAATCCTCTAAATCCATATTGCTTTCGTAAGGCCATATACGTTTGCGAAGCCAAGTTAAAAGATCTACATCGTCAGCTAAGCCTCTAGCTAATTGTTGAGATAAATGCACATGAGTATTTACTAAACCAGGCATTATGATTTTTCCATTAGCATCTATAATTTCAACATTAGATTTAATTAATTCAGATTCCACATTACCTATAGCAATAATTTTAGAATCCTCAACTAAAATATCACCTTCCTCAAATATTCTCTTTGAACAATCCATTGTAATAATATAACCATTTTTTATTAAAATTTGATTCATAATATATTCTCCTTTATCTATCTCTATTTATATATATAATTCAATGAAACTTAGTAAAACTTAAATATAAACATAGTTCTAAGCTTCAGGGGGAGTTTTTTACGCCCACTGAAGCTTAGAACTCATTATCCAGGGACGTAGCCGCTCTTTACTCCCACTTTGAAGAAAAGCAGAGAGTCCAAATCTTCGATTTGGTACGAATCGCTTTCACAGAGTGCGATGAAAGTATTAGAAGGGTTTGTCATCGGATAAAAATTCTACACGGCCTCTTCATATTCTTGTGATTTAGATACTTCTACGGGTGCCTTAGGTAAAAGTATATTTAATATTACTGCAGCCAAAGCTCCTACTGTAATTCCAGAGGAAAAAATATAATTTGCAAGACTTGGCAAACTATTTAAGATATCTTTAGGTAAAACAGTAGTTCCAAGTGCTAAAAGAATAGGTAGTCCAATTAATAACATATTTCTTTCATCAAATTCTTCATGTTGAATTGACTTAAAGCCATTCATAGCAATAATTACACAAACTACTGCAAAAACTCCACTAACAACTGCGCTAGGTATACAAGCAATTACATTCATTAATTTAGGTAACATACCAAGGGCAACTAATATGATTCCTCCAGCAATAATAGCCATTCTACTACCCACACCTGTTACCGCAATAATGCCTGCATTTGTGGAATAGCCTGTCATTGGAGTACCACCAAACAATGCACCTACAAAACAGCCAATTCCCTCGCCCACAGCACCTCTATTTAAACCTTCATCTGTTAATTCGCTTCCTGTAACAGCAGAAACTGCAAACCAAGTTCCTGAGGTTTCAACTAAAATAACTGCATAAATAAATAACATAGTTAAAATTGCTTTTAAATCAAATACTGGTTTTCCGAAGGGTAATAATTTAGGGAATGAAAACCAAGCTGCCTTTGTAACAGGTGTAAAATCTACGACTCCTAATAATGAAGCTGCTATAGTACCACCAATTAATGAAATCATTACAGATGTAAGTCGAACAGCTTTGCCAAACTTATTGGATTTACGTCCTATCATCATACAGCTGACTAATAAAGCTGATGAAATAAGAGCAAGGATACAATTTATTTTTAAATTACCCGGTGCAGTAAAAATATTAGTCATAGCCACAGGCATTAAAGATATTCCCACTATTACAATAACAGTACCTCCAACAATATGTGGAATAAATTTAGAAATTATTTTTGAGAGAAAACGTAATGGATAACCAAGTATCATTAAAAATAGCGAACCCGGAATTAAACTACCAACCATAGCTTGTAATCCTAACTTACTTCCGATGGCAGCTAAGGCACCTATAGGAATATAGGAAGGTCCCTGCATAATAGGTAACCGCATGCATAAACCAGTTTGTATTAGTGTAGCAATTCCAGCGGCTATAAAACTCATTTGTATAAAATAGGCTGTATTTTGGGCATCAAGAGATAAAATACCTGCCAATATTATAGGAACTATGTATAAATCCATAGCAAAAACATGTTGTAAACCTAGAAAAAAGGCGTATCTTAAGCTAATTTTTTCATCAATTCCAACAATTAAATTAGTATCTTTAGTGTTTTTCATTGTAAAGTCCTCCTAGTAAAATTCATGCTCATAATAATAAAAAAAGCCATAAGGTATTCACACTATAAATGAAAACCTTATCGCTCATTATTTTAGATAATAAAAATATATACTTAAAAATAATAATTAAGTAGGATTCCACTCATAGTCAGACAATTTACGGTTATCTGGTAGAAACTTCCCTCCATATTCAGGAATTATATGAGCAAATTATTTAATTATGTCTTTATATATAAATAAGTCTCTCGACCTTTTAAATAAAACAATATATTATTTAATAGAATTTGTAACTTGATATTAGCAGAATTAACCTTTTAAGTCAATGATTTTTACGAATATTAACATATAAAATTGTAAAAACGTTAACAATTATAGCGAATACTATAATTAAATTTTGTGATAAAATGATTATATCAATTATATTTTAGAGGTGACCTATGAGTAATAAACGTAATTTGCAAAGTATAAGATCTTTCTACCTATGTATATTAATTTTCAATATAGTTTACAGTTCAATATTTCATTTAAATAATAAAGGCTTCAATATAAAACTCTTCGGAGATTTAACTATGAGATCAGTAGTTCTTTTCACTCTCAACTCCATATTATTCCTTTGTGTAGTCATTGCTGTTGAGAAAAAAATTAATATTGATGAAGAAATAAAGACACAAGTAAGTATGAGAATTAAGCCTTTATATTTAGTTAATATGTTTTTTATAACGTATATTTTAGTATGTATTTTTCTTTTAAAAAACCTAGATCTAATCCTATCATCCTTTGTAATGGAAATAATATATATTGGAATTCTTATATTAACTAAAAAAATAATGGCTCTAGAATTAACAGATAGACAATTACAATGGCAAAAGGCTTGCGGATATATTGATGAAAGCTGTGAAAAAAGTAGTTTCCTATGGAGATTTAAAATTTGGTATTCCCCTCACATAAATGTACCTTTTAAAAATAGATGGAAAGGGCCTTCACGATTACTATATGACCTTGCTCTTGTGTACGGTATATTTATTTCAAAAGGCAACTTGTTTTCATTCCCCCTTTTAATTTTACTTTTTCCAGATGTATTATCTTGGCTAGAAGGACTTTTGGGACTACAGACTTCTCTAACTGGAATGTGTACTGGTATAACTGAACATCATAATAAAAACAGTCATGTTATATATTATAAAGTTTATGTAACAGATTATAAAAACAAAAGAGAAATAACCTTTTATGTAGATGGACCACTTTTCATACATGAAAATTCAAATATGACTGTAGTTCATGGAACCTTCTCTAAAAGAGTTTTATATGTAAAAGGATTAAATTTAGATATAAGATAATTATTGTATAATAGCTATTTGCTTTTGAAAAACTGTATAAGGATTTCTAAGTTTAAGAGGGAATAAAACCTTACTCTTAAGCTTAAAAATTCGTTTGTTAATTTCCACAATATTAATAATATTCCTTTATAAAGCCCAAAATCAAAAAATCATTGACGAAAATTATAGAACTCTATATAATAAAACTCAATTCCTAATTAACTTTACTATTGTATCATAGTAAAATTTATCAAATTCTCTTCACAGAATAGATACATTTCATTGATTTAGTCTGAACTACTTCATATAGTTATTAAGTTTTTTAATTATTAGGAAATACTAAAGAAAAGGAGAGGTGTGTATGTTAGAAAAGAAATATGGGCTTTGGACAACAGTTTCCATGGTTATTGGTATAGTAATCGGATCTGGTGTATTTTTTAAAGCTGATAATATTCTTATAGCTTCAGGTGGAAATGTAAAAACAGCCTTACTTGCATGGTTAGTAGGAGCAATTTCTATGATTTTTGGAGCCTTAGTTTTTGCAGAGTGTGCTAATAGATTTGAAAGATCTAACGGGATAGTTGATTATGCCGAGGGTATGCTTTCAGAAAAATTTGCTTATTTAATAGGATGGTTTAATGGAATTATTTATTATCCAGCAATAGCTGCGGTACTAGCTTGGGCAGCTGGTAATTATACTGCTATTTTATTTAATAAAGATGGTAATTTTGTATGGATTATGGCCGCAATATATATGATAGGCATATATATTTTGAACTATATTTCACCTATACTATCAGGGAAATTCCAAATTGCTTCAACAGCAATCAAACTAGTTCCTTTAATGCTCATCGCTATATTGGGTACATTTCAAGGACTCAATAATGGAATTTTAATTGAAAATTTTTCTAAAGTATCTACTATAGGTGACAGTGGAAGTGGTTTTGCAGCTGCTGTATTAGGAGCAGCCTTTGCATATGAAGGATGGATTATTGCAACAACAATTAATGGTGAAATTAAAGATGCCAAAAATACTCTTCCTAAAGCTCTTGTATTTGGCTCATTAGTAATAGT
The DNA here is from genome assembly GCF_054768215.1 of Clostridium sp. CTA-1. Lineage (NCBI taxonomy): Bacteria > Bacillati > Bacillota > Clostridia > Eubacteriales > Clostridiaceae > Clostridium > Clostridium sp. CTA-1. The sequence continues at coordinate 82,694 of NZ_BAAAAP010000011.1, forward strand.
TATTATATATATTTTATATTTTCTGGGTATTGTAGGAATGATACCTACTGAAACTATTTTAAAACAAGGAGACAATACTGTAAATGTGGCTGCTAGGACTGTATTTGGAAACTTTGGAGCATCTATTCTTACAATATTTATAATAGTATCCTGTTTAGGTACTCTTAATGGTCTTATACTTGGAGGATCTCGCTCCTTTTATTCTTTGGCTATCCGTGGTCAAGGTATTAAACCAGAGGCTTTTTCTAAATTAGATAGTAAAACTAATATACCTACTAATTCTACTATAGCAAACTTTATTTTAATTTGCATTTATTTAGTGGTTTGGTATATGAATTTTAAAGGACTATTTCCTAATAAGATGTTTGTAGATATTTCAGAATTACCAATAGCTTTAATATATGGGATTTATATTATTATTTATATTGCATATATGATGAAAATGAAGGACTTATCATTTATAAAAAGATTTGTTATTCCTTCCCTTGCCCTCATGGGAGCTTTAATTGTTGTATACGGTGGACTTTCTAAACCTTCTGTAATAATTGATTTAGGTATTTCTGTTTTTGTATTTCTTTCCGGTTTACTATTTTATAATAAGAAGAAATAAATTAAATAGAGTGTGTCAAAATAGACTTAATTTTATTTTGACACACAACCTTACTTTAAACTGCATCTTACTTATTATAATTACTTTTTAATAATAAGAAATCTCTTTCTACTTCTTCTATATTTTTATATTTTTTCTCAATCCCTAATAATCTTTTTAAAAAATTCATTTCTTCACTAAATAAATCCAATTCCTCATACCAAGGCTTTCCCTTAAAAGTTTTACATTGAAAGGATGTATAATATAAATGTAATAAGAAATCTCCTAAATATGAAAAGTCTACATTCTCAGTGTATCTCTTATTATTAATCCATCTAGCTAATCCAAAATCTACTAGATTAACCTTTTTCTTATAATATATTGTATTTGGAATTCTTATATCTCTATGTACTATTCCACTCTTATGCAAATACTTTAAAATTTCAATAATTTGAATGCATATGTGATAGATTTCTTCTCTTTTAAAAACATATTCATCTTCACAAATAATCTCTTCAAAAGTTTTGCCTTCTTTGTATTCTAAAACATATCCAAAAAATTTTTCAAATTGTAATGTTTTTATAAATTTCGGAATACAGTTATGATTAATATTCTTTAATATTTCTTGTTCATAAATAACTTTACTTCCTATCTTTTTTAACATTTTTGTTTTTAATTGTTTTAATATATACTGTTTATTATTACTTTGGACTAAGTAACAAATTCCAAACCTACCTTCTCCAAGTATTTTTAGAACAGTATATCCATGAATTTTTTGCTCTGGTAAATATTTAGTGTCTCTTTTAAAAAATTTTATGACCATGAACTATATTTTTTTCGGCGGTTATGCCTTTTATATGAATGTGAATAAGATCTGCTCTTTGAAGAAAATACAGACATCATAGACCCCAAAAATCCTGATTTTGATCTATGGTGTTTTTTATAATAACTACTTCCTCTATGTTTATTCTTATGGTATCCATTACTAGATGAATTAACTAAATTAAAAATTTTAGATAATATACTCATATAGTTCCTCCTCATGTTTATTAAACTTTAACACTTTTAGCCTTTGCAATAATTTTTCATTGTTTTTAATTTATTTATATTATATCCTAAAAAGCTCTTATTTTTAACTATCTTTACAAAATATTATTTCCCATTTTAGGGAAGTGAATTGTATTCATATTTTACTTACATCTTAGAAAATAATATTTTAAAAGTCTCTGTAAAAACATATTTAATTTTAATGCAGCAAAGATAAAAAGTACATAAAATGAACTAGTTTATGAATGTACTTTTTATCTTTGCCCTCTCAATTAAATCTATTTTGTTTCCTCAAAAGCATATATAGCTGCGCCTAATGCTCCAGTTAATTGTGCTAATTCTGGTACTTTTATATCATGGCCTAGTTCCTTTTCCATAGCTTTAACTATTCCTTTATTTCTAGCTACTCCACCTACCATAACTACTTGATCTTCAATACCTACTCTCATGGCAAGAGTTGATACACGTCTTACTACAGAGGTATGAATTCCTGCTACAATATCTTCTTTTTTTGCATTTGCTGATAGATGAGAAATTACCTCTGATTCAGCAAACACAGTACAGGTACTACTAATTGAAACTTCCTTTGTAGATTTTTCTGATATTTCTCCTAATTTAGAAACATCCGTTTCAAGAACTCCTGCCATAACATCTAAAAATCTTCCTGTACCAGCGGCACACTTATCATTCATTATAAAATTTATAAGTTTACCCTTATTATTCAACTTCATAGCCTTAGCATCTTGTCCACCAATATCTATTATAGTCCTTGCACCTGGTATTAAAAATGCCACCCCTTTAGCATGGCAACTTAATTCACTTATTTGTTTGTCAGCATCTTTATATTGGATTCTACCATAGCCTGTAACTACGGTTTTTTCTATGTCCTTTTCTGTTAAATTAGATTTTTCTTTTAATTCTTTTATTAATTTTAGAGGTCCACTGGTTCCAGTTCCAACAGGTACTAAAACACTAGCAACTATTTCCTCTCCATCCTTTATAATAACACCCTTAGAGGTAGTAGAACCTATATCCAATCCCATTGTATACATATGTGTATCCCCCTTTTTAAGATATTTTAGTATAATAATTGTTATTCAGACTCTACAGTTGATATACCATCTTTTTTTATATATTATCTTGATCTTCTACTGATATATTGTCCTCATCTTCCTTTGATGCATCGTCATCTGTACTTTTTTCCTTTTCTATTGATATACTCTCTTTATCTCCTTTTTGCATATCATCCTGACCTTCTACTGCCACGTTTTCCTTATCTTCATTTAACGTATCATCTTCACCTTCTGATACACTGTCCTGTTCTTCCTTTAATATATCATCCTGATCTTCTATTGACACACTTTCCTTATCTTCCTCCAATGTATCATCTGCATCTTCTGGTACACTGTCCTGTTCTCCCTTTAGCACATCAACTTGATCTTCTACTGATATACTTTCCTTATTTTCCTTTAATGTATTATCTGGACCTTCTGCTGGCACGTTTTCCTCATCTTCCTCCGATATATCATCTTGGTCTTCTATTAACTCACTGTCTTCTTCCTTTAACACATCATCTTTGTCTTCCTTTGATGCAATGTCTTTATCTTTTTTGGATATATTATCTTGCTCTTCTTTTAACGCACTATCTTTTTCTTTTAACATGTCACTTTTATCTTCTACTGATGCACTGTTTTGATATTCATTTGATATATCATTTTGCTCTTCTAATAATATACTTTCCTTCTCTTTTTTAAATCTGTTGTTTTTTATTCTTCCTACAACTATACACGGAATAACTACAGCGAATATACCGATTATTCCCACATATCCATAGCCTACAACAACAATTTTAGTTAATCCAAACAGGGAAATTGCCATAGATAACACCATACAAACAAGAGAAATTAATCCTCTTCTTTTTTTAATATTTTCTGGTTTCTTAAAAACATGTTCAAATCTAGCCACTGCTCCAAAGACACATCCTATACCTGTGGATACAAAGGCTAAAAATAATACTACTGAATAAGAAAATAATAAAAACCCACTATTTAAACGTTTACATATATATAAAATCGGTATAGTTTCCTTTTGAGCTCCCGGCATCCATGCCAGTAACATTATGCAGGATAATGTTATCATCACACCGTTTAAAATAATACCTAAAGTCATTGACTTATTAATAGCTTTATCAGATTTTAAAGTGTCACTAGCACTTAGTACAATAGCAACGACGAAGGCCTGATAACCAGCATATCGAAGTCCGCTATACAAAACTGTTCCAAAGGATGAAGGTGAATATTTTGTAGAAACAAGATGTGATAAATTCCCTGAATTATTAACTATACCTACAATTACTATGATTGTTAAAAATATTAATATTAGAACGGTTATAATAGTTGAAGCTTTTCTTATTAATTCAGATCCATATATAGTTAATATATAAAAAATGCCGCCTGTGATTAATACCCCTACTAAATAATTAACACCATAATTCTCCATTAAAGAAGCGGAACCTGCTATAGATCCTCCTGTACCTAATAATACTATCATTAAATATCCTATTTCAAAAATAACAGAAAAGACTTTGTCATAGGGTTCATACATCTTTTTTGACCAACTTTTATAGTCATAGGTTCCATAGTTTTTTGCTAATATTAATGATTCTCTATAAGTTAAACCTATAATTATAACTATAACTGCAGGTAACCATATAGAATGCCAACCATATTTAACAAAAAAATTCATTGTTTGGTTACCTGTTGCAAATCCCCCTCCCACATGAGCTCCAAACCATACTGCTGCTACCTGGAAAGCAGTTAAGAATCCTACCTTAGATTTTGAATTTTCACTCATATTATTCTCCCCCATACATATTAAATTGGGCATAATTTTTATATTCTGTCCCCCTCTTAAGACAATCCTTAAATATTGAAATTTGTTTTATTTTAAAACTATCACAGCTAATAATCTCATAAGATGTGATATATCTTTAAATACTACCTTTCTAATTTTCAATTGATTTTAAAATTCCACCTGAAGATTAGAATTATCTTTATAATAACCCCCCTGATTCTAATATTTCTATATTAGAATAGGGAGGTTTATAATAAATACTATAAAATAAATAGTATGGAATACTTAATTTTATGAAATAATTTTATTTTAAACTATTTTGCTTTGTTCAAATAGCTTAGTAATACGATCATCATCATCTAATAATTCTAATAACTTAGGTACTACATCATATAGGTCTCCCACTATTCCGTAGTCTGCTACCTCAAATATTGGAGCTGATTCATTTTTATTTATAGCAACTATAATATCTGACTCTTGCATACCAGCTAAATGTTGTATAGCTCCTGAAATACCGCAAGCTATATAAACTGTTGGTTTTACAGTTGTTCCTGTTTGCCCTACTTGATGTGAATTTTCAATCCAGCCAGCATCTACAGCTGCACGGGAAGATCCAACCACTCCCCCTAATCTATCAGCTAATTGTTTCAATAATTTAAATCCATCAGGATTTCCAAGGCCAAGTCCCCCAGATACAATAAAGTTTGCATCTGTTAATGATACTAACTCTTTTTTAGATTTAACTATTTCAACTACTTCTGTTCTTATATCATCCTTAATTAAATCTGCACTTAATTTTAAGATTTCACCCTTTCTATTTTCATCCTTTACAGCTTTATCCATAACTCCTGGTCTTACTGTAGACATTTGAGGTCTATTATCAGGGCATATTATTGTAGCCATGATATTTCCCCCAAAGGCTGGACGAGTTTGTTTAAGTTTTTTATCTTCTGGATCTACTTCTAACTTAGTGCAGTCAGCTGTTAACCCAGTATCCAAATTTGATGCTATTCTAGGAGCTAAATCTCTTCCTATATGAGTTGCACCAATTAGCACAATTTCTGGTTTAATATCATTTACCGCATCAACTATAACCTTTGCATATCCGTCAGTAGTATATTTCTCTAATAATGGATCATTTGCATAATAAACTTTGTCTGCTCCAAACTTTATTAATTCATCTGCTAAATTATCAACATTATATCCAAGTAAAACTGCGCACAATTCTACTCCAATATCATTAGCTATTTTTCTACCTTCTCCTAATAACTCTATAACTACAGGAGTTATTTTTCCCTGTCTTTGTTCTGCAATTACCCAGACATTTTTATAACTACTTAAATCTTTTTTTATATCCATATTACCCTCCGATCATTTTTATATAATATGCTTTTGTTTCAAACTTACAACCAATTTTTCAACCATCTCTTCTGTTGATCCTTCTAGCATAACACCCTTACCTTTAGGTGCTGGAGTAAAGGATCTAAACACTTTAGTTGGAGAAGCCTTAAGACCTACTCCTTCTTTATCTATATCTAAATCATCTATAGTTAAAACTTTTATTTCCTTTTTATAGGCATCAAATATTTTGTCCACAGCCATATATCTAGGCTCATTAAGGGAACTTACAGCTGTTAAAAGAGCAGGTTTTTTGACCCTAATTATTTCATATCCATCCTCTAGCTGTCTTTGTACTGTTATTTTGTCCTCTTCTATTTTAAAGTCTTGTACATAAGTAACCTGTGGAATACCTAATTTTTCTGAAATTTGTGGTCCAACCTGTGCTGTATCTCCATCTATAGCTTGTCTTCCCGCGAATATAATATCATAGTTTCCGATCTTTCTAATTGCTGATGCAATAACCTTTGAAGTAGCCCAGGTATCAGAACCTGCAAAGGCTCTATCACTTACTAAATAAGCCTCATCTGCTCCCATTGCAAGGCATTCTCTTAACATAACATCTGCTTGAGGTGGCCCCATTGAAACCACTGACACAGTTACATTTTCATCTTTGTCTTTCATTTTTAAAGCTTCCTCAAGTGCATTTGCATCATCTGGATTTAATATACTTGGAACACCTTCTCTTATTAATGTTCCTGTTTTAGGATCTATCTTTACTTCTGTTGTATCTGGAACTTGCTTAACGCATACTACTATCCTCAAATTCTTAACCTCCAATTTTGTTTATTTCTCAATATATAACTATTTAAGAGCTTTTGCAGCAATAACCATTTGCTGAACTTGAGATGTACCTTCATATATAGATGTAATTCTAGCATCTCTATACATTCTTTCTATTGGATAATCTTTCATAAATCCATATCCACCATGTAATTGTAATGCTTTGTAAGCTACTTCATTTGCAATTTCTGCTGCATAATATTTAGCCATTGCAGATTCAACCCCTGGATTTATACCATTGTCTTTCTTTTCTGCGGCATCATACACAAGCCATCTTGCAGCTTGAACCTTTGTCTCCATATCTGCAATTGTAAATTGAGTATTTTGGAATTTTGCTAAAGGTCTACCAAATTGAACTCTTTCCTTAACATATTTTACAGCTTCGTCTAAAGCCCCTTGAGCTATTCCAAGAGCTTGAGCTGCTACTCCAATTCTACCCACATCAAGAGTATTTAAAGCTATCTTAAATCCTTTGCCTTCTTTTCCAATAAGATTTTCTTTAGGAACTTTTACATTTTCAAATATTAAATCCGCTGTTTCAGTTCCTCTAATTCCCATTTTATTTTCATGAGCACCTGTTGAAAATCCGTCCCACTTACTTTCAACTATAAAGGCTGAAATTCCCCTTGACCCTTTACCTTTTTCTGTCATTGCTGTTACTATAGCGAAGTCACAAATAGGTGCATTTGTAATAAATGTTTTTCTTCCATTTAAAATATAATGATCTCCCTCTAAAACTGCTGTAGTTTGGCCAGCACCAGCATCAGATCCTGCTCCTGGTTCTGTAAGTCCAAAAGATCCAATATATTCACCTTTAGCAAGAGGCTTTAAATATTTTTCTTTTTGCTCATCTGTTCCAAAATTAAGTAAAGGTAATGCTACCAATGATGCTCCTGCTGTTATAAAAGTTCCAGTAGATGCGCATCTTTTACTGATTTCTTCCATTATTATGCAGTATGATACATAGTCTGCTCCAGCTCCACCATATTCCTTAGGTATTACTGGACTTATGAATTTATATTGTGCAAGTTTTTGTAATAACTCTTTAGGTAATTTCCCTTCAGTATCAACTTCTTCTGGAATATCTTTTAATTCCCTATCTACAAAATCCCTTACGGATTTTCTTAAAAGTTCATGCTCTTTTTTAAATAACATACTTTCCTCCTTTTAAATTTAAACCTTCAATAAAATGTAGTGATTTTTCATTTTAATCTTGTAAAATATTTATTTATAAACCCATATACTGTTTTAAAAATTTCATATTAATTCTTCTAATATGTCTTTTCTTTTAGCTAATCTATAATAAAAGAACTTCACATATTAAAACTTTTAGTGAAAAATCACTACATAATTTATAAAAGGAAATTTAATTATTTTTATATAAAATATTTTTATCTTATAATCTATAAGCCTAATACTCCCCATAAAGTTATCCATATGCCTAAATAAGCATTTATCCCATGACTGCCTGCTCTAATACTTTCTTCTTTTTTAAAGTGGGAATAAAGAGTAGTTACGTCCCTGGATAACCATTTCCTAAGCTTTAGTAGGAGTAAAAACTCCCTCTTAAGCTTAGAAATCAGCTTATTAAATCTAAATAAATAATAATTTTCTAGCCTTTATCAAAATTTAAAATTCTAACTTAGTATGAAATTATGTCTATAATATTTCTGAGAAGGTTTGAATTCTTGTTCTTATTTGTTCAACACTCTTGTTTTGTTGGTCTACTTCTATCATAGTTGTAGGGATGTCTTCTTTTTCAATATCCTTTTTAACAATTGGATAGTCATATTCTTCTGGGTCACAGAATTTCATCATTGCAAATACTACACCATCTATTTCTTTAGCTTTAGCTTCCTTTGCAATCATTGAACCTCTAATCTTTTTAGGATCATATGCCAAAGAACATCCTTCAATATTTGACCATTGTCTTGCTAATCTATCTAATGCATTTTTTCCTTCTGGTACGTCTGTTCTAAACTGTCTACTTTCCTGAGCTAAATCATCTGCTACTATTCTTAATTTATTTTCTTCAAAAACATCAAGCATTTCTTTTGAATCTAGAAGTATTCCAGTGACTAATACCTTTTTACCATCATATTTTTCTTCTGGCAGCATAGCTAATAGCTCATTTAATTCTTTTACTATTTTTGTATGTTCATCTTTTCTCATAAAAAATCCACTTTTAATAACAAAATTTCTTTGGTAGTTATTTATTGTATTAGGATGTTTAGCCGCTTCATCTACAAAAGATCTCATCACTTTTCTATGTTCATTGTATATCTCTATACTATTTTGCATTTCTTCTTCAGTTATTTCTTTTCCTCTTATTTCCTCTATTTTTGCTTTTACATGTTTATATTCTTCAACTAAATACTCTACGCCAGCTTCTAATTTTCTATTTTGAGGATGAACTAATGCAATATATGGAATATCTTTAATAGCAAATTTCCAATTTTGTCCCATACAGTTTAATGTATCGCACATTCCGGGAATAATAACAGCTGATAATCCCTCATATATCCCTTTTAAGCCAAATTCCATACAGGATTGCATTATGGAACAACAAAATGCTGGATAATATTGTTTAGCTAAATTAGCTTCAACATCGCCTCCCCAGATACCTATTGGAAGCATATCTGCTGCATATACTATTTCCTCTGGAGTATATACTGGGAAACATCCTATTACTTTATTCCCTGTTCTTTCTTTATAATCTGAAACAACTTTTTTAGGGTTCTTAACAATTCCCTCTAATTTAGATAAAATATTTTTTATATTATCCATTATTTGTTTCCTCCTTTCTTTCTTTCTTCCATAACTTCTACTAGGCCTTGAAGTCTTGTTTCAAACTGAGCCTTACTGAAGTTTCTTGGATCTGCTTGGTCTCCATCGAAGCCTGCATATGGTATACCTGTTTCTTCAAAAACTTTTCTTTCCATTTCATATTGAATGAAGCTCATTAATTTACAGCTTCTATTCATGTGATAGAATGCTCCATCACAATTTCCATCTATTAAGGAATCTATTCTGTATTTACACATTGTTTCTAAGTTAACATTGTTAAACATAGTACTGTAAGCTTTAGCCATTCCGTCTAAATCGTTTACTTCATACTGCAGAGCCCAAGCATGAGGGTAAACACTTCCAGTCATGTTAACACCATAACCTGCTAAAGTTCTCATCTTATAGCCTATATATGGCCAGCATGGAATTCCTTCCATCATAATTCTATATTTTTCTTCTCCTCTAAAGGAAGTTGCTTTATTTTTAATATTATCTTCTAATTCAGAAATCAATAATTTGAAAGCTTCTGTAGTTTCTTTTTTGCCTCTATAACATACGATAACAGCCATATAAGTAAATAAGTCAAATCCATTCATTGGTGATGGGAAAGATCCTGATGGTAAACTCATAGAATATTTCCAAAGCTTACCGTTTTCAGCGGAGATTTTCATAACTTCTTCAAACTTCTTAGGATCAAATTTCTTTCCAGAAATTTTTTCAAGTTGTTTTATAGCCTCTTCAAATTGAGCTCTAAGGTATTTAATTCTATTTTCTGTTACCTCATCTTCATTATTAAATGTAGTATCAATCATTATTAGTGGTATATCTAATTCCTTTGCAATGTTTTCATACCATTTAATAACTTGATTACAAATATTATTACAGCAGCATATAAAGTCAGGCTTTGGCATGTTTAAGTTTTCTGATCCACCTTTTTCTAGAAGTCCAAAATTTGTTCTTGCATATGCACATAAATCAATTGAATATCCAGCACTTTCTGCAGCCTCACAAAGTGATAAGGACTCTTTCTTAGCTGCAACCCCAGCGGCTTGGTTTTCTGGATATAATACGTCTAAACCAAAAGTTTCTACTAATTCCTGTGGGAATACAGAAGTTGACCAACCAACCGGTTTTCCCTCTTCTTTTGCCTTCCAAGCATCCGCATAAGATTTAGCTAATATACCATTAATCATTTTTGCTGCATTCTTTTTGACCTCTTTCTTATCAGCCATTTATATTCCTCCCCTTTCTCGATCTAAGTTTTTATACCCTCCATCTAAAAACTTACATTAATTTATTTTATTGCATTCTCTTTTCTCATTTCTTCTATTTCTTCTTTACTGTATCCTAATGATGTCAAAATTGCCTCAGTATCTTCACCAATCTTTGGTGCAGCTTTATATGGTCTCATTCCAGCTTCGCTAAATTTAACAGGAGAATTAACTAATACACCAGTATTTCCACTGTCATATGTGGTCTTGAATAAATAGTCGTTTGCCCATGCTTGCTCGTCTTCTAATATATCTTCACAATATTGTAATTTTTCATATGGTAAGTCAGCCTTATCTAATAAATCTGCCCATTCCTTTAAATCTTTTTTAATAAATTCTCCTTCTAATACTCCAACAAAAGTTTCAACATGTTTTACTACTTCAGATTGTTTGTTAAATCTTGAGTCTTCTATTAGGTCAGGTCTATTTATTACTTCCTTACAGAATTTAGGGAACCATGCATCATATTTAAGCAATGCTAATTGTATCCATCTATCATCTTTGCATCTATAAGTTGTTGCTAATGGATTATTTGGAGTTCTTCTTGATAATGGCATTTTATTTCCGTATTGAGCTGTAGTAATCATTAATCCCATACCAAATATAGCTGTGTGATATAAACTTACTGTAACTCTGTCACCTTTTCCAGTTAATGTCTTTCTGTGAAGTGCTGCTAATATACCAGCTGCTAAACTCATGCCTGCATAATGATCACCAAAACCTGCATTGGTATTAGCTGGTGATGTTCCTTTTTCCATTAAAGATGTGCTTACAGCTCCTCTTGCAAAATATGCAGTATAGTCAAATCCAGGCTTATCCTTAAGTGGCCCTTTTTCTCCATATCCTAATATATGTGCATGTATTAATGAAGGATATTTATCCTTTAATTGATCATAGGATAATCCACTTCTTTGTAATGCCTTTTCTCTTACATTTGTAACAAAAACATCTGCATCTTTAAGTAATTTTCCTAATACCTCTTTACCTTTTTCACTTCTAGTATTTATTGCAACGCCTCTTTTATTTCCGTTTTCAAGTTCAAACATAGGATTTTCATCATCTCTTGCTGGTGAATTATATACTCCACCTACAACTCTTATATTATCTCCTTGAATTGGTTCTATTTTAATTACATCAGCTCCCCAATCAGCTAATAATTTTGAACAACTTGGAGCTGCTACAAAGCTTGATAATTCAACTACTTTTACACCTTCTAAAGCTAATCCCTCTTTTGTCATTTTAACATTCCTCCTTAAATATTAAACTTTACTATATTGAAATGGCTAAGTTTGCCTTACTTTTAAAAGGTAAACTTGTACCAAATTCAGCTAAATAATAAACTTGTACCAAAATTCATTAAATATAAGGCAAATTTAATTAAATAATTTAAAAGTAAACTTGTACTAAATCCAATTAAATAACTAAGGTTAAAATGATTTATTCTGTTGATTAAATAAAATCTTTTCTGTTAATGTTGAAAAAATAGTTAAAAAATTAACAATTTTACTCATTATTTTTTCATTTTTGATACTGATTTCTATTAAATCAGCCTACTTTATAAGGGTTAAAATTGATTTTTTATATATTTTAAATTTTATTTGTACCTACTATACTATTATTCAAGTATTTTCAAATTATGCTTATTTATGATTGTTAAAAAAAGTACAATTTTTCTTAAAAATTTTTATATATAGTAATTTATATTTATTAAAATTTCTTTTAGTACCATTCTTAAGAAATTTATTATATTCTTATTAAAAAAATCTATATAGTTTTATACTTCTTTTATATAGTGTCTAAATATCTAAAAAATGATTATTATAAATCTATATATTTTTGATCTTTTATTAATCTATATCCTAGCTATAACCTCCAATCTTTCAAGCCTTAAGGCTATAGCTAAGATTTAGCTTCCTTACATTTAGATATATATGTGAGAAGTATTTTAAAAATTACATTAAATAAATAATTCTGGTTCTTTCCTATATTTAAAATTATTTTCTAGTTCCTGTTTATGTTTTAAGTAGCCACTATCATCAAAATATTTTGCCTTAACAGGACATTTTTTAATACAGGCACAACATTTTATACAAATCCCATTTAATTTAGTTACATCTTCAAAATCAATAGATCCCATAGGGCAAAGATTCACACAAAGCTTGCAATTTATACAATTATTATTTGTTTTCGGTTTAACTTTTCTTATATCAATAGGATTTTCCTTTTCATCCCTTGGCATATAATATTTTCTATAAGGCATATTTCCCTTTACAAATACATTTTCCATTTGCTTTTCATCTATAATCTTTTTATATACTTCATCAGCAAAGAACCTTACTACATCCATATCTTTTTCATCTGGTCTATTTTTAGCAAGGCTATTAGAAAAAGAATGTTCCCCTATAAATGCAGCTCCTCCAATAACATTAAAGCCATCTGATTCTAGTATGTCCTTTAGTTCTATTAATGCATCATCATAATTCCTGTTTCCATATACCACTACCGCTATGGCCAGTGCACCATTACCAATAATAGTTTTTAAGTACTTTAAAAGTACATTAGGAACTCTTCCTGCATAAACGGGAACTCCTACTATAACAATATCCTCTTTTGAAAAAGGCACTACTTTTTCTCTTACCTTTGGTAATGTAAAATCAACATTATTTATCTTTTCTTTTACCTTAAAATCTTCTGAAAGTTTTTCTGCTATACCATATACTATTTTTTTAGTTGTATCCGTAGCACTAAAATACATTGTATTTATACTTTTATTCATCAAGTTTTTTCCCTCCTATAGGTGTATCCAAATATTTTATGTTATAAAAGGTATTACAAATATATTACATATGTATAATTATATATGAAATTGAATACAGCCTTATATATTTTTAGTAATATATTATTTATAAATTAGATAATATATTACTAAAATCTAAAAAACAACATACCTAAAAATAAAGTAGATTTAATTTTAATATAGCAAAGATAAAAAAATGCACGTAGTAAACTATATGAATAAGCTTTAGTAGTTCTTAATATGGAGAAGTTAAAAATTTTTGTAATTCCTCACAGGACGTGAGGAGCCAGTGGTGAAACCAAGGACGGTGCCTCCACTGGGTAGAAAATTTTTAACGAAGCCATATTTAGAACTTCTTAGCAAAATGAGTTGGTTTATGAGTGTATTTTTTATCTTTGCAGTGTTAACATTGGATCTATTTTCATAGGACTTCTTTTTAAATTTCAGTTATTTTTTGTATTATTTACATATTAATCATTTTGTGGCATATTATATATTGTAACATTTTAACTGTTTTAGATATATTTATAAATAAGGATTGGTGATGAAATGGATTTAATTAAGCACTATGGTTCAATTATAAAAAAGAACATAGATACTCCATCACGTACCCGTGCTCTTTTAAAAACAGGATATACTCTTAATTACAAATTTATGGACAAGTTTCCTAACCATCAATTCCCTTCATCCCTACAATATCTTGAAAAAATATGCATGAAATTTATATTAGAACCTCTTAAACATCCAGAACGGTCTGCAATGGTTAATTTATTTGCTCCTTGTGAATTTTTGCATGCTCTAGACATCTATCCCATGTTTGTTGAAGGGATTTCTTCTTATTTATCGGGAACAAAATGTGAAGATGGCTTTATAGATTACGCAGAAAAAATGAATATTCCAGAAACCCTTTGTAGTTATCACAAAACCTTTATAGGAGCTGTTGAATCAAAGCTACTTCCCAAACCACGGTTTGCAGTTACAACTACTATGGCCTGTGATGCTAATATAAATACCTTTAGACATGTTTCAAATTGTCTTGATATTGAATTGTACATCATTGACATTCCTTATGAATATTCAAAGGATGGAGAGGAATATGTAGCCTCTCAATTATATGAAATGGTGGAAATGATTCAGGATATAATGAATGTTAAATTAGATGAAAATAAATTAAAGACAGTAATTCATAATGAAAATCTTTCGAGAACATATCAGTTGAAATATATGAAAGAGCTTTCTTATAGGTACTTTCCAAACACATTAACCCTTGAAATGTATAAGCTTTTTACTTCCCACGTAGCTATGGGTAGAATAGAAACTTTACAATTTTATAAAAAAATCTATGAAGATATTCTTACTTATGATAAAGGTGAATGCAAAAAATTCTTGTGGGTTCATTTACTGCCTTTTTATCAAGAAACTCTAAAAAAATACTTTAACAATAATAAAGAAATTCAATTATTAGGCTGCGATTTATCCTTTGATTATTTAGCAGAGTTGGATATAAAAAATCCTTATAATTCAATAGCAAAAAAGCTCATACTAAATCATTTTAATGGGCCTCAGTTAAGAAGGGCTGAAAATATATTGAATGCAGCAAAAACTCTTAATGCAGATGCAGTAATAAATTTTTGTCACTGGGGTTGTAAGCAATCCAATGGAGGAGCCATGCTACTTAAAAAAGTTATGGAGAAAAATAATATTCCTTATCTATCTATAGATGGAGATGGGGTGGATAGGCGAAATTCTCAGGATGGTCAGCTTCGTACCAGATTGGAAGCATTTTTTGAAATTTTAGAAAATAATAAAGGAGGTATCTAACTATGATTGCATATACTTGTAAATA
Source organism: Clostridium sp. CTA-1 (assembly GCF_054768215.1). Lineage (NCBI taxonomy): Bacteria > Bacillati > Bacillota > Clostridia > Eubacteriales > Clostridiaceae > Clostridium > Clostridium sp. CTA-1. The sequence continues at coordinate 98,065 of NZ_BAAAAP010000011.1, forward strand.
TACCCCCCTTTCTATACTTGAAGCTTTTGATGAGGTTCCCATAAAAATAAATCCTATAGCATATACCTTTGATAGAGCTGATGTACTTATGCACCCAAATATGTGTACATATTGTAAGTCCTTACTTGAAAATCTTATTGATTATAATAGTGATCAGTTACTATTAATGAACTGCTGTGACAGTATGAGAAGATTATATGATGTTTTAAAATCTCAATCAAAGATGAAATATGTATATATGATGGACTTACCTCATAAAAACAACTGTTGTTCACGTATTTTGCTTAAAGAATCCTTTATGAAATTCATAGATAGTTATGAAAAGTTTAGTGGAAAAAACTTCAATGTTGAAAAATTTAAACTATCTATTCAAAAACATATTGTTACTGATGATACCTGTGAAAATAATTTTAATAGCAGGATTGCTCTTTTAGGTGGTAGATGTGATGAATCCCTTGTAAACATGATAGAAAGTTGTACTGAATCATCAGTATTAAACCTTACCTGTACAGGGGAAAATTTTATATGGGACAAAGTACCTAATTTATCTTCTATAGATGATCTTATTTTATGGTATGCTGGAGCTATTTTGTCTCAAACTCCTTGCATGAGAATGTCTGATATTTCCTACAGAAACAAACTTATTCTTTCTAATAATATATCAGGAATTATTTATAACACAGTAAAATTCTGTGATTATTATTCCTTTGAATATGCATCAATTAAGAAGAAACTTAATATTCCCATATTAAAGATTGAAACTGATTATACTAATCAAAGTAGGGGACAACTTACTACTAGAATAGAGGCCTTCATTGAAAGGTTGTTTAAAGGAAAAACAAACTGTGAAACCTTCTCCCGCTTAGAGGATAACTGCTATGTAGCAGGTATCGATAGTGGATCAACTTCTACAAATGTAGTGATTCTAGATAAGGATAAAAACATAATCAGCTACTCCATAGTAAGCACTGGTGCTAAAAGTATTCATGGTGCAAATGCTGCACTGGAGGTTGCCTTAGAAAAGGCTCATCTTTCAAGGGATGACATTAAATACATTGTTTCCACTGGTTATGGTAGAATAAATATTCCTTTTGCTAATGAAAATATTACTGAAATAACCTGTCACGGCATTGCAGCTCATCATTTAAATCCTAACATTAGAACAGTTATGGATATTGGTGGCCAAGACAGTAAAGTTATAAGATTAGACGAAAAAGGAAATATTAAAGACTTTGCAATGAACGACAAATGCGCTGCAGGTACAGGCCGATTTCTTGACATGATGGCTACAACTCTCCAAATAAGCATTGATGAAATGAGTAAGGAAGGACTTAATTGGAAGGAAAAACTTAAAATAACCAATATGTGTACTGTATTTGCAGAATCTGAAGTGGTGTCCCTTATAGCTGAAAACAAGGAAAAGTGTGATATAATTCATGGACTTAATGATTCCATAGCTTCAAAAATGCTATCATTATTAAATAGAGTAGGAAAAGAGGGCTCTTATATGATGACTGGAGGTGTAGCAAAAAATCTAGGAGTAGTAAAAGCCTTGGAAACAAAACTAAACAGCAAAATCTTTATATGTGAAGAGCCTCAAATATGTGGAGCTCTTGGGGCTGCCTTAATAGCCCTTAAAAAGTATGAAGAGGCTTTCTCAAAATAAAATATATTTAATTTTAAATATAGCAAAGATAAAAGATGAATTTAATAAACGGAACCAATCGGTTTATTAATATATTTTTTATCTTTGCTTTTTTAAAATTAAATCTCTTTGATACACCCCTTCTTACAATTTACTTTGAACTTAATTTCTCATTTTTTAGTTACATTCTATTATTTTTAAAGTAATTTTATAAAATTCTAATATTATATTGTTTTGTCTATACTTTTAAAATCATAAAGTATTTGGTAAAAATTTCACATTCCCATTTATAATAAGAATCCTATAGTTTCTGTGCAATAGTATTTAATTCTTCAGACATAGATGTTATTTCCTCTATACCTGCTGTAATTTGCTGTGAAGCTGCTGCCTGTTCTTGACTTGAAACTAATGAGCTTTGGCTTTTTTTACTTACGTCCTCTACCTTTATCTTAATGTTATCTGTTAACTCTTTAATTCTTGGTACTGTACTTTTAGATTGCTCAGACAACCTTCTTATTTCCTGTGCAACTACACCAAACCCTTTACCGGCCTCTCCAGCTCTAGCAGCTTCAATAGCTGCGTTTAATCCAAGCATCTTTGTTTCATCAGCTATTGCCTTTATGAAGGAAGATATTTCATTAATTTCCTCTGATACAGTTATTATTTTGTCTATCTCTTGATTTAAATCCTGTTCATTAGTATGTATTTGTGATGCAGATGCTGCTAACTGTTCAATAGTAGCAGAGAGCTCTGAAAGATTGTCTTCAAGATTATTAGACATAGTTCTCAATTTGTCTGCAACTTCCTGTGGCATAATTATGCAGAAAGAGCCTACAACTTTGTTTCCATTTTCCTCGTCAAATAATGGATATCCTGATAAAGTTACAGGAACTCCATATTCTAAAGTTTTTACTTGTTCTAACTGTGGTTTTCCTGTTTTTATTACTTTACTTGCTATAAAATCCTCCTTAAGCTTATCTCCAGATTGTATAGTTGGAACATCAAATTTTTCTGATGACTGTATATCTACAATTTTATTTAAATCCGTTGTAAATAAGAACGCCCCTTCTGGGAACATTTGCCCTAGCATTGGAGCAAAACTTCCAAAAGATTTACCGATAGGATGTAATTTTGGCACTGCCATAGCAAAGGCTCCAACCACATTATCTTCCTCATCTACAATTGGAATTGAAGTAATAGTTAATCTTATTCCATAAGCAGAACGGTCAATATTTTGAGATAAAACTTTTCTTTGACGCATTGCAACAAGAGTAGTACTATCACTACCCAATTTATTTCCTACACTAAGTAATTTAATATTAAGTGAATCAGAGGATTTTACCCATACTATAGTATCCTCTTCCATTATTCCAAATATAATTCCTCCTGGAACTGTATTTGCCTGCACTTCAGCTAATACCTTTAAACTTTCCAATTCATTTACTGAAATCATAATACGTCCTCCCTATATTAAAATGTTCATTACAAACACATAAAGTATTAAATAGCTTATTTTTCATTATATTTATATACTTTAATAATAAAAAATATCTTTCCCCAGTGATAATGATACTAATCTGTCACCTCTCTTTTTTTTATATTTTGTTTGTATATTTTACACAATTCTACATAACATTAGTTATTCCTTCCTAATATTAGAGTGCTATCTATATATTATAGGGATTAATAGGGACAATTTACGTCCTTTATTTACTTTTATTTACAAACCAAATAATATATTGCTTAATTACAAAAAAGAATGTCTCAAAATAAGATCAGCTTTAATTTTAAAACCGTAAATATAAATAAATACATTCATAAAGCAATTCATTTTGCTAAGCAGTTCTAAATTTGACTCCATTAAAAATTTTTTACCCAGTAGAGGCAACCTCCTCTGGCTTCACTACTGGCTCCTCACGTCCTGTGAGGAATTACAAAAATTTTTAATTCCGTCGAATTAAGAACTGCTAAAGCTTATTCATATGTTTATTACATGTATTATTTTTATTTACTATATTAAAATTAAAGCTATTTTGAGACACTCTCTTTTCATTTAAAATATTTATATACTTACCTTTGAGCTTAATCTATTGAGCTTAATCTATGTTTATCTTCCATTGGTTTATTATTATCTGAATCCCATTGCTTTGCCTACATAAGTGGTTTAATCCTTATTTTTTACAGATATAAATATACTTATTTTGGTTCCTATATTAACTCTACTTTTGATTTCTATTCTGCCTTTATGCTCTTTTATAATCCATTTTGCTATAGAAAGCCCTAAACCACTGCCTCCTTTATCTTTTGTTCTAGCCTTATCAACTCTATAAAATCTATCAAAAATATAAGGTATATCTTCCTTAGGGATTCCTGAACCTGTATCCTCAACTATAATAACAACTTTATTTTTATTTATATGTGATCCAATAGTTATTTGCCCATTTTCCGGTGTAAATTTCAAACTATTATCTATAAATATTCGTAAAGCTTGCTTTAACAATTTATAATCTGCAAAAACTAAAATATTATCATTACTTTCATTAATAATATTATGACTTGAATTTATTAACCTAGTTTCTCGTACAATTTCATCCAATAATTTATTTATATAAAACTCTTCTTTATGAATCTTCTGAGTTTTTTTATCAGCCCTTGCTAAGAATAATAATTTTTCAACTAGATCCTTCATATTTTCTGACTCATCTTTAATAGCGGTAACGGCTTCTTCTAAGACTTCTTTATCATCTTTACCCCATCTATAGAGCATATTTGCATATCCCTGAATAACTGCAATCGGGGTTCTAAGTTCATGGGAAGCATCTGATACAAAACGATTTTGATTTTCATAGGACTCCTCAATTCTATCAAACATATCATTAACGGTTTGCGTAAGTTCTCTTAATTCATCATGGAAACCTTTCACATTAAGACGAGTATCTAAATTTTGTACATTTATCTTTTTTATTGTATAATTCATTTCATTTATAGGATCAACAACTTTTTTACCTATACGAGAACCAAATTTTATAATTATAATTATAATGAAAATATCAAGAACCCCTAGAATGATAAAATATAAATGAAAATATTGATTTTCCTTTTGTAAATCACTTATAACTTGTATATAATATATTTCATTTTTTAATTCAAAACTTTTATTTAAAATTAATCTTTCTATATTATCATTTCCTGTTATAAGATATGGTAAATCCTTTTTAAAATTCCTATAATATTCTTTCATATTTTTATTGGTTGAGTAAATAATGCTTTTATCATTTTCCAAAATATTAATAGATACATTACCTTTTTTAGCAACACTATCTATTAATTCCTTTGGGACTTTTGGAACATCTTTTATATTATTTGATACTATTTCTGCATACATATTTAAGTTATTCTTAGCCTCTTTTATTAAAAAGGACCTAAAACCAAACAAAACTGTATATGTAAATAAAAATAGCAATATTGATATTATAAGTGTATACATAAAATTCAACTTAAAAGTAATAGAGAATCTTAATCTTATTTTAAATTTATTTAATAAAGCTTTAATAATTCTTGGAATTACTATTATTATTTTTTTTATAATTATATAAATATATTTAAAAATATCTCTAATAACCTTTATAAAACTCAGCTTCTTATTCATCTTTTAAAAGGTATCCCACTCCTCTAATTGTATATATAAATCTTTCACTATACTTATTATCAATTTTTGTTCTTAAATATCTTACATAAACATCCACCACATTAGTGTCCCCAAAATAGTCAAATCCCCATACTTTATCCAATATTTGTTCTCTATTTAAAGCAATGTTTTTATTTTCCATAAAGAATTTTAATAAATCGAACTCAGTCTTTGTAAGATCTATAATTTGTTGATTATAGGATACAATATGTTTATCTAAATCTAATTCTAATCCTTTTATAGAAATAGTATTAGAATGTTTTACTTCTAATTTTTTTCTCTTCAATGCTACTCTTATTCTAGCTAAGAGTTCTTCTATAGCAAAAGGTTTAGTAATATAATCATCAGCACCTGTATCTAATCCCATTACAATATCTGTGGTTTCGTCCTTAGCTGTTAACATTATTATTGGTATATCTGATATTTGACGTATCCTTCTACAAACTTCCATACCATTTAATTTAGGAAGCATTATATCTAATAATATTAGGTCACACTTTTCATTTAAAGCTTTATCTAATCCTTCTCTACCGTCATATGCTTGCTCTATTTCATACCCCTCATATTGTAATTCTAGCTGAAGGAAACGAGAAATTTTAACTTCATCTTCTACTATAAGAATTCTTTCCTTATCCTGTTTATCCATTTTAATTCCTCCAAAAATTATTCCACTTAATCTAAAAAACTATTTATATAAATTATACCTTAATGAATAGCTTTAAGTACTTGTTTTTAGCTAATATATTTTTATTATACAAAATATTCTTTAACTTGTATAAATATATATACAATAAAAAAAGCTACCTGAAAATATATTTAGTTTTAATATAGTAAATATATTTTTTCAGACAACTCTTTTTACTCTTATAGAATAATTCTTAAATTTAAACCACAGTTTATTTAAAATTTATTTAATTATACACTTCTTTTTCTTCTGATAAATCATCAACTATATCATTAACTTTAGTTGATACTTTATTTAAAATATCATTAACCTTTGAGTCTTCTCCTGAATTTTTTTCTATTCTAATAGTATGCTTTGTTACTAAAGCAATTATAGTAGCCGCTATTGTAACTGGAAATGCTAAAGCAGCACATAATATAACCACATTAACTGGTACTTTTAATACAGTTTCTTCTTTTTTTCTGACTACAACTTTAGTTTTATTGCCTTTTCTAATTAACATCTTAATTTTATTAAAAAATTTACTCTCACAGCAAAAATCCTCATTGACCTTTTTATTCTTTTCAAGATATACTAAAGCTTCTATAATATCACCATCAAATTTTTCTAATACCTCTTTTGCTTCTTCATAGCTTACATTTGCTCTCTTTCTTAATAAGTCTATTTGTTCTAAAGACACCTTCATTATAAAACCCCTCCATTTTTATTATATATGTTTAAGAAACTGCATCTAACTAATAATTTCTTATACTTTATGTTCTTATTATATATAGTGAAAATTAGAGGGACTTTAATAAAAGATTAGAATTTGATTAGAAAATATACCTATATATACATAAATTGCTTATCTTGTTCCTTACTCTAAAAACATTTTAAACGCTAATATACTTAAGCTCCCACAATATGAGAGCTTAAGTATATTATTATTTTAATTATTTAATTATTTTAATACGTTCTTCTAATGGATTATATTGTTTTTCATCTGGATTTACTACTGGTTTTCCAAAAGGCATTTGAGCTATAAGCTTCCAGTTGTTTGGTATATCCCATTCTTTTTTTACATCTTCTTCAATAAGTTCATTATAATGTTGCAATGAAGCTCCAAAACCTTCTATTTCTAATGATGTCCAGATAACAAATTGATGCATTGCACTAGATTGTTGAGACCATATTGGGAAATTATCTTTGTATAGAGCGAATTGTTTCTGAAGATCTTCTACTACACTCATATCTTCAAAATATAAAATTGTTCCATAACCACTAGCAAAAGAGTTTATTTTTTCTTCAGTGCTTCCAAATTTATCTTCAGGTACTATCTTTCTCAAAGCTTCTTTTGTAATACTCCATAGTTTATCATGTTTATCCCCTAATAATAGTACAATTCTTGCACTTTGAGAATTAAAAGCAGAAGGTGTATGCTTTACTGCATGCTCAATAACTTCCTTAATTCTATCATCTGAAACTACTGCTTCCTTACTAATTCCATAAAATGTACGTCTCTTTTCTATTGCTTCATAAAAATCTTTTTTCATTATTGATTCCTCCAATTTTATATATGATTTTGATTTCATCATTAAAAGGTAATTATATTTAATATGATATCTTATATTATAATATCCAAAACCGTTATTTATATTTTCTAATTTTATTATTTGTACAAAACTATGTACTCTATTCTTAAATTTAAGTTATAAATAATAATATACATTTCTTTATCAGTTGGTTACTATTTGTAATTAACTTTGATCATATTATTTCATATATTTTCTTATTAGTCAATAATTATTTTTAATTAATTATTATTATCCATCCTATCTTCAATTTCTTTTAATAAATAAAGTTACAATTTCCATACCAATTTTTCTTGCCATTGATTAGTAATTCCCCCTCCCAATTGACTACAAGGGCTTCTACTGCTAAATGCATGCTGGATACAATATAAAAGACTATCTCAAAATTTAAATTAAGATAGTCTTTTATATTATCAATTCATATTATTAATTGATTCTACTTTATTGATTGGGAACTCTTTCATAAGGGGAGCATTTAAATCTTCATTAAATAAATGAACAGCTGAAATTTGGCAATTTTCATAAGTATAATAATAATATGTAGCTGATTCACTACACATTGCAGAAGTATATAATGTATAATCACAAGCATTATCAGATTTTAAAACTGTTCCTTTAGGAATTTCACAATTAGACAATATATGAAATATACCATTTATTCCTTCAATCTCATTATCAATATCCACAATATTATTTTTTAAATAAACTGCCCTAACAAAGCGAGAGGGTGGAGTAAAATCTCCTGGTAATCCAAAAGTTCCAGACCCTTGGCTAAAAGCACATAACTCTAAACCATTCCATGTAACATTATCAAATTGTTTAGCTCTCACTCCAATATATTGACGTAAATTACTTAAATGCCATTCAAAATTAGGACTATTTGTCATAACACCAATTGGATTATCAAATACCTCTAATCCCCTATATGTTCTTTCTATCACTATACTTTTACCAGATTTATCAGATAAAATCCAATGCAAGGGTGGAGCAAAATTTAATATAGACAATACTTTATTAATAATTACTACATTTTTCAATGATTTTTTTACTTCCTCTAAATTTTTAAATTGAGATAGTGCCCATAATACAAAATCATAACAAGCTATATTTTCTTTATTTTCAATATTTTCCTCCTCATACTTTGCAAATCCAGGGAAATAAAGAGTAGCACAGGTTAAACCTTTTTCATTCACACCATCAGCAAAAACGGGATGGTTGTCTGTTACTACAGACATACCAATAAAAGCATATTTTGTACTTTTAACATTTTTATCTGTTACATTAGTCCATTTAAATTTTCTAGGAATTAAACGAACAGATTCATCAAACTTCACTGAGAAGTCCATTGTACGTCCAAACAAATTTTTACTATCCTTTGTTTTTAGAATTACACTAGTGCACATAAATTAAACACGTCCTTTTAATTCCAATGTATTACCAATACATTAGTTAATTTTTATAAAAAACAACATGCAATTATCCTCTTAAATATTATTTTTACAATAAACATAATATTTATTCTTGTAAAATATATTTATATATTGGTATTGTTAATATTAACTTATATCTATGTATTTTTTAATATATTGTAAAATTTATAAATTTATAAAAACAAAGTGTAAAAGATCTTATTCTAAGCTCTTTTACACTTTGTTTACATTTATTCTAGAACCATTTAAACCATTTTAACCATTCTATATAAATATTGTGAACAATACTTTTCCTTCTTTTCAAATTTATAATCTAATTTTTCATAGAATTTTCTTACATTTTTATCCTTAGCCAATAGTGAACAGCCCTTATATCCTTCTTCTTTAGCAATTTTTTCTGCTAGTTTCATTAACTCTTTTCCTATTCCAAGACCTCTAACTTCTTTAGTTGTGGCTAAGTTTGCTATATAAAGTTCTCTTTTTCCGCCCTCTTCTAAACTCATTCCCTTAATAAAATCTTTTATAAATTTTACCTTTCCTTTAATCCCTTTAATCATAAAAAGCAACTTTAAACTAGTTTTAGTATCTAGCTGTGCTATTTCTTCACTATTTAAAAGAATTATAGCTCCACAGATTTTATCATTTCGCTCTGCTACCTTTATATTTAAATAAGAATATCTAGATTCACCACTTAATACTAACAATTTAATCCTATTTAAAATTTCCTCTTTAGTCCCCTGGCCCCAAATATGCTCTGGAAGATCCTCCGTATCATATATAAGACCAGTGATAATGGGGGCGTCCTCCTCCACTGCATCTCTTAATGTCAAGTTTTTCATAATTATCCCTCTTTCATAGAATTTTCTTTTCAACATTATATATCTAATTATATAAGAATTTACTTAATTAATTAAGACCGTGGAAGCATAACATAGTAGTACCATTGTACTATTATTAGATTTTTACTAATTTATACAATTATTAGATTAGTACTTATTATGTAAATGTGGAAATAAAATAGATTTAACTTTCACATCGCAAATATAAAAAAATAAGAGCATTTTTTATAATGCCTATTAAATAAAAATTAAGCTGAAGTAAAAACTTCAGCTTAATTCATTTACATTTTATAGTATAAAACTTAATATAATTAGTTCTATTAAACCTACTGCCCAAGCTATAGTAGTAGTAACTGACCATACTTTTATTTGTTCTTTTGCGTCTTTTATTCCAAGAGAACGGTTAACTACCCAGAAATAACTATCATTGAAATATGAGAATAAAAGTGATCCCATACATGCTCCAAGTGCTGCTAATATTGGATTAACATTTGATGCTGCAACAATTGGTGCAGTTATAGAAGCTGCAGTTATCATGGCAACTGTTCCACTTCCTTGGATAAGTCTTACTAAAGAGGCTATTATAAAAGGTATTAATACAACTGGCATATGAGAACCTGCAATTGATTTTGCTATATAATCTCCTGTACCACTATCACGAAGTACCATACCTAAAGCTCCACCGCCACCGGTAACTAATATTATTATACCAGCAGATTTTATTCCTTTTTCCATTTCATTTATAACATCTTCTTTGCTTAGCTTACCTGCTAGTCCATATATAGCAATTACAAGACCAATTCCTACTGCAATTATTGGAGAACCTAAAAATTGAACCATATTAGTAAATCCACTAGGAGTTATTGATTTTTGTTTAATTAAAACATCTAATATAGTATTTATAAGTATAAATATTATAGGTGTTATTATTGGTGCAAAAGCCATAAAGGTAGATGGTAATTCTTTATTATCCTTTTCATCCTCAAAATCATATACTGGCTCTTGATATTCTGTTCTAATCCACTCATCTTCTTTATCCCCTGGAATTTGATATATTTTTTTTCCTATATACTTTCCATAAATCATTCCGGCTATCACCATAGGTATAGCTAAAGGAATTCCCCATAAAATAAAGTTTCCTACACTTACTCCAAATATCCCTGCAACTCCTACTGGGCCAGGTGTTGGTGGTACCAAACTATGTGTAATTACAAGTCCTAATCCTAAAGCTACTCCTAGAGAAACTACTGATTTTTTAGTTTTCTTGGAAATTGCTTTTGCAAGTGGTGCTAAAATTATAAATCCTGAATCACAAAATATAGGTATAGACACTATAAACCCTGTTATTGCTAATGCTAATTCTTCTCTTTTTTTACCTAAGAACTTTATAAAAGTTCTAGCCATTCTCTCCGCTGCACCAGATACTTCAAAAATCTGGCCCATCATTACCCCAAAACCTATGATTATACCAATGCTTCCTAATGTCCCCCCAAAACCCTTAGATATTGAATCAATTATTTTATTAGGTGGCATTCCTCCTACAAGTCCAGTAGTAGCTGCTGCAATAATTAGTGCTAAAAATGTATGAATTTTAGTTTTTAATATTAAAAATACGAGTATGCTGATTCCAACTACGAGTCCTAATATCATTTGATTTCCTGCTACTGTGTTTCCCATTATTCTTCCTCCTTTTGTTTTGTAAAGGTATTCATTTGTATTAAAAAAAACTAGTAAAAAATTTTATGTATACTTTATCTATGTAATAAATTTATGTAATATAAATTTCCCCTATGAAGTTAAAACTAAAATTTCAGCTTATCTATTATCCTAGCTGATTCTTATCTTCATCTTTCATTTAGTGAAGATAAGAATCCCCAGAAATTATCATAATTATTAATAAAATTTATTTTTTAAATTTAGGTGAATATTTAGCCGCTAAAATTATAGCTTCTACCATACTTACAGAGCTAGCTTGTCCAGTACCTGCTATATCAAAGGCAGTTCCATGATCTACTGAAGTTCTAAGTATTGGCATTCCATTTGTTACAGCAATAGTTCTTTCAAAATCTAATGTTTTTGTTGCTATATGCCCTTGATCATGATACAAAGATAATACTGAATTATATCTTCCCTTAAGAGCTAGATGGAATACTGAATCTGCTCCTATAGGACCTTCTACTTTATATCCCATTTTTTGAGCTTCTTCTATAGCTGGAACAACAGCTTTCATTTCTTCATCCCCAAATAAGCCATGTTCTCCACTGTGAGGATTTAACCCTGCAACAGCCATCTTCCCATCCTTTACTCCTAGTTTTTCTAAAGCCTCGGAGCATCTTATTATATAATCTAATACTCTTTCTTTAGTTACTAAGTCACAAGCTTTTCTTAAAGAAACATGTCTTGTTAAGAAGAATACTCTCATTCCTCTAACTTCAAACATAGTAAGAGGATCTTCTGTATCTGTTAAATCTGCTAAAATCTCAGTATGACCGATATAATTTACATTACCTTCTCTTAAGGACTCTTTATTTATTGGAGTTGTAGCTATAGCATCTAGCTCTCCCTCTTTAGCCATTTCTACAGATTTTTTTATATATTCAAAGGCTGCTTTTCCTGCTATACCTTGAACCTTACCTATTTTTAATTCATCAATATCTATATTATTTAAATCTATCAAATCTATAGTTCCTAAAGTAAACTTACCCTCATCTGCTTTTTTAATTGAATTTATATTTAAATTAACATTGCAGAATCCCATAGCTTGTTTAATTACCTTTGCATCTCCTATTAATATAGGATTACATTTTTCATAAACTTCTGCTTCAGTTAATGATTTTACTACTATTTCTGGTCCTACACCGGCTGGATCCCCTATAGGTATTCCTATTATTGGTTTATTATTAATCATATTTAGTCCTCCCTAGTCACAATTAATATTTTTAAATAAATAATCTACACATAACTCCATTCCATCTTCTTTTCCTACCATTCCCCCTTTGCTTACAATTTTCATGTCTGGGAATTCTCCCTCTATAAACTTGCCATAAGCGGCTAAAGGCATTACTTCATCTAAAAGTTCTAGTCCTGCTGAATTAAATTTTCTACAAATACTAACACTTATATCTCCTCCACTGCTAAATATACCCTTTATAGATTTTATTTCTTTCATTATTCTATAACTTATTTCCGCTACTGAAGTATTCATTATTTGAGATAAAAATTCTTTTGTAGTATTTTGTTTTTTTGCTTCCTCATCTAAATTAATCCTTACTTCTTCATATAAAGAATCTAGTACTACACAAAATACATCATATAAATCTTTATTTTCTATAACCTTATTTATTACTCTGTCTATTTCTTTGTGTTTTGTATTTATATCACCTAATATAGCTCTAGAATTTATATCTACCTTAAATATGTCTCTATCCTTTGAAATTCTTTCTAGCTGTGCTCTAGTAGTATCTGTTATACTTCCTATAGCCATAAGAACCTTATTATTAATCTCTCTATCTTTTTTAATTTCCTGCTTCTTTTTATTCTTCTTATCTAAAACAATATGTTGCTTTATTACCTCTGCAGTAAAAGGCCCTGGATCTACAGATATAAACTTAATATTTGTATTTATTAATGCTTTTGATATAATTTCTAAATCATTGTTATCTAAAGCATCAAATATTATTAATTTTTTACCCTCATCATAGAACTTTAATATTTTGTTTTGTAAATTTTCACATCCTTTTTTAATATCTTCAATATATATAGATGCGGCTTCATATTTACTTTGTTCTTTTACTAATTTTTCAATTATGGAAGAGTTTATAGGCTTTTTACCATCCTTTGCTGCATCTGAATCCTCCAAAGCCTTACCATTTACTAAAAGATATCCTCCTACAGCTTGTCTGTTAGCCTCTGGGAAAGACGGTGCTACCGCAGCTATAGTACCTTTTGGAAGGGCGTCTAACATTCCATCTATCTCTGATCCAATGTTTCCCCTTAAAGTACTATCTATTCTTTTTCCGTAAACTTTTACATTTGGGCTAAAGAAAAATTCTGTAGCTTGATAAACTCTTTCATAGGCATCTTCTTTTTCCACCCCTCTACTATCTGTTGAATAAAGAACTGTATCGTAGGATTTTTCTAAATCATCTTTTCTTAAAGAATTCATCAGTGTTACAGGTTTTAAGCCTAATTTTTTAATTAAAACTCCTGTAGCATTAGCTCCCGTCAAATCGTCAGCTATAATAACATAATTTAACATTTAATGTCCCCCTCGAACCAATCATTTACTAAACTTCATAGGATTCATTGAATAAAATTCCTATTTATACATTGATTATTTTTACATTTAATGATTCTAAATATTTATCTTCATCTTTATCAAATTTTTTATCTGTAATAATGCAATTTACTGATTCTATAGAAAATATATTTACAAAGGATTCCTTATTAAACTTACTACTATCTGTTAAAAGAACAGAATAAGATGCTGATTTTACTATACGCTTCTTTAAGTTTGCCTTTTCAAAGGTAGGAGTAGATAATCTAAAATCAGAATCTATTCCAGAGGTTCCTAAAAAAGCTACATTAACTTTTATATTAGATATAAATTCATCTGCAGTAGGGCCTATTATACATCCTGTTTCTTCTTGTATTTTCCCCCCCACTATATAAGCTTTCACATTGTTTTGATACAATTCTAAAGCTATTTTAAGATCGTTTGTTATAACTGTTATATCTTTTACTTTGTTAAGCACTTTAGCCAACTCAAAGGTTGTAGTACCTGCATCTAAAAATATACTATCTCCTTCTTTAATTATGCTCAAAGCTTTTTCTGCTATTTTTTCTTTTACGTATATATTGCTTATCTTCTTTAAATCATAGGCTTGTTCTGATAAATAAGTAGAACGTTTTACAGCTCCTCCATGACTCCTATATAAAATACCCTTATCCTGTAATCTATCAAAATCTCTTCTTATAGTCATTAAACTTACATCTAGTTCATTAGCAATATCTTCAACTTTCACAGTTCCTAAATCTTCTAACTTTTCAATTATGTATTGTTCTCTCTCTACTGGAAGCATCCTATCACCTCTTATTTTCAGTATAAAAAACAAATTAATCTATATTAATCTAATTTACTTATGAAACTTAATCTGTGTTTTTCTTTTCGTTTTATTTGTTCGTTTATGTTAATTAAATATTATACTGTATTTTATAATTTGTCAATATATTTTATAAACCTTTATATTTCAACATAAATTGATATTTTTATAACAAATATAATTTAGATATATCTGAGAAAATAATTCTCAACTTATATATCTAACAAAAACTAACACACTTACTTGTGACATTACTATTTTGTATATTAAGCACAAAAATTAATAAATGTTTTTCAAAACATTTATTAAACTTGATACTCTTCCAACGATGAAAAGCGCTCAAGCCTTGTATAAAGCATTAGGATTTTATGATATTGAACCATATGTATATAATCCAATTGAAGGAACAAAGTTTATGAAGTTGAGATTGAAAGACTAATTTCTTATATTGTTGAATAGAGTTAAGACGCAATTTTTTTAAATATTTATTTATGTATTAAGGAAAGTCTCAAAATGGCTTTCCTTAAAATTAAAGACTATTTTATATTAAAAATCTCTTTCTACATATATAAAAGCACCCAGCCGTTATAAGCTGAATGCTCTTTATAATCTCATTTATTATTTTTTAATATATTGTCTACTTCTTTATATTAAACAAACTAATAATTTACCTTTGCTTTTATAAATGGATTTTTTCATATGAATTTTTAATTTTATATAATAATATTATTATAGCTACAAATAAAACTATAGTACATGCAATTCCAGCTTCTGGCCCAAAGGAGCCTCCCGTAAATAAATCTGAACCAACTAATTTCAATTTCATTAAACTCCCAATATCTGTTTTTATACCACTTACTTCAAATCCAAAAATATTTCCCTGAAAAAAATTCCAAGCTGCATGAAGTCCGCAGGCTCCCCACAAATTCTTTGTTTTTATAACATACAATCCGAAAACTATTCCTGTTATAAATAAATTTAAAATTGCAACTAAACTTACATTAGGATTAAAAAAATGTAAGAGAGCAAATAGTAATGATGAAAATATTAACCCTATAGTAATATTATATTTTGCACCTAACACATTCATAAGCCATCCTCTTACTAATACCTCTTCCGTTGCACTTTGAATCATCCATCCTGGTAAAACTATTATTAATGGTAATATATTATTTAAATTTAATCCATTTACTAAATTTATATGACCTGTACCTATAAGAACTATAACTACTGATGAAAATAATATAACACCTACAATAAAACCCGAAATGTATTTTCCCAAAAATCCTTCTCTACAAAATCCTAGGCCAGCAATACTGCGTTTTTCTCGTTTTTTCACCCAAATAAATACAATTAAAGTAGAAAATAAAAACTCTGTTATTAGATAAATGGAAAAATTAATTGGTGTATTATTTGGAATCTTTAATATTGTTTTTATTATAAGAAATACAATTCCTCCTATTATTTGTCCTATAACCATAAATAAAAATACTAACAAATAGGCCACAATTATATTATATAATTGCTTAGATTCTTTAGCTTGTCTAACTAATTCTGTTTCTTTTAAAATCATAAATTGCCTCCCCAACATTATGCTTAATTAAATAAATAAATTTTAACAAAATATCTGGATTATTATATCATAAAATCCATAATTATACTAACTATTATGTTTATGCTAAAAAAATAATTCCAATTTTATAAAATTAAAATATTAAAATAACCTGTAAAAGGATTAATAGCCATTTATGTTCTTTTATTATAATTAATTTTCGATATAACTATTTTATAAAAACTCTTTTCTCCTTTAATAAAAATAAATTGTATTTATGGGTTTTTTATTCCAATTGGAGATTATTCCAGAAAAATATATAAAAAATATATAAAATTTGTATAAATGAATTGAAAAACCAGTCGAAAATGTTATATATTATATATGGTAACTAAAGTTTAGGAGGCATCTTTTTAATGAGTAAAGGAAGAACTAAAAGTAAAAATCATATTAGACCTAGTATTATAGGGTTATTAAGCATACTTATAATCTATGTATGTATGGTATTATACTTTAAAAATCATTTTTATTTTAGAACAACTATCAATGGCATTAAAGCTTCATGTAAAACTGTAGAAGAAGTTAATAAGGAAATGGAAAGTGAGGTAAAAAATTATACACTACAATTAGAAGGTAGAGATGGAGCTAAAGAAAGGGTTTCAGCAAAGGACTTTAATCTGAAATATAATACTAATACCGAAATTAAAAAGTTAAAAGATGCTGAAAATCCTTTCAATTTGTTCAAAGGTATTTTTACGAAAAAAGAACACGAAATACCTAGAACTATTTCTTATGATGAAAATTTATTAAAACAACATATTAATAAAATGGTTTTTTTAGATAAAGATAAAATAACTAATCCTAAAAATGCTAGTTTAAAATATACAGGTAAAGATTATGAAATTGTACCAGAAGTTATGGGTAATAAAGTTAATGAAGATACACTGTATAAAGAAATAAAAAACGCAATAATTAAAGATAAAAAACTTATAGATTTAGAAAAAAGCAATTGTTACGAAAATCCAAAATATACTTCAAAGTCAAAAGAAGTTATTGAAGCAAAAAAAACTATGAACAAATATTTACAATCAGTAATAACTTATGATATAAGAGGAAATAAGGAAGTAGTAAATGCTTCTACAATAAATAATTGGCTTAAAACAGATGAAAAATTTAATGCTTATATAGATAAAGAAAAGGTAAGGGCTTATATGGATAATTTAGCCTATACCTACAATACAACAGGAAAAACCAGAGATTTTGTCACAGCAACAGGAGAACATGTAAAAGTAAGTGGAGGAAGTTATGGTTGGGCTATTGATAGGCCTAAAGAGACTGAAAATTTAGTACAAGCTATAAAAGAAGGAAAAACTATAAATAAAAAACCTAGTTATGCTCAAACTACACCTTATACTGGTGCTGATGACATAGGAAACACTTATGTAGAAATCGATCTAACAAAACAACATTTATGGTTTTTTAAAAATGGAAATGTTGTTATTGATGGAAATATCGTTACTGGTAATGTAAGCGCAAATTATGCAACCCCTGAAGGCGTTTATAAGCTAGATTATAAGGAAAGAAATGCTGTATTAAGAGGAGAAGGATATGCTGCTCCTGTTGATTTTTGGATGCCTTTCAATGGTGGTATTGGTATGCATGATGCTTCTTGGAGAAAGGATTTTGGAGGAACTATTTATAAAAATGGTGGTTCTCATGGCTGTGTAAATTGTTCTCACGCTTTAGCACAAACTATATTTGAATCTATAGAAGCAGGAACTCCAGTTATTTGCCATAATTAATAAGACAAATTGTTTTTACAATTTATTTAGTTTCTATATATACAAATATAGTATGAGATAAAAATTTCGGTAACTTTTTAAAGGGACTATCCCAAAAATAAATTTTGAGATAGTCCCTCTTCATTTTCAACATTATCTGTCATAGCCCTAAATCTTTCTCCTGCCTGTATAATATCGCCACTTTTATCAATGGTTTCCCTTACTAACTTTCCTTCAACATAAATTGGATACTCTTTGCCTTTAAGATGTTTTAAAGGTTTATTATTATTTAAAGCATTATTGGTTTTTGATACCCTCTTAAATATTTTTAGTAATTCAAATCTAAAACTTAAGATTTTTATATATGATATTTTCAACGAGTTCTAAGTAATCTCCATTATAGATAAATGTTCTATTTGCTAACATTACCGCAATTCCATGTACCATTGACCACATAGCTATTACATCCTGTGCATATTCTTCTCTTTTTACATTTATACTTTTTAAGTATTCAATAGCAGAGTTTTTAAATAATCCAAAGGCTCCTGAAATTTTAGTTTCAAGTTTATTTTCATCAACTATAATCTCGTATTTATAATTATTTAAAAATAAAAATCTTAAATAATCAGGATTTTCAACCATAAACCAAACATATTTTTTCCCAAGCTCCATAATTTTTTTATATGGATCATCCTTATACATTTCTGCTATTTCCCTTAAAGACTTTTCAAATTCACCAAATACATACTGAGATATGGCATTAATTAATTCTTCCTTATTTTTAAAATGTTTGTATGGAGCTGAATGACTTACATTACATAAAGCTGCTACTTTTCTAAGTGAAAACTTATCTGCACCCTCTTCATTGAATAACTTTAGACCCTCTATTATTAAACTTTCTTTTAAATCTCCATGATGATATGTATCACTTGCCATATAATAACCTCTTTTCTAAAAATATAAATATATTATGATATATTGTATCATCTTATGTTGACAGTGTAAACTTTCAGAGATATAATAAATTAAAGTTTACACTGTCAACATATCCCTACTTAAATATGAAAGGAGTACTTTTTATGTTATTAATTCATGACCTAACTAAAGAAAATTCAAGTGATATATTATCCTTATTACCACCTAAGACTAAAATATTATCAAAAGAAATAAATAATATACATCCCTGTTGTGGCTGTTTTAATTGCTGGACAAAGACCCCTGGGAAATGCATTATAAATGATTCCTATACAGAAATGCCTAAATATATTTTACACAGTAATGTACTTATTATAATTACAAAAATATATCATGGTTGCTACTCTCCTTATATAAAAAATGTTATAGATCGCTCTATAGGGATTCTACTACCCTTTTTTCAGAAAATTAATGGAGAGATTCATCATATTTACAGATATAATCAATCCCCTAAGCTTGTAGTTATAGGTTATGGAGAAGATATCTCATCTAATGAAGAAACTACATTTAAAGCTTTAATTAAAGCCAATTCTTTAAACTTAAATTTTAAGGATTACAAAACTTTCATAGTTAATGATATATCTAAAATAAAAGAAATTTTAGATAATTTATCACGTAATTCTTAGTTTTAGATTGAGTTTATTTACAATAAATATCTTACTTAATGTAAAACTTAGGATAACATATCTAAGGACATAATTGCTCTTATCTACCACTCATAAAAGTTAAGAATATTAGAGCAGATAGCCATGAAATAAAGGAGGTAAATTTTTATGAATAGTTTATGTATAATAAATGGTAGTCCAAGAAAAGAAAACGGTACTTCTAACTACCTTATTAATGAACTAGTCCAATTACTTAATAATAATATTAAAACAAAAGAATATTATATAAGTGAACTTATGGAAGACAAGAATTCACTTCAGGATGTTATATCCTTTAATAAAATTATTTTTGTTTCTCCCTTGTATGCAGATTGTTTACCAAGTACCATGCTTGATTTTATGATTTATTTTGAAGACTTTATTAAATATAAAAAAAATCTAAATATGGATATGTACTGCCTAATTAATTGTGGTTTTTTAGAAGGAACTCAAAATATATTAGCCATTGACATACTAAAAAATTACTGTAAAAGAATAGGGTTAAACTGGCGATTTGGTGTAGGCATAGGGGGTGGTGAGTTTATGGCTAGTTCAAAAAATATGCCTCTAAACTGTAAAATGAAAATGCCCGTATATAATGCCTTTTTAGATTTAAAGAAAGATATTGAAAACAGTTCTAGTAATCCTACTTGCTCAGAAGCTATCCTTGTTAATGCTAAAATGCCTAAATTTATATTTAAATTAGCTGGTAATATGTCTTGGAGAGCAACAGCTAAAAAGAATAACTTAAAACCAAAGGATCTATATAAAAGAATTTATTAAATATAATATTATTAAATTTTTATGGAGCATTATATGATTAATAATTTAACTTTGTTATCAAATATTTCATAATATAAAACTCAAATATAATTTTTAGGTAGGCATTAAAAACTGATGTTAGCCTTTAATGCCTACCTAGAAATTTATATTCTCTTAATATTTACACCCTTATGATTGAAACTATAATTACTTTAAAATCACTAAAAACTCAAACTTTAATTAACACATATGTACCATCTTCATTTCTAACTTCTACTAGTTTAAGCCCCTTATGTTTCTTTAGTTCTTTTATTATACACATAATTGAATCTACATCTAAGTATTTTATATATTTAATACTTTCACTATTATTACTTGATTTTCTACACATAGCTTTTAAAAATTTTAATACATACGGCAAAATCGAAATGGGGACTGGAACATACAATCTTGTATGTTTATGTTTTACTATTATTTTCATTTTTATCACCTATTCAATAACTATTCTTACAATATCACCCTTGCTTGAATTAACTGATACGATTTCTCCTAGTATTTCACTTTCTATTGCTTTACTTATTGTTTCTGCTAACATTTCTAAATCTACACCCTCTAAATCTGCATTTTTTATAGGCAATTTCCCTGTGATTTTTAAAATGGAATTCAATACAACTACAGGAATATTAATTTTAACATTATCTCCCTCTGAAGAATCCACATATATCTTAAACATTTTTTCATTATAGTTATTTACATTAGTTATATTTGTTTCCTTGTTTTTATATATAGCCTCTACAAGATCTGCACACTTTTCTATATTTATTTTTCCCTCAGATAACATTTTTAAAACTTTTATTAAATCCTCTCTCATAAGTATCCCTCCACTATTTCATTAATCTTCCTTTAATATTTTTATAGCCTCATCAACAGAAATTTCTCCTCTTTCTAATGCCCCAATAGCATCTTTTTCTTCTTTTTTCTCCTTAATTAATTCTTTATATCCTAATGCATTAATTACTTCATCTAGTTTTGCCCTAACTGTAGGATATGAAATTCCAAGTTGTTTTTCCACATCCTTAATACTGCCTCTACACATAATAAATACTTCTATAAATTTTAGCTGTTCTTTAGTTAAATAATCAAATTTAGAAAATTTAAAATCATTTTCTATAACAGTATTACATGAAGAACATTTAATCCGTGTTATTTTTAGTTTTTTACCGCATACTGGGCAAGTTGTTATTGCCTTATATATCATTCTATCCCTCCTGCTATTTAATATAATACCCCTTTATATTAAATTAGTCAACAGATTATATTAATAAAATTAATATTAACATTTAAAAAATTAATTATAATTAATATACCAATTAATTTTATTAATATATTGTTTAATATCATGCATATTTTCTACATTCAAATTAAAATTTTCATATTCATGTTATTATGTAGATATTAATATCATTTTAAATTGCTAAAACAGATACTTATTTGTTTTTTATAAATCCATTAATCACCTGTATACAAGTTATTTAAATAACACATTCTATATTTATATTAAGTAATTGATAATTAAAGATACAATTTACTTAAAATTAATATAGAAGAGGTGATAATAATTGAAAAAAATTTTTAAATTAAATATATCTATTCTATTAGTATTAGTAGGTGTACTTTGCTTTTTTTCAATAACAAATAAACCTACTTCAGCTATAGATGATAATAACACCATAAATTTAGTTTTAGATTCACGAAATAACAATGAAATTCCAAAGAAATTTCGTAAATCCTCTGATATATCAAATGTAGAGAAGAATAAAAATATAAATCTTAGTGGATTAAACACATTAAATATTTCTGGTAGTAAGCAATTTTCCGAACAAAATCTTCCACTTATAATAAGTAATATAAAAACTTCATTGCCTATAACAGTTGTTGATTTAAGACAGGAATCTCATGGATTTATTAATGGATTACCTGTTAGTTGGGCTAATAAAAAAAATGATGCTAATATAGGATTAACAAAAGCTGAAGTTTTGGAAGATGAAAATAATAAATTAAAAAGTATTAAATTAAATTCTCCTATTAGTTTTTACAATGACCCCAATAAAACTATAATTCCAACAAAAGTTGAAAATGAAGAACAGCTTGTTAAGCATAACTCATTATCATATGTTCGTATACCTGTTACTGATACAAAGTTACCTACAGATGATATGGTTGATTACTTTGTTGATGTAATTAAATCTAACCCTAAAGACACATGGTATCATTTCCACTGTAAACAGGGCATAGGAAGAACTACTACTTTTATGATTATGTACGATATGATGAAAAATGCAAAAGAAGTATCTGCTGATGATATTATAAAAAGACAACTCTTATTAGCAGGTTTTGATGAAAACCAAATGAAATCTTTCTACAATGATAAAAGGTCTACTTTTTTACAAAGTTTCTATAAATACTCCAAAGAAAATGGTAACGATTTTAAAATCAAGTGGAGTGATTGGAAAAAAAGTCTTAATACTAGAAGCAATAGTTCCTTATCTATTGCTTCTTCAAATAAAAGCTCCTCTAACTATATAAAAAATTCTAAAACCCCAACTCACTTATATGTTATCTCTCAAAATATAATGACTCCTAGTGAAAGAACAATGATAGCTACTCTTCAAGGGATAGTTAATAATCATTGCTCTCATCAAATATACACTCTTAATTCTTCACAACCAGATTATCAAATATGGCTAGATGATTTAAAAAATAATTATGGTGTATCATACAAAAATATTTCAAATCCATGGGAATTATTGAATATATATAAAAATTATGTTCATGGATATGTTCTTTATAGCAATAAATCATCAAAAGATCCTTCTATAAACAATGCTTGTTCTCTTGCTTCATTAAATAATTCCATTGCAGTTGATGAAAGCATCGAAAATAAAGTACGAGCCCATAGTATAACAAATATTAGTGGAGATTGTAGAAATACGGACAAAAATTGGGCTTACAATAAGTTATGGAATTCTGGATTAAATCATTCAATAGTAATTCAATTATCTCCTGAAAAGGAAACATCTTTAAGAGACTACGCCATAATGACTAAGGCTCTAATATTTTATGAAGATAGCATAGATGATACATCTCTCAGAGATAAAGTATTTTCCTCTATGAATGCCAATTCTATTTGTTTAGGATGGGGACCGGATGAATTTATAAATGTAAGCACTTCATCAAAACATGGTGTAAGTATGGTGGCTGCTGATTGGTCTTATAATTTAACTGTGTTAAGTGCCTTTCCTTCATCCCCTATGACCCAAAAATCCTCATCAAATATAACTAATAAAAAAGATGTCCATTATGTAACATTTATTATGTCAGATGGAGATAATCAACAATGGAATCTTGGAACTAATTATGGGTCTCCTAAGTGGTATGGTTCCCCTTATAGAGGTAACTTTAATCTTGGTTGGTCTCTAAGTCCATCTTTGTATTATTTAGCTCCAACTGTTTTCAGCTTATATTATAAAAGTGCCTCTCATGGATTTACTAATGATTATTTTATAGTATCACCTTCAGGCAATGGATATATGTATCCCAGCAAATATGATAAGAATGCTCTAGGTACATATATTAATACACTAGATGATTATATGAAAAAAGTAGATGAAAAATATGTAGCAATTATAGATGACTCTTCTTTTTATAATAATAAGCTTTGGGATAAATTTACTGTTAAGCCTAACATACAGGGATTGTTTTATCTTGATTACCATAAACACGACAACTATCATGGAAAAATTATTTGGTCTAATAATAAGCCTATAGTATCTTGTAGAGATCTGCTTTGGAGTAACCTAGAAAGCGAAGATGAATTGGTTAAAAATATTAATGAAAGAGTTAGTTCTGGTGAGGTAGATATTCGTGATCCTAATAGCTACACCTTTGTATATGTTCATGCTTGGAGCAAAAGCTTAAATAATATTGAAAATGCTGTTAATAAGCTAAGAAAAAATCCTAAAGTAGAAATAGTAACCCCCGAAACATTTATGGAATTGATAAACAAAAATGTAAATCATTAATTAAAAATTTTCATATTTTATATATACTCAAATAACCCACTAAATATATTTATAATCTAGTGGGTTAACTATAGAAATATTTATGTTAAATTAATCAAATATTTTAGCAGTTTAATCTCATTATTTACTTCTTAATTGCTTTTGTCTTCTTATTAAAAATATTGATGCTATACTTATTAATATAAAACCTATTCCTAGCATAATAAAGTTAAAGCTATATCCAGTACGTGGTAATTTATTATTTGATTGCATTATTTTACTCTTTTCTTGGATTAACTTATTGTTTGGTTGCATTGGTTTATTATCGCCAGAATCTAATAGTTTTTTTTGTATTTTCCCTAAAGCTTCATTGTATTTTATTAGATTTAAAGTATTAGTTTGTCCAACTTTTACAGTGAATTTTACAGGATTCTTATCTAATTTATATCCATTAGGGGCTTTTGTTTCCACAAACTGGTATTCCCCTGGCACTAAATCTTTTACATAAATTTGTCCATTCTTATCTGTCTTCAATCCTATTTTTATATCTTTTCCGCTCTTGCTTTGAAGACTAAATTCTGCCCCTTCTAATACCTTTTTACCACTACTATCTATTTTGGTTAATATTACATTTCCGGGTATTGCTGTATTCTCCTTATTTACTCTAATATCTCCAATTTGTCCATCTTTTATAGTAAACTTTATTGGTGTTTTATCTAATTTATATCCATTAGGAGCTTTTGTTTCCACAAACTGGTACTCCCCTGACACTAACCCTTTTACATGAATTTGTCCATTCTCATCTGTCTTTAGACCTATTTTTATGTCTATACCCATTTTATTTTGAAGGCTAAATTCCGCATCTTTTAATACTTCTTTAGTATCACTATCTACTTTAGTTAATATTACAGAAGGATCATTAATCCCTGCAGCTTTTCCTCCACCTTCTGATGATTTTGCCTCCACTTTTGTAAACTTCTCTTCAATATTATCTCCATATAATCTTACAGTATTAGGAAATATTATTTGATTAGAATTTGTTATTTTTGAATTAAATTTAATAATATATCCTTTATTTATATTACCTAAATCTATATTAAATCCTGTATTATTTTCATTCATATTAAATTTATCTGTAACATCTATACATTCATCATAATTACCTGTATTGTGATTAAATGTAACTTGTGAAATCTTCACACTGCCTTTTATATAATTTTGTCCTTCACCTAATTCTTCCTTTATAATAGCATTATTTATTTTAGCTTGAGCATAATTTACTCTTATAATCCATTTTATAATACCATCATCTTTATTAACAGTTCCCCATTTATAAATTTTTTCATCTTTATTTGGTAAATACTCTGGAATAATTTCTATTGGTTCAGTACTTATATTATTGTCTAAACTAATTGGATACTTTCCTGGTTCATTTATTATGTCTTTGTTAAATTTAGTAGTAAAATACATATTACCATGAATATTTTCATGCGTTTCTATGTAATTTGTAGGATCCACAAGTTCAACCTTAACATGACCATTTTTATCTGCATGAACTTTTTGGATTAATACACCTTCATTTGTCTTAATATTGAAATCCAAACCATTTTCTAATTGAAATTCCTTAGGTAAATCGAATTCTTCTACGTCTCCTTTTTTATGATCTTTAAGTGACCATTCATAATTTAAATTTACTCTTTCCCATGTATACCACTGGTTCTTATCACTGCCATCCTCGTGCGTAATGTTTAAATTATCTAATATGCTTGAATTCTTTTGGCCTTCTGGTGTCTCTGCATTAACTGAATAAGAATTAAAAAAAATATTAGTGATCATAAAAATTACTACAAAAAATTTCATTAGTTTGTTCATGTTGTCATCTCCTTACAATTATAATAGTTCTGTTAAGCTATATAAACATTGATTTCTGGCATCTTATTCATCAGTATAACGTTTTCATTTCTAAATGTTATCTATGCAATAAAATATAGAATCAATGTGTAAAACTACTAAAACTTCTTGTCTAGATGTCGCAGTAATACTTTTTATAAGTTGAGCAAGAATACAAACAGTAATAACAAATATCTATATAAAAGTTGATATTTAAAATAATGTTATTGCTCTTATTAATTAAAACCATATTTATATATCTATATCCAATTTTTCGATTTTATTGATTTCATAATAAAATTTATATTTTTTTGAAGGATTACCCATAAAAAACTTTTTTTATTATAATACCTTAAAAGTGTCTACTTTGTCAATTGTAATTTACAAAATTTTATGTACTTTTGTAATTATTTAGATTTTTCAGACTTTTTGTGCCAAAACAAAGCATATATTTCATATATTCATTTATATTTTTTTAATGATATAGATATAAAAATTAGAATTTAACTTTTTTAGTCATATTAAAAACTAAAAAAACTTTACTTTAAAATATATACTACTAAAATTTTAATATTAATTTTATGAACATAAAAAAACTACACCTTTTTAAGTGTAGTTTTTATATGAAGATTCAATCAAATGTAGTTAGTACAATGGCTGCATTTATTTAGTATGAAGAATTTCCTCTTATTTTCAGCTATATATATTCATTAAATTTAATAAAATCTATAGCTAAAAACTTCTAAAAGACATCTAAAACTTTTGTTTCTTTTTACATATACTTTAATTTTATTACTATCATTTTAGAACAAGTTTTTTCTTTTACTTCTTAATTTATTATAAAAATTTTTAAGCCTTTAATAATTAATTTTTTATACTTTTTACAATTTTTTTGTTGTTTTTTACCTTAAGATAATCTTTTTTTTAATATATGCTATTCTAAAAGCACCATTTTTTTYACTATTTTAACATCTTTAAATCTTATATAGTATATACAATTTATTTTTAATTACCAACTTATTTTTATTTTCTTCCTATAAAATTCAGTTATTATTTTATGAAATTAAATCAAGYTTTACTATAAATCTTTCAGGTGCAGATCCTATATATCTAAATGGATAACATGTAACTAATGTAATGCTTGATTTATTTTCTTGTTCTAGTATTGACTTATCCTCTGGATTTGTAATATATATTTTTTTTACTTTAAATTCATAAATTTCATTTAAACTTTCTATGTTAACTTTATCTCCAATATGTATATTTTCTAAAAAACCAAAAGTTGTTTCTCTATGTCCTAAAATCACTGAAGTCCCATAATCCCCAGGATATATTCCATTATCATATAGGGTAGCTCCACCCTTTAAATTTTCTTCTGTAGCCCCTTTTAATATAGGAATCTCATCACCAGTTTTAGGAAAAATAATCTTGCCTATTATACTTTTACCTTTAATCCTAACTTCAGGAAATTTTTTTTGATTATCTTTAATATTTTCTGATTTATTATCTTTTAATTTATTATTTGGTGATTTATTACTTTTATTATTTTCTAATTTATCATTATAAACTATGACTCTTTCTTTATCCCACTTATTTAAATTTTCAGATATTGTTCTTTTATCCAAATATATTTGGATAAAAGGATAACTAATAAATAATAAACCAACTATTATTATTATAATGACTAAAAAAGTAATAATCCTATGACTTTTCTTATTCTCTAAATTCATTTAAAGCACCTTCCTATAATTTAATTATTATAAACTAAATAATTTATTTTCCTTACACCTTTGTTAATACTCAAAACTGCTGAATTGCAGTATCAACAATGCTATAGCTTTTAACCTTTATCATTAATTTTTTTAATACAAGGTTTATAATATCAAAAAACAAAGATAAATAAAATATATATTTTATTTATAATTTACATTAGTTTATACACTGAAATGCCTCTAAGCCTTAGAGAATATGATTACTCGCTCTAATACTACCATCTTCTCTAAAGTCGCAACTACGTCCCTAGATTCGTTCAGCTAAGAATCAAGTGGAGTTAGCTCCATCTGATTCAAATTTCACTTCATAGACTTTGTTAACTACTTAATGTTTATTTAATTTATTTAATTTATTTAATTTATTTAATTTATTTAATGATTGATATGAAAAGAAATATTAGAATTGATCAATGCTGAGATGAACTTCAAGATATTCAATTCTGTGAAGTTCATCTCAGCTTATTATAGAAATTTGAAAAAATATATTAGTAGAAAAACTTTTTCTTTGAAAAGCTATTATTGACTCAATAATAGATAGTTTTATTGCTTCGGTCTCTTGTTACATCAAGGAAAAACTAGTGCTTTTGTCCTGGGAAAGCTGAATAAATTACTTACTTAAATAGTCATCTATAGCGTTAGCGGCCTGTTTTCCAGCTCCCATAGCAAGTATTACAGTGGCAGCACCTGTTACTGCATCTCCTCCTGCATATACCCCTTCTCTTGTAGTTAATCCTGTTTCTTCTTCTGCTACTATACATTTTCTTTTATTTGTTTCTAATCCCTTTGTAGTAGAGGATATTAATGGGTTTGGAGAAGTTCCAAGAGACATTATTACTGTATCCACATCCATTACATATTCTGAGCCTTTTATTTCTACTGGTCTTCTTCTTCCAGATTGATCTGGTTCTCCTAGTTCCATCTTTATACATTTCATTCCTTTTACCCAGCCCTTTTCATCCTCTAATATTTCTACTGGATTTGTTAAAAGGTTAAATATTATTCCTTCTTCC
>NZ_BAAAAP010000012.1:0-126987 GCF_054768215.1 Clostridium sp. CTA-1
GATATAATTTATTGTAATATATATATATCCAATAAAGAACATTATATCCAGTTCTTTCTCTGTTGAAAAATATAATAAAGTGGTTTATAATTAGGGTGTTATTTATTACATTAAAACCTAATAAAAGTCATAAAATAACAATTTATTACAAAAACATATAAATAAAATTTAAAGAATATTTTATAATAAAAAGAAAATAATTATATTAATATTAAATAAAAATTTACTTTAGTATGATTTTAAATTATGCTAATATTATAGGTATAAAGATATTAATAAGTTGTGATTTAAATTGTCAAATAATTTTTGTCTGTATTAAAATATTATATTTATTTCAAATAAAAAGGCAATTATTGCAACTTATTGTCTAAGCTATAATTATTAATATTTAGTACAATTTTAATCTAATATTGGTATCTTTATTTTATTGATTTGCGATGGTAGATGCTTATTAATAAGTAAGGGGGAGGTTATAAAAAATGAGTAGCTCACAAAAGAATATATTAGTTATTGATGATTCTGCAAGTATTAGAAGTTTTGTAAGAAATATTTTAGAAAAAGCCAACTACAAGGTTTATGAAGCTTGTGACGGTGAAGAAGGCATTGAGGTATATAAAAAATGTGGAAACATTGATTTAGTAATGACAGATATATATATGCCTAAAAAAAGCGGTTTAGAAGTTGTAGTAGAATTACAAAAAAAATATAAAGGTACCAAAATAATTGTTTTTTCTGATGGGGGAAAGGATAATTTTACTAATGATTCAGGAGTATGTGAGGCTCTTGGAGCGGCTTACTTTATTAAGAAAGATTTAATTAAAGATAAGTTACTTGATTTAGTAAATATAATATTTTCAAAATAATTATTATTAAAATTATAGTATAATAACTAAATATAATAAGGTTATTTTAAGTAACCTATAATATACACCTTTCATATAATGCTGTTAAAAGCACTATATGAAAGGTGTATTATTTTGTTTGAAAGAAATTTGTTTAATATTATTAATAAGTACTTACCTATAGGCTCTGAAATAATAGTTGAAGAAGATAATAACAATGAGCCTTTAATAATAAGAGCTGATTTAAATGGATATGGATTAGGAGAAATAATTGTAGGTTATAGATGGCAAGGAGAAAATTATATTATGGTGTTAGAAAAGTACTATAATCACTGGTGTGTAATAGATAATATAAAGGGAAAGGGTTATGATATTTCTTATTTAAAAGTGGCACCTATAACAGATAATACAATAGATAATTTAATTATAGGATGGAGAAGAGGTGCTATATGGTCTGAGTTAGATATACTTCAGTGGACGCCATATGGTTTTAAAAGAGTAATAGATGAGGGGATATATTATAGTAAAATTGAAGTGGAAAATATGAAAAGTGTAAAAGCTATGAATGGTAAAAATGAAATAGCTTTATGGTTACATGACACAGCAGAAGCTTATAAAGTGGAAGTATATAGATGGAGTTTGGGGAAATTAGTAAAAGCCGAAGATGTGTATCCTTATTATTTTGAGAAAGTAATTGATTTTTATAAAAGAAAAGTAAAGGAAGAACCAGACTTCCCAGTATATTGGTATTACTTAGCGGATGCTCAGATTAAAGGAATGATGTATGAGGATGCTTTGAAATCTATAGATAAAGCTTTAGAGCTTCCTAAAGCTTATCCTTCTAAAAGAGAGTTATTAAAATTAAAGGATTATATATTATTATTTATAAAATGCAAAAATATAAGCGTATATCCTGCACCTATAAATACTATTAAGGGTGTTAAATGGGGATATATAAATGAAAAGGGAGAATTTCTAATTAAGCCTATATATGATTTAGCCTTAGAATTTCAATGTAATGGACTTGCAGTTGTGGAAATAGATGATTTTTATGGAATTATAGATGAGAATGGAGATTATATAGTAAAGCATAAGTATGGCTTTATAAGTGAATTTTCAGAAGGAAGAGCTATAGTTATTGATAATGAAAGATTTAATATAATCAATGAAAAGGGAGAGGAATTGATTTCTAAAACCGAAAATTATAGTTATATAGGAAACTTTAAAGAAGGAAGGGCTCAATATGGCATTATAGATACTAATAAAGGATATCTTTATGGGTACTTAGATAGAGATGGAAAGGAAATTATACCAGCACAATATGAGTATGCAAATGATTTTTATAAAGAAAAAGCTGTGGTTAGAATAAAAGAAAATGAATATGCTCTAATAAATGTAGATGGAGAAATATTAAATAAATATGAATATGCTTCTGTAGGAAATTTAAGAGAGGGTCTTTTATCTTTTAAGGAAGATATGGGAGGAAAATATGGCTTCATAGATGAAGATGGAAATGTAGTTATAAAACCGCAATTCACCTATGCTCAGGATTTTAGTGAAGGAAGAGCTGTGGTAAATGCCTCTGGAAATACTATAAATAATTATGGTGTAATAGATAAAGAAGGAAATTATATAATAACACCTAAGTATAATGACATAATTTTATTAGGAGATAATAGGATGGCTGTTGGAATAGCTATAGATAAAACATCACCTTTTATAGGATCTAAATATGCTATTGCAGATACAGAGGGTAACATATTAACAGATTTCATCTATTATGGAGTTTCAAATTACAAAAATGGAATAGCTTCTGTTTATGATAATAACAATACATTTTTTATCGATAAAGAGGGCAACAAAGTGGAAAACTTACCTGTAGTAGAAGGCAGTGGAACCTTAACTATAGAAAATGAATTAATAAAAGCTTATGTGGATTATAGAATTTCTTACTTTGATACAGAAGGAAATTTAATATGGGAAGAAAATTCAGTTATTCATTTAAATGATCAGTACAAAGTTATAGAAGAAAAATATAAACCTAATAAGGATTATTTAGTATACTATCCAAAGCTTAAGGGAATGGAAGATAAGACTTTAGAAGATGAGGTTAATAATAGGCTCAAAATTTTATCAGAAGTAAAACCTATAGAAGAAAATGTTCAATTAGAATATAGTTATTTAGGAGATTTCAAAATAGAGTTTTTTAACAAAAACTTATTAGTATTAGAGCTTCATGGATATAATTTTCCTTTTGGAGCAGCCCATGGTATGCCAAATAAAATATATACAAAAATAGATTTAACTACAGGAGAATTTTATGAACTAAAGGATTTATTTAAAGAAGATAGTAATTATGTGAAAGTATTAAGTGATATAATAGGAGAACAAATAAAAAATAATCCAGAATACTCCTATATATTTCCTGATAGCTATAATGGAATAAAAGAAGATCAACCTTTTTATGTATCAAAGGATGCATTATATATATACTTTTATCCCTATGAAATTGCACCTTATGCTGCAGGATTTCCTACCTTTAAAATACCTTATGAGGATATAATGGATATAATCAATGAGACAGGAGAATTTTGGAGGTCCTTTAATTAAAAATAAGAAAAATTTATTTTAGATAAAATAAAAGAGACTATAAAAAATAAAAAGACTATGAAGAAAAATATATAGTAAAATAAAAGTTTTACAGTACTACTAAGTTTATTTTAAACTAAATAAAAATATATGAAAAGGCTATGAAAAAATTAATGAACTTCATAGCCTATTAATAATTTATAAAATACATAAATTATTAATACACATTTCTCTAAGATATATTAAATTTCTCTAAATATATCATATAATTTATTACCCAAATAGTATAAATTATAGATACTATGTAATTATGTAGAGGAATTTTAAGTAAATTGTTGAATATAACAATATGGAATTAAATTTAATTATTAACAATTGACATAGGAGGGAGAATTTTGACAAAACAAATAAAACTTAGAATATATCCTGATGGAATTGTTCAAGCAGAAGTAGAAGGTATAAAGGGTAAAAAATGTACAAACTACATAGGGATAATTGAAAATCTTTTAGAGGCTAAGGTAGATGATTCAGAGTATACCTCTGAATATTATGAAGAAGAGGTTATTGAAAACTATGAAGAAGATAATATAACACTAAAGGAAGGGATATAATATGGCTGTAACTCAAAAAGGGAATAAGTGGGAAATGCAAAAATCACTATGGATAATAAGTAGTTTTGTTTTTTTAGTAAATGGAATGGGCATGTATTTTGCGGGAAAAAAGACAAAGGTAAAAAAATGGTATAATTATGGATTAATATATACAGCAATATCATGGATAGGCTTAATTATGGGTGGAGAATTGACAGGATTTCTACAAAGTATAGGCTGTATTATATTTCTTTTAGATTATATAGCTTGTATTGTACATTCTTTTAAAATAAGAAAAGAATATTTAATTAGGCGTGAAATTTTAGAATACAAAAATGATGTAGAGCAAATTGAGATGAACTCTATGAGAAGTAAAATTGCTAAGGAATATGGGTTAGATGATATAAATTCAAATGATCCAATTAAAAATACATCACAGAATGATTTAGTAAGAGAAAAATCTAATATTAATACAGAAGCTAAAATAGAAAATTTTCATATGAAGAATAAAGAAGAAAATATAGATAATATTCCACCAGTAATGCCCAAAAAAGTAGAAAGTACAGTAAACAATATGGGAAATAGTATAAATAATGAGGGACTTTTAGATATTAATTTATGTAGCGAATTAGAACTTTCAAGGCTTCCAGGTATAGGACTCATATTAGCTAAAAAAGCAGTTAATTTGAGAAATAGCAAAAATGGTTTTGATTCAGTAGATGAATTTATTGAAATGGTAGGAGTTAAACCACACTTTGTAGATACAGTAAAGACTATGATATGTTGCAAATCAGTTAAAACGGTTGAAGCTGTGAAAATGTCTGGAAGAAGAGTAGATTTTTAATGGAAATTAGAATACATAGAATTTTACCTAAAACTGAAGTAGAAGGTCCGGGCACCCGATGCTGTATATGGGTACAGGGGTGCCCTATTCATTGTAAAGGTTGTGGTGCTAAAGAAACTTGGGATTTCAAAGGAGGAGAACTTTTAGATACGGATGAAGTATTTAATATTATAAAAAACTCTAAGGAAATAGAAGGAGTAACTTTTTTAGGAGGAGAACCCTTTGCTCAAGCTTCAGCGGTATATGATATAGCATTAAGAGTTAAAAATATAGGTTTAACAGTTTTAATCTTTACAGGATATACCTATGAGCATATTTTAAAATCTAACAAAAAAGAGTGGAATGATCTTTTATCTGTTACGGATCTTTTAATAGATGGACCTTTTGATGAGACCAAATTTGATATTTCAAGGCCTTGGGTAGGTTCTTCTAATCAAAATTATAGGTTTTTAACTTCTTCTTATAAGCATTTAGAAAATAATCTGAATTCTATAAAAAACAAAATAGAAGTGAGATTACATAAAAACGGTACAATTTTTTTAAATGGTATGGGTGATTTCAATAGTTTAAAAAACAAATTAAAAAATTTAGAGGAGGGTGAATAAAATGAGTATAGAGAATAGCAATAACACAGAAAGAACAAAAAAATATTTAGCAAATATGTTTAAAGCGAGATTTCCTTATGTTTACATATCTACCTGGGAAGAGGAGAGAGCTATATCAGTTATAAATTCGGTTGCGAAGGATGCTTCACTTATAAAAACTCCTAGAACAACTTATATATGGAGCCAAACAAATGGAATGGCTATAGAAAATCTTAAAGGAAAAGAGGAAACTAAACAGCCATTAAAGGCACTAGAATTTATAGAAAAATGTGAAGAACCAGCAGTTTTTATTTTAAAGGATTTCCATGTATTTTTTGGAGTACAAGGAAAAAATATAGACTATACTTTAATAAGAAAAGTTAGAGACTTGGTAACAGTACTTAAGGCAAGTCCCAATCCTAAAAGTGTAGTATTTCTTTCACCTACAGTGGTATTACCTAATGAACTTCAAAAAGATATTACTATTTTAGATTTTGATCTGCCAACTATAGATGAAATTAAGAGTATGCTTAATGAAATGATTTATGTAAATGAGCAAAGCGGAAGAATTGATATGAACCTTAATGAATCAGAGAAGGAGAAAATTTGCAAGGCTGCATTGGGACTTACTCTTCAGGAAGCGGAAAATGCTTTTGCAAGAGCTATGGTTCAAGATGGAAAGCTTAATATTGATGATATTGATGTGGTTTTAGAAGAAAAATGTCAAGTAATTAAGAAGACAGGAATACTTGAATTTATAAAAAGTGACTTGAAAATGGAGGATGTAGGAGGACTTGAAAATCTAAAAAGATGGATTTTAAAGAGAAACAAGTCTTGGCTTGATTCTGCTCAAAAATACAACCTACCTGCACCTAAGGGAGTATTAATAACAGGGGTGCCAGGTTGTGGTAAGAGTTTAACTGCAAAAGCTATAAGTGCAATGTGGCAACTTCCACTTTTAAGATTAGATATGGGAAAAATATTTAGTGGTGTTGTAGGAAGTTCTGAAGAAAATATGAGAAAAGCAATAAAAACAGCAGAAGCAGTATCACCATCTATACTTTGGATAGATGAAATAGAAAAAGGATTTAGTGGGGCTAGTGCCTCAGGAGATAGTGGAACTTCTATGAGAATTTTTGGAACTTTTCTTACATGGATGCAAGAAAAGACTAAGCCTGTATTTGTTGTGGCAACAGCCAATAATATAAGCAATCTTCCTTCAGAGCTTTTAAGAAAAGGAAGATTTGATGAGATATTTTTTGT
The DNA here is from genome assembly GCF_054768215.1 of Clostridium sp. CTA-1. Taxonomy (NCBI): domain Bacteria; kingdom Bacillati; phylum Bacillota; class Clostridia; order Eubacteriales; family Clostridiaceae; genus Clostridium; species Clostridium sp. CTA-1. Next base: position 6,713 of record NZ_BAAAAP010000012.1, read on the forward strand.
AGACTTGCCTACAAAAAATGAAAGAAAGGATATATTTAGACTACATTTGAAAAAAAGACTTACCAATGCAGAGGTTTGTGAAGAAGTTAGTATTACAGAAGAATTATTATCTAATCTTGCAGATATAACAGAAGGATTTGTAGGAGCAGAAATAGAACAAGCTGTCATAGCTGCACTTTTTGAGGCCTTTTCAGAAGATAGAGCTTTAAGAGTAATTGATTTAGAAAGAGTAATAAAAAATACAGTTCCACTTTCAGTAACACAAAGAGAGCAAATTATAAAGATTAGAGAATGGGCAAATGTAAGAGCAGTTGCTGCCACAGCAAAAGAGGATAGAAGTGAGTATTTAGAAGTAAATGAAGAAAAAAAAGGTGAAAAAAAGGAAGAGGATGATATAAGAATATCTAGAGGTGGTAGAACTATAGATTTTTAAAGGAGGTATAAGCTATGTCTATATCATTAGCATTAGTTCCTGCAGTTTTGACTCTTAAGGTTGTTATGAATGAAAAAGACCTTGATAACTGGGTAGAAGATTCTAAAATAAATATGCCAACAACATTAAAAGATGAGAAAGAGATTATTAAAACTGTGAAGCAGGCTGGGTATAAAATAAATAAACATGGAGATTTAATTAAGACAGAGATAAATGGAGAGAAAGAATTTGTTACTTGGGAAAAAGAAAATGGAATATGGAATGTTGTATTTTCAAAATATGACTCCAAAGAAATGATAGTTGATTTTATAATGAATTTAAATAATAAAGCAGGTAGGAAGGTTATATATAAGTCAATTGAAGATATGGAAAATAGGAATGAAAACTCAACAACAGTAGAAGAAATATTAGAACTTCCTAAGGTAGAGAAAGAAATCTTTCCTACAAATTTTAAAGATAAGGAGTTGCTTTTAAAAACTCTTAAGGAATGTGGAGCTTGTCCTAAAGAATTAGCTGAGGAAAAGATTCAGTGTAATACTAAAGAGTGTCAATTAATTTTTCATAAAGAAGATGGTGGAAGTTATAATGTTGAAATTGAAGATACATCTTCATTAAAAAATGTTTATCATCATCTTAGTATAATAGATGAAGAATATAAACATAATGTACAAGAGTATACCTATAAAAAGGTAGTTGAAAAATTAAATGAAACAGATATGTATATAGATAATGAAGAAGTACTTGAAGACAATTCTATACTTTTAACTGTTAACATAGGAGAGTAAAACGTGCAATAGGAGAATATATGACGAAATATATAATAAGTTCAATATTATTTTTTATAAAAAGATGTGCGCAAAATTATTTTGTGTACATCTTTTTTGCTATTGTTAAAATGAAGGAATATAGTTAACTTAATACAATTTTAAAATATATTTTTAAATTATAAATCAATTAATAATGTTATAAATTGCGAATCGGATAGTTTTATATATAAATAAAGATGTGGTAGTACCATATTACAAATAGTAAAATATGAAAGTTAAGAAAATAACTTATTTCATTAATTTCGAAAAATGAGGAGTAAAAATAAAAAAAAATTTTATATATAGTATTTTTGAAAACGTTACAATGAAAGGAGAAAGTCGCACTTCAGGAAATTTTAACCAAAGTTAAGAAAATAACTATTATAGAAATCTTATGAAAAATGGAGTAAACTGAAAGCAATAAGAGGTCGTACCATATTACCGTAAGGGGGAACCTATATGAATATGTATCTAACGTGTTTCATTGCTTTGGTGCCTATAGCTTGGTTAATGGTTTCATTAGGAATTTTAAAAATGCCAGGTTATAAAACTTGTCCTGCAACATTGGTATTAACTGCAATTTTAGCAGCTATAGTATGGAAAATGCCAATTTTAGATGCAGCTTCTGCTGCTTTAGAAGGAACGGCATTGGCTTTATGGCCTATAATACTTGTAATCGTTGCTGCAGTATTTACCTATAATTTATCAATTCATACTAAAAGTATGGATACTATAAAAAAGATGATGACTTCAATAACTACAGATAAGAGAATTTTGGTTTTAATACTTGCTTGGGGATTTGGCGGATTTTTGGAGGCTATAGCAGGGTTTGGTACTGCAGTTGCTATTCCTGCAAGTATAATGGCAGCACTTGGATTTGACCCTGTTTTTGCAGCTATAATATGTCTTATAGCAAACACTACACCTACAGCTTTTGGAGGTATAGGAATTCCAGTAACAACTCTTGCTAAGGTAACTAACATAGATGTAATTCAACTTAGTTATGCAGTAGGATTACAGTTATCAGTTCTAATAGTCATAATTCCAATAGTTTTAGTAATGTTAACAGGAAAAAGTGTGAAATCTATTAAGGGTGTCTTTGGAATAGCCCTAGCTTCAGGCCTTTCATTTGCAATACCAGAATTATTAATGGCTAAGTATATGGGGGCAGAATTACCAGCTATATTAGGGTCAATAACATGTATGGTAGTGACTATAGCTATGGCAAAGATATTTTATAAAGATACTGCTTCTAAAAATGTAGAAAAAATACCTTTCAAAAAGGCAGTTATAGCATGGTTACCCTTTATATTAGTCTTTGTTTTCATAATTTTAACTAGTCCATTGTTCCCAGCAATAAATAAGGGATTATCTCAAATACAAACAACTCTTTACATTTATACAGGTGCTCATGCTAAGCCATTTACATTCTTGTGGCTTGCTACACCAGGAACATTAATTATAATAGCTACTTTTATAGGAGGATTAATACAAGGGGCTAAGTTTTCTGAAATAGTTTCAGTATTAGTAAAAACTATAAAGCAAATGAGTAAATCTGCAATAACAATAATAGCCATAGTAGCTATGGCAAAGATTATGGGATATAGCGGAATGATAAAATCAATAGCAGTTGTGTTAGTAGCAGTTACGGGTAGTTACTATCCTTTAATATCACCTATAATCGGGGCTTTAGGAACTTTTGTAACAGGTAGTGATACTTCATCTAATGTATTATTTGGAGGACTTCAAGTTGAAGTAGCTAAGACTTTAGGATTAAATCCGTACTGGCTTGCAGCAGCTAATACTGGTGGTGCTACTGCTGGTAAGATGATATCACCACAAAGTATAGCAGTGGCTACAGCGGCTACTGGACTTGTTGGAGCAGAAGGTAAAATATTAAATGCAACTATAAAATTTTGTATAGTTTACGTAATCGTTTTAGGAATCATGGCTTATTTTATGGCACCTGTGTTTGGATTCTAATTGCTTAACTAATGAGGAGGATGAAATATGGCAAAGATAAAAATACCATATCACAAGAGAATGATTGAAATAGAGATAGAAGATAAAAATTTAGAAGGGATTTTAGAATCAAAGGCAGACAAATATAAAAGAAATTTAAGTCAAGAAGAAATTGTTGAGGCTGCATTGGACAATCCTATACAATGCGAAAAATTAGAAGATTTGGTAAAGGGAAAGAAGAACATGGTTATAATAACTAGTGATCATACAAGACCAGTACCAAGTAAGGTAACAATGCCTATACTTTTAAGAAGAATAAGAGAGGTTAATCCTGATATAGATATAAAAATATTGATTGCTACAGGTTTTCATAGAGAATCAACAAAAGAAGAACTTATAAATAAATTTGGCGAAGAAATAGTTGAAAATGAAAATATAGTTATGCATGTATCAACTGATGACAGCACTTTAGTGAAGGTTGGAACATTACCATCTGGTGGAGAGCTCATATTAAATAAATTAGCAATGGAAACAGAACTTTTAATAGCAGAGGGATTTATAGAATCACATTTTTTTGCAGGATTTTCAGGTGGAAGAAAGAGTATATTACCTGGAATAGCTTCTGGAAAAACTATAATGGCAAATCACTGTGGTGAATTTATTGCTAGTCCTAATGCTAGAACTGGAATATTAAAAGATAATCCAGTACACAAAGACATGCTTTATGCCGCTGAAAAAGCTAGTTTAGCTTTTATATTAAATGTGGTAATAGATAGTGAAAAAAAGGTTATAAATGCCTTTGCAGGACATAGACAATATGCCCATGAAACAGGATGTAAATTTGTACTTGAACTTTCAAAAGTTGAAAAGGTAAAAGCAGATATAGTGGTTTCAAGTAATGGAGGATATCCATTAGATCAAAATATATATCAATCAGTAAAAGGTATGACAGCTGCTGAGTCCACCTGTAGGGAAGGCGGGGTAATAATAATGGTAGCAGCTTGTAATGATGGGCATGGAGGCCAATCATTTTATGATAACTTAGCTAATAGCAAATCACCAAGAGAGCTTTTGGATAGAATAGCAAAAGTTCCTAGATGTGAAACAGTTCCAGATCAATGGGAGTTTCAAATATTAGCTAGGATGTTAGATAAATTTACAGTTATTTTGGTTACAGATATGTGTGAGCCTAATATGATTAAAGCTATGCATATGGAGCATGCATATAATTTTGAAGAAGCTTTAAATAGAGCTTATAAGCTAAAGGGAGAAGACGCTAAAGTAGCGGTAATACCCGATGGCGTTTCTGTAATCGTAAGATAAAAATTTATTATTAAACATAAATAGATTTTGGAGGTAATTTATATGGATATTTTAGTATGTATAAAACAAGTTCCGGGAACATCAAAAGTAGAGGTGGATCCAGTAACAGGAGTATTAAAAAGAGATGGTGTAGATTCAAAGATGAATCCATATGACCTATATGCTTTAGAAACAGCATTAAGACTTAAGGAAGAATTTGGAGGAGTTGTAAAGGTAATAAGTATGGGACCTCCTCAAGCAGCAGAAGTTATAAAAGAAGCTTATATGATGGGAGCCGATGAAGGAGTACTTCTTTCAGATAGAAAGTTTGCAGGAGCAGATGTTTTATCAACATCTTATACCATATCTCAAGGTGTAAGAAAAATGGGTGAATTTGACTTAATACTTTGTGGAAAACAAACTACAGATGGTGATACGGCTCAAGTTGGACCAGAGATGGCAGAATATCTAGATATAGCTCATATAGCAAATGTAATAAAAATAGAAGAAATTAAAGATGATTCTATAGTAGTGGAAATGGACATGCCAAACACAATAGAGGTAGCAGAGGTAAAATATCCATGTCTTTTAACAGTAGAAAAAGATATATATGAGCCAAGACTTCCATCCTACAGAAAGAAACTAGAGACAAAGGACAGAGAAGTTAAAATGTTAAGCTTAAAAGATTTTGAAGATAAAAATGAAAATATGTATGGATTAAATGGATCACCAACACAGGTAGAGAGAATATTTCCACCAGCAGTAAATACAGATAAAGAAATGTGGACAGGTACCGGAGAAGAATTAGGCCACAAGTTAGCAGAAAAACTTAAAGTAATGAAATTCGTATAGAATAAAGTAATACTAAGGAGGATTTTAATATGGGAAAATTAGTGGTAAATCAAGAAAAATTAACTCCTTCAATTATAGAGGAATTAGTTAAAATATGTCCTTTTGGAGCACTAGGAGAAAATAGTGGGAAAATAGAAATTTCAGCAGCTTGTAAAATGTGTAAGCTATGTGTTAAAAAAGGGCCAGCGGGTGTTATGGAGTTTGTAGAAGAAGAAAAATCACATATAGATAAGAGTCTTTGGACAGGCATAGCTGTATATGTAGATCATGTAGATGGAGATATTCATCCAGTAACTTATGAGCTTATAGGTAAAGCAAGAGAATTAGCGAATAAAATAAATCATCCAGTATATGCAGTATTTATTGGCCATGATATAAAGGAAAAAGCAGAAGAAATTCTTCACTATGGAGTAGATGAAGTATTTGTATATGATAATGAAGAATTAAAAGATTTTAGAATAGAACCATACACTAAAGCTATGGAAGATTTCATAAATAAAAATAAACCATCTACATTATTAGTAGGCGCAACAACAATAGGAAGATCTCTTGCACCAAGAGTAGCAGCTAGATTTAGAACAGGACTTACAGCGGATTGTACAATATTAGATATAAAGGAAAATACAGATTTAGTACAAATAAGACCAGCTTTTGGTGGAAATATAATGGCACAAATAATAAATCCTAATAATAGACCTCAACTTGCAACAGTAAGATATAAGGTTATGGATGCACCAGAGAGAAGTAAAGAAAAAAAGGGGAAAGTAACTCTTTGTAGCATAGATAAAAGCCATTTAGATTCACAAATAAAAGTATTAAAAGTAACAAAGAAACAAGTAGAAGAAAGTATATCAGATGCGGATATAATAATTGCAGTTGGAAGAGGACTTAAAAAAGAAAAAGATTTAGATATGATAAATGAACTGGCAGAATTAATAGGTGCTCAAATAGCTACAACAAGACCATTAATAGAAGCAGGATGGACAGATGCAAAACGTCAAATAGGTTTGAGTGGAAGAACAGTAAAACCTAAACTTATAATTACTTGTGGTATATCAGGAGCCGTACAATTTACAGCTGGAATGAATAATGCAGATTGTATAGTAGCAATAAATAAAGATCCGAAGGCATCTATATTTAATGTAGCTCATTATGGAATAGTAGGAGACATTTATGAGGTAATACCAACACTTATAAATAATATAAAAGAAGGTAAAGCATTAGCCGTATAATTTCTAGGGTATTAAGGATTAATTGACTAACTGATAATTCAATTTTGGAGGTAATTATTATGGAGTATAAAAAATTAGATGTTAAAGATATAGAGTTTCTAAAAAGTGTAGTAGGGCAGGAAAGAGTATATACAGGTGAAGATATAAATGAAGACTATAGTCATGATGAACTTGGTGGAATAAGTAAAATCCCTGATGCTATGGTGGAAGTTTTAAGTACAGAAGAAGTATCAAAAATAATGGCTTATGCTTATAAGAATAATATTGCCGTAGTTGCAAGAGGATCAGGAACTGGACTTGTAGGGGCATCTGTTCCAATTCATGGTGGAATAATGATAAACATGACAAAGATGAATAGGATATTAGAAATAGATGAAGAAAATTTAACTCTTACTGTAGAGCCAGGAGTTCTCCTTATGGAGATTGGAAAATTTGTAGAAGAGCATGATCTTTTTTATCCCCCAGATCCAGGTGAAAAATCAGCAACTATAGGTGGAAATATAAGTACTAATGCTGGTGGAATGAGAGCAGTAAAATATGGGGTTACAAGAGATTATATAAGAGGATTAGAAATAGTTCTTCCAAATGGTAAAGTTCTTGAAATTGGTGGAAAGGTAGTTAAAAATAGTTCGGGATATAGCATAAAGGATTTAGTTTGTGGCGCAGAAGGAACTTTAGCTATAGTTACAAAAGCTATATTAAAATTATTACCATTGCCAAAGAAGGCTATAAGTTTGCTTATACCATTCCCAAACTTAGAAATGGCAATAAATACTGTGCCAAAAATAATAAAATCAAAAGCAATACCAACTGCCATAGAATTCATGCAAAGGGAGGTTATATTAGCAGCAGAAAAATTTTTAGGAAAGAAGTTTCCAGACAATTCTTCAGATGCGTATTTACTATTAACTTTTGATGGAAATACTAAAGAAGACATAGAAAAAGATTATGAAAAGGTGGCAGATATTTGTTTAGAAGAAGGAGCTCTTGACGTATATATTTCAGATACAGATGAAAGAAAAGAAGCAGTATGGTCAGCCAGAGGTGCATTCCTTGAAGCAGTTAAAGCATCTACTACAGAAATGGATGAATGTGATGTTGTAGTTCCAAGAAATAAAGTGGCAAGTTTTGTGAAATATACAGATGAACTTCAAGAACAATTTGATGTAAGAATAAGAAGTTTTGGTCATGCAGGAGATGGAAATTTACATGTATATGTATTAAGAGATAACTTAACTAAAGAACAATGGGACAGAAAGTTAAAGAATGTATTTGAATGTATGTACAAAAAATCTGTAGAATTAAATGGACTAGTTTCTGGAGAACATGGGATAGGCTTTGCTAAAAAACCTTATTTATTTGAGCAATATGGTGAGGAATACATGGAACTTATGAAAAATATTAAGTTAGCATTTGATCCTAAGAATATATTGAACCCAGGTAAAGTTTGTCAGTAAAATAATAGAGCTTTTTAAAGTGAAAAATGAAGAAACTCATGAATATTTTTCTAATTCGTGAGCTTCTTCATTTTTTATTTGTATGAAACATTAGTATTAGAATATATAATAGATGAATTTTTTTTATAAGTACTTGGATTATTGTGGAAAAAAACTCAAATATGTAGTAAAATTTACCATGATGGATAGTAAACTTCATCGTAAATTTTAAAAATAAACTTTATTACTTTAATTTTACACAGACTAGGAGTATGGGGAGGTTGCGTTTATGTTTAAAGTAGCAATTTGCGATGATGAGCCCGTTATCTGTGGGGACATTGAGAATGTTTTGTTAAATTATCAAAAATATAATTTTGAAGAAATAGAAATTGAAGTGTTTTATTCTGGAGAAGAATTATGTAGATATATGGAAAAGGGACAATCTTTTGATTTAATATTTTTAGATATTGAAATGAAAGAGATGAATGGTGTTGAAGTAGGAAGAAAAATACGGCAAGAAATGGATGATTATCTTACCAAAATTGTTTATATTTCAGGTAAAGACAGCTATGATAGGCAATTATTTGATGTACAGCCTATGCACTTTTTATCCAAACCAATTAATAGGAAAAAGATTATTGCAGATTTAAATTTAGCAATGAAATTATTACAAAAACAAAGGTTTGTATTTAGCTATAAGAAGGGATATGAAATATTAAGGGTACCTATTAAAAACATTATTTATTTTGAGAGTCTCAACAGAAAAATAAAGATAGTTACAACAAGAGGAGAAGATATGTTTTATGGAGCTATAGATGAAATATTTAATAGGGTTGCTAGATATCAATTTATTCGTATACACAGGTCATATATCATAAATTATATTCATGTAAGCCGGTTTAAATATGAGGAAGTTATTATGTCTAGTTCCTCCTGTCTTCCTATAGGACAATCAAGAAGGAGCGAAGTAAGAAAACTCCAGATTGCTTTTGAAAATGAGGGTTAAATGATGAATATTAATATGTATGACTTTTTATATATTACAACTAATATTTTCGGAACATACATCATTTTTAAGTTTATGATGGTGTTTTTTTCGCGTGAAGATGCAAATAAGAAAATGGAGATATATTCCTATGTGGGATATTTTTTTGCTATTTCTTTGGTTTACTTATTTATAAAAATTCCGATAGTCATGATGCTGTGTAATATTTTCTCTTTCTTTATAATATCCCTGAACTATAAATCTAACATGAAAAAAAGAATTTTTGTGGTTATGTTTATCTATTTAATTTTGATGTGTATTGAAATCATTGTGATTAATCTGCTTTCAGGATTGCAATTTGATATATTTGCAGAAAATAAATATTATTATGCTTACAGTTTAGTTATATTAAAATTAGCTACATATATTATAGTTTTACTTTTAAATAAATATAAAAAGTCGAAGCAGGGAGAGCAAGTACCACTTTCCTATTGGATATCCATTACACTTATTCCAATGGCATCTATGTATATTATATTATTACTTTTTCATTTGAATATTGCCAATATGACCTTTATGATTGTGGGGGTTATATTTATACTGATGATTAATTTTTCTACCTTCTATTTATATGAAGTAATTTCTTTAACCTGTGCAAAGCAAACAGAAAAGTTATGGATTATTCAGCAAAATAAGTACTATGAGAGGCAGTTTAATTTGATGAAATCTTCCATGAAAGTAACGAAGGCTATAAAGCATGATCTAAAGAATCATCTATTAACAGTTTATTCTTTGTTGCAAAAGGAAAAAAGTGAAGAAGCATTAAAGCACATATCAGATATCATAGAAGTGTATAATAGCAAGGAAGAATATGTATATTCAGGCAACACCGCTATTGACAGCGTTCTTAATTTTAAACTTCAGGAAGCAAGACAGAAGAATATAAGTGCATATCTTAATTTAAATATACCTGAGAGTATAGAGATTCCGTCATTTGATATGTCAATTATTCTTGGGAATTTGATGGACAATGCAATCTATGCAGTAGATAAACTAGAATGTAATAGATATATTAATTTTAAAATGAAATACACTAAGGGAAGATTGATTGTTAGAATTGATAATCCATTTAATGGAGAAATATTAATAAATGGTAACAAAATGCTTACAACTAAAGGGGATAGAAACAATCATGGTATAGGAATTGAGAGCATAAAAGTTATTTTAAAAAAATATGATGGCTCTATGGAAATACAGCATGATGACAATGTATTTTCAGTGACTTTGTTACTTTATATTAATTAAAAAAATAGCAGTGGCAACGGAATTGTAAAAGATTCTGCTGCTATTTTGTGGATTTAAAATATAAGTTTTATAAAAATCTTAGTTCACTGCAAAAGAATATATATTTCGCTGCAAAAGTCTGCACAGAAAAATAAAAGTGGTTTAATAGAAGTATGAAATAATTCTAACAGAAATGGAGGAGGAGCAGTGAGAAGTTTTAAAATGAAGATGGGTAAAATTTTAGCCAGTTTGGCACTGATGGTTACAGCCTATAATATAAACGCAGCTTGTATATTCCTTGTTCATCAACCTAAGATGCCAAAAGGCGCAGAAAAATTGCGAAAATTCTAATGGGATTTTCTATATCAGAAAAAGTTGTGGACAAACTCATTGATGGAAATATCATTGAGAGTGAGGATAAAGAGTTATATACATATGGATTCCATCAAGGATTTTTAATAATTTTTAATATCCTTACTGCCATAGCTATAGGCCTTTTATTTAAAATGGTATTGGAAAGTGTGATTTTTTTAATGGCATATATCCCCCTAAGATCTTATGCTGGGGGATATCATGCAAAAACACCCTTAAGATGTTATATGTTTTCCATAATTATTATGATAGTAGTATTTTTAGGAATAAAGTTCATATATTGGAATAATTTTATTTGTAGTATTATAACCTTTTGTGCTACAAGTATAATATTTACTCTTCAACCAGTAGAAGATAGTAATAAACCCCTAGATCAAAAGGAAATAGATGTTTATAGAAAAAGAACAAAAATTATATTACTTGTTTTGATTGGAATAGGATTGATATTTTGGTTTGTTGATAATAAACAAATCTCAATAACCATAATAATGGCATTATTCATAATAGCTTTTATGCTAATACTAGGAAAAATAAAAAATGCAATTATAGTAAAAAATTATTAGAATTCAAACTAGTTATGTTTTTGTTTTGAAGATAACTTTTTTTATAAGTGTGATAAATAAATTAGAAAAAGAAGAAGGTAATAATAAAAATTGTACTAAGATAGAACTAATAACATGATTTTCAAAATTAAAGAAATATGAATCCATGTAACAAGTTTAGGGGGATTGACTATGTTAACAAGAAAATTAGTAAGCCTATTACTGATTGGTACAATTGGAGTGTTATTAGGTGCATGTTCTACAAATAGAACCTTAAATGATTTTAAAAATGGAAAAGATAGAGATACACTTGAAGCTCCTATTGTGCATGATGTTTATAACTATAAGGGAGAACCAAATGTTGATGTGTTGTCTATTTTTAACTCTAACGGTGATGTTAGAATTAGCAAATCAGACACTAATGATTTGAAGGTTAAGGCAAAGTTGGTACAAACTAAGTCAATGAAAGATATAGATAAAAAGTTAAATAATCTTGTCATTAAACCTAAAATTGAAAAGGATATAATTTTTTACGAACCCTTATATGCAAATAATAAAACTCGTAATTATTGGGATTGGGTTAAATCCAGTTCAAATGCAAATGGAATACAAGTAAATTTTGATGTGCAAATACCAAATACAATTAAAGAAGTACGTATTTACAGTGAATTAGGAAATATTGATTTACAAAATATTTCAGCAAAAATTCATGCTCAAACTAATATTGGTACTATAACTGGTGCAAATATAAATCCCTTGGACAGCGCAGTGTTTAAAGTAAATATACCTTCAGATGGGAAAAATGCATTAGACCTTGCATTATCTAGTATTGATAATGTGAATTCCATAACTGCAGGAGTCACATCAGGTAATATAATTTTAAATTTACCATCAGACTCAAAGTACAGTTATAACCAAATGGAGCCAGAGCAAATGCCTGTTACCTATCCTTATGATATGTATTCAAAAGAGCAATTTGAATATTGCAAAAAACATGGTTTAGCAATATTCAAACCAATAAAAATTAAACAAGGAAAAACAGCTATAAAAACAGTTATAAATAAAGAACGTTTACGTAAAGTTTTAATTAGACAACAATAATATTTATTACTATATTTATATATAAAATTGGCCTTTGTATTTTTTATATTGATAGTTTTTTATTAGCTTTCTAATGAAATCCCAATTTATATTTTATTAAAATGGAAAAGAAAGCAATTTACAATTGTTTTGTTCATTATTCTTTTCTACTTATTTTGTGGTATATTTGTTTTTAAAAAAATTCATTATATTTACTAGAGTTGAAAAGAGTAATGTTTAAATAGCTTAACATATCCAATATAAATTAAAGGAGGTTTTATTATAAGATTTAAGGTCTTGGAAAATGGAATGCTTAATTTATATATAATATAATTTTTATTGATTTAACTGCTGCATTAATATAAATTAAGGATTATTATGAAATTTAGAATTTTAGAAAAAGGAGAACTTAACTTTACAAAGCCCAATTTTTGATATTTGGCCAATTGTTTAGTAAGTTCTTTGTTGCATGTTTAATCATTCATTTCAATCTAAGAAAGTAAAAGTTGATAAAAAGCACAAATACCAAGATAGATCCCAATTAGTATATTCTTAGGGAGTTATTTAAATTCAATTTATAAATTATTGATAAAAAGCTATTTGAATTATTATTCTTATAGCTTTTTTGTATTCCATAAAAAAGTGAGCCTGTAATTGAATCATAAAATAAATTAAATTCTATAAAATTGTTGACATGGAAACAAAAATATATTAATATTGTATCCGGAGAAACAAAAAATTGTGTTATTGTTTTGTTAAAAATAGTAGGTAGGTGTTTGAAGTGGATAATATCAATAGTATTATGGAAGGTTTTAAAGAAATATATGAAAAAGAAGAAATCTTAGGAAAGATAGCATTTAGGGGGGAATATGAAAAGTATGGGGTTTCAGAAATACATTGTATAGATTTCATAGGCAAAATAGATAATCCTAATGTCACTAAAATATCTGAAAGTATGAATATGACTAGAGGCGCCATAAGTAAAATTTGCAAAAAACTTTTAAATAATAATCTTATCCATAAATATAAAAAACCTGAGAATGATAAAGAGATATATTTTAAATTAACAAAATCAGGTGAAGAATTATATAAACGTCATGAAATAAAACATAGGGAGTGGGAAGAAAGAAATAATAACTTTTTTAAAAATGTAGATAAAGAAGAACAAGAAATTGTAGATAGTTTTTTAAAAAAATTTAATAGCTATTTAGATAAAATAATAGAATCAAAAGGAGATATATAATATGAATTTACATTTAAAGGAATTTAATATTCCAGAAAAAATATTAAAATGGGGAGATTCTCAACCAGCACATCAAAGACAACATATAGGAACTCATATAGATTGCTATAATCTATCAAAAATAGAGCTACCGTCAAAAATAGATGTTAAGGTAATAGATGCTAGAAAATTAGATATTATAGACATTAATATATTAGATAATATATCGATTAAAGAGGATTCTTTTGTAATATTTAGAACAGGATATCTAGAAAACTATGGGTACGGAAGTGAAGAGTATTTTAATTCTAAATCAAGTCCATACTTAACTAATGATCTTGTAGATAAATTACTAGATCTTAATGTAAAATTAATAGGGATTGATTTAAGTGGAATACAGCATGGAAAACATCACGTAGCCATAGATAAATATGTTGAAAATAAAGGAGCTTATGTGGTAGAAAATATATGTAATTTAGATAAAGTTGATTCAGAATTTAAGGCAGATTTAAAATGGTTTCAATTAGAAGGTGCTACAGCCATAAAAGTTCAAATTGAAACTTTATAAATTCACTATAAAGTACACAAAAAACCTAGTTAATGGTGATAGGGAAAAAATGAGTGTAATCAAGGAAACAATTATGTTGGCTGGAAAGATGAATATAGATTTATTAATTATTGAGAAGTTAATATAATCAAAAAACAATTAGGTTGATTGTAAAAATAAATATAGATATTGGAAGGTTAATATGAATATTCAAATTATGTAGAATATATTAAAGGTAACTCATGATTTAAATTAATAATATTAAAAACCGCTAATTAACCCTTAACAGTTAATTAGCGGTTGTCCTATTTTTATATAATTCTTATTTACTATTTATACTCTTTTGCAAGTTTTTCAAAAGCAGGCATAGAGTTCTTTATTTGTTCAGTTGTAACACAATAAGAAATTCTTACATAGCCCGGAGCTCCAAAATCATCAGCAGGAACTATTAATAATTCGTGCTTTTTAGCTTTTTCATAGAAAGCATAAGCATCTGGTTCCATTGATTTAACAAATAGATAAAATGCACCATCTGGTTTTACACATGTATAACCTAATTTAGTTAGTCCATTATATAATAAATCTCTATTTTTCTTATAAACTGAGATATCAGCAGTTTGGCCAATACATTTTGCAATTACTCTTTGGAATAAACTTGGAGCACACACATATCCTAATGATCTACCTGCTCCACATACTGCAGCATATACGTCTTGCCAGTTTTCCATTTCATTAGATACAACTATATATCCTATTCTTTCTCCTGGTAATGAAAGAGATTTACTAAATGAATAGCAAACGAATGTATTAGCGTAGTATTTTGTTAAATAAGGAACTTCAATATCATCATAAACTAATTCTCTATAAGGTTCATCTGCAATTAAATATATTGGATGACCATATTCATTTGATTTTTCTTCAAGTACCTTACAAAGTGATTTAATACTTTCCTCAGATATAATAACCCCAGAAGGATTATTAGGAGAATTAATAAGAACAGCTTTAGTTTTAGGTGTTATTGCTTCAATTAAATTATTTATATCAATTTGAAAATTCTCTTCATTGGACTTAACTACAACAGGTGTTCCACCAGCATTTTGAATAAATACACGGTATTCAGGAAAAAATGGAGTGAAAACAATAAATTCATCTCCTGGAACAGCTAATGCCTTTAAAGATATACTAAGTGAAGCTGCTGCTCCAACTGTCATATATATGTTATCAGGGCTCAAGTTTGTAGAATATTTATTGTTAATAGAATCTGAAATTGTTTTTCTAACACTAAGATCTCCTTGGGCTGATGTGTAGCTGTGCAAACGTATAGAATCTTCTTTTTCTAATAACTCTTTAATAGCTTCATTTACACAATCTGGTGCTGGAATACTAGGATTTCCTAAGCTAAAATCGTATACATTTTCTGCGCCTATTTCTTTTTTTCTAGTTGCTCCGTATTCAAAGATATCACGTATTATAGAGCGTTTTTTTCCAAGATTAAGCATTTCATTTGAAATCATTTTAATTTCCCCCTAAAAACAATATAGTTTGAACTTATTATCTTTAACATCTTTTATAAGATATTAGTTCCTTAAATTTTTAAATATTTTTCATCATCTATTTATTTTACTTTATAACACTTTCCCCTGGTATAGAATTTTTGAATTTTCTGACATTTAACAAAATATCCATACCTCTTCATATTTATAAAAGCTCCGTCTATTTTAAATATAAAAAATTATATTTAAAATAGACTTTGCTTTCATGTGTAGATATATATTGAGAAAGAGATAGATGATTTTTATACAAATTCTACATTTCTACATGTTTGTTATTATTATAACATATAAAATTGATTTTGACTAATTTTTTATTAGTTTTATGTTGAAATTTAACAATATATATATAAATATAATACTAATAATTTAATGTCTGGTAAAATGTAAAGCTTTTTTCTCAGTAAATTTTAATAACTATAAGATAAATTGATTGAAGAGTTTATTGATTATTATATTAATATTAGAGTTATTTAATATTAATGTATATTTTCAAATATTATAATGAAATTGGCTTAAATGAGCCAATATTTGCAGGCATGGTTAACACTTATACATATGATTTAATAGAAGAATTTTAACAATTAAATATAATAAAGTATTTAAAATTTTTTTATGTAATTACAAATAGTTAATTATGATTAAAAAAAAGAAATATTCATAATATTATTAAATTATTACTTTATTTTTGTTAAAAGATTATTACAATAAACTATGAAATTATGTTTTCAACAGGGAAATTAATAAATTTATTCCATATAAGTAAACCTTTGAAAAGATACATAATATATCTTTTATATTTATATTGGTTAGGTAACAAGCTACTAAGCTTGCTACCTAATCAATGGTTTTCTAATCCCAGAAGCTTTGATGTTATTCTTTTTAATCCAGCGGCAAGGTTACCATGTTTAGGAAAGAGTATCTAATATTTAGTTCACACAAAATTATTTATACAGTATTATATGTTTTTATAGTTCAGCTATAACTCTAGATGTAAGGCCCGTTACACCTTTTATATTAAGAGGAAAAGTGTACATGGTGAAAGAATTATTTTTAGCTTCTGACCATAATAGATCAAGATTATTCATATTTTCAATAATAAATACATTTCTATCTGCACAATACTGATCTATGTACCTATGCTCAGAACCTTTTTTTATTCCAGTTGTATCTATACCTATCATACTAATTTTTTTGTTTATTAAATAATCAATTAATTCTTTAGAAAGCTCAGGATAATCTTTTAAGTATTCAGATGTTCCATATCCTGTTTCTTTTAAGTATCCAGTGTAAAAAATAATAAAGTCATTTTCTTCAATTTCATTTAAGTCTATATCATTTAAAGAAATCTCATTATTTCTTATGTGGCATACATTAAATATTTTTCCTCTTCTTTTTATATAATCAAGAGGAAATTCTTTATCCATAACATCAAAATGTGTTGCTAAATGGCCTATAGAACCAAATGCTTTATCTTCATTTATTGCTTTTTTTAGAGTTGAAGAAAGTAATTCCTTTCCAATTTCTAATGTTAAATCAATTTTCATTTTTAAAACCTCCATTAAATTCACAGTGGTTTCCCAGGAAACTACTTAATAGTATCACAAAATAGTTTCCTTGTAAACTATTTAGATATAATTGAATAAAAATTTTTTTCAATTATAATATATATGAGTAAATAAGAAACAAAAAGAGGAGAGTAATTTATGATAATAGAAGAGAAAAATAATAAATTAGTAGAATTATTTGAAAAAGTTATTTCTTTTATAAACCATTTAAGTGAAATAGAAAAAGATCAAGAGAAAAATTTAATTGAAGCAATTTTAAATATAAAGGAAGATAAAGAAGAAGGAGATAAGGAATTTAAAAAAATAACAGATAATGATATAAAAGAAATATCCTTATCTGAGTTCCACGTTATAGAATGTATAGGTAAAAATAATATGTCTAATAATATATTCATAGCAAAAGAGCTTAATATGACCAAAGGTGGTATATCAAAAATAAATTCAAAACTTCTTTCAAAAGATATTATTAAAGCAGATAAGATTGAAAATGATAAAAGAGAAATTTATTATAGCTTAACAGAAAAAGGTATAGTTTTGTTTAAACTACATGAGTATCTTCATAAAAAAGAACAAGAAAAGTTAATGAAAATTTTAAGTAACTATAAACAAGAAGAAATAACTACTATTTTAAAATTTTTAGATGATTTAGAGAAAGTTATATAATCTAAATTATTTATCTAAATAAGGAATGTTTGTTGTTGATAGATTTTAAAAAGTACAATAAAAAATATAAGTAAAATGTACAAGAGTATACTTATAAATATAAAAAAGTATAAAAGCATTGTAAAAACTAATTAGGTAATAAATTTCATAGTTTTTTCAATTTATAAAATATACTAAAGGACAAGCTATGTAAAAATATTAAATTAACTAAATGAATTTGATATAATCTAAATATGCATAAATCATCTATTAATATAAAAATTATTTTTTTAATAATTAGGAGATAAATTAAATGAAAGATTTATTTACAATTGGAGAAATATCAAAATTATTTAATGTTAATATAGGAACATTAAGATATTATGATGAAATTGACTTATTTAAGCCAATATTTATAGATAGAACTAATAGTTATAGATATTATTCAACAGATCAATTTGAACAATTAAACACAATAAAGTATTTAAAAGCTCTTGGAATGTCATTAAACACAATAGATTATCATTTAAAGAAACGTAGTATTGATAATATTATTGAGTTATTTGAAAAACAGAAAAAAATTACGGAAGAAAAGATAAAAGAATTAGAATTTACAAAGCAAAAAATTCAAAACAGAATAAATCAAATTAACTATGCAAGGCAATACCATAACTTGGACGTGGTTCGAGAGATTGAATTTGAAGAGAGAAGTATTGTTTTATTAAAAGAAAAAATAAAATCCAATAATGATTTAGAATTATCCATTAGACATTTAGAGAATAAGACTAATAAAAATGCTTCTATTTTTAACGGGAAAATAGGAGTATCAATCTCTATAGATAAATTGAAGAATAGAATACTTGATGAATATGATTATATTTTTTTATTTACAGAAGGGGAAAGATATAATAAAAATCTGATAAAAGTATTACCAGAAGGTACTTACATTAGTGTTCGTTTTACTGGAACTCACGAAAATTCTCCAGTATATTATGATAAGCTTTTAAAATACATTGAAGAAAAAGGATATACAATCATTGATGATTCAATAGAAATAACGTTAATTGATTTTGGATTAACTACTGAAAAATCAGAATTTATAACGGAAATTCAAATATTAATAAATAAATCTTGACACTCTAGTAACTAGAGACTTTATAATTTGTAAAATAGATAAATTGTTAATCTATAATAACAATAGTGAAATCTATTTAATTATTATACTTAGTATTTTAGTTGTAGTTTTTAAAGGATAATTAAACTTAAAAGATAATTATACATATTGATATTATTTTGTTTTTGTTAAATGTCATTACAATGAACTAAATTATATTTTAAGGGGGATAATTATGAAGTTTATAGTAGCAAAAGAAGTTTTTGAGAATCTGGATAATGTATGTTTCGGTATTGTGGTAGCTAAGGGAATTAATAATAAAGAGAGTATGGAGGCTACTCAGCTTTTAAAAGATAGTATAGAATTAATTGAAACAAAATTTAAAGATAAAAATGTAAAAGAAACAGAAGAGATGGTGTATTATAGAGAAGCATTTTTGAAATTAGGTATTAATCCTAATAAATTTAAAAGCTCCATTGAAGCAATAACTACAAGAGTAGCAAAAAAGAAAGGATTCCCTAATATAAATCCAGTTGTGGATATAGGAAATGCAGTTTCATTAAAATATCTAGTTCCGCTAGGTGCTCATGATATAGATACTGCCAAAGAAGACATTTGTCTTAGATTTTCAAAAGAAGGAGATACATTCCTTCCTTTTGGTGAAAATGAATTGGAACTTTTAGGAGAGGATGAACTTATTTACTCTGTAGGTAACAAAGTAAAAACAAGAAGATGGATATGGAGACAAAGCGAACAAGGTAAAATTACTGAAGAGAGCAGGAATATATTTTTCCCTATAGATGGATTTAAAGATAAAAACTATAATAATGTAATTGATGCAAGAAATGAACTGGCAGAAATATTAAAAAAGAATTTTAATTGTGAAATAAAAGTAGGATTTGTAGATATAAATAATACTGAATTTGAATTTTAAATAATAAATATAAGGGTTTAACTTTTAAGTTTACGACCGTTTCAAATTTATAGATATAAGTATAAGCATAAAGAGATTAGGGGAGAGAATTCTAATCTCTTTATGCTATATTGGAGATGCATTTTATTTTCTTACTAAATTTTATATGAATTTTAGAGTTTTTATATTTATAATTACTTAGGGAGTAAATTATTAATGTTTCTCCCTAAGATACTTATGAATAAATAAGATATTGAAATTTATAAAGAGCTAGGAAAATAATTGTGATAATAGAGTAACTTTAAGGAAGTAAACGAGTTCTATCTCTTGTAATTAATGCAGCTTCCCTAACATTTTCTAATCCTAAAAGCCTTGCTGTCAATCGCTCTAAGCCAATGGCAAGGCCACCATGCTTAGGCATGCCATACTTGAAAACAGATAAATAACTCTCATAATCCTTAGGATTAAATCCTTTAAATTTCATATTGTCTATTAACATGTTATAGTCATGAATCCTTTGGCCCCCTGTAGTAATCTCTATACCTCTAAATAACAGATCAAAACTGTGAGTGCCATCTTCACCTAGAGGCATAGTATACATTGGTCTCTTCTTTCTAGGATAGTTAGTTAAAAATATGAAATCACTATTTAACTTTTCCTTTGCATACTTACAGATTAGTTTTTCACTTTCTGGATCTAGGTCATAAGTTAAGTTATTTTTATTATATTCCCGACTTAATATACCTAATGCTTCCTTAAATGTAATTTTAGGTATTCCGCCTTGAATCCTTGGTAATTCTGCCTCCAATAAATTAAAATATTCTCTACATTCATTATTAAGCTTCTCTAATATGAACTTTAATAGCCTTTCTTCAATTTCCATGATATCTTTCTCATCTTCTATAAATCCAATTTCTAAGTCCATACTAATATATTCATTTAGATGTCTATTAGTATTATGCTCTTCTGCTCTATAGGCATGACCTATTTCAAATACTCTTTCAAATCCAGCTCCTACCATCATCTGTTTGTAAAATTGAGGGCTTTGAGCTAAATAAGCAGTATTTTCAAAGTATTTTACCTTAAATACTTCTGTACCACCTTCAGCTCCTTCCCATACAATTTTTGGAGTATAAATTTCTGTAAATCCTTCTTTATTTAAAAATTCTCTAAATCCATTTACTATTGAGTTTTGCACCTTAAATATTGAATTTACCTTAGGATGTCTTAAGCTTAACACCCTGTTATTAAGCATAGTATCTAAATTAATTTCTAAATTTTCTTTGTTTATCTCTACTGGAAGTTCATCTAAAGCAGCATTTATAATTTCTAGATTTTCTACTTGTATTTCAAAAGGATTTAAATTATTAGTACTTTCTTTAACAGCTCCTCTTATTGACACTATAGATTCTATCTTTACCTTAGATAAATCCAATTTATTATTATCTACAATACACTGAACCAATCCTGATCTATCTCTTATGATCAAAAATGTTATATTTTTTAATTTCCTAATCTTATGAATCCACCCTTGAAGATTTACTTTTTCATTAATAGAATTTTTAAATTCACTTATTAATGTTCTTTTCATATTTATTACCTCCTAAATAAAATAAGCCTCTTGAGTAAAAACCCAAGGGGCAAAATAATTTGCGGTACCACCCTTTTTAACAATGTTTATACAAAATTAGAATAGGTATCACATATAGAATGAGCTCAAATTTCTATATAAAAAAAGCTCTCGCTCCTTGTAGGAGTGAAAGCTTGTGTTCACGGTACCATCCTAATTTAACAACGTATTAATACTTTGTTATCTCTATTCCCTTTAACGGAGGAAAGCCGGCTTACTCTACTTAATATTTCTGTTCAAATAAGCATCTCCGGGATGTCTTCCAATATTATTTTTCTCATAGGCTCACACCAACCCTACTCGCTGTGGATACTAAATAAATATCTACTCTTCCCATCAAAGATTTTAATCTTTATATTACTCTTTAATATTTGTTTTGTCAATAGAAGTTATTTATAATATCAATTAAGTTTATTGACAAATAAGGATAAATAATTATAAAATAATATTGAACAGTATTTAATATTATTACAGTGTTTAATTATATTTGTAAATGAGAGGTGGAAAATGAAAAAAGGCTTTAAAATTATGAAAAGAGTTTTTCTTAGCTTTATAGTGTTATTAATTTCAGTAATGTTATTATTTTCTTGGTTTATAAAAGGAAATAGTAAGGATTATGGTGAGAATTCTAAAGTATTGAAGTCAGATAAGGTAAGTAATAAAAAGGCTTTAGTAGTATATCAACCATCTAAAAGTAAGTTAACTAAAAAAATTGCGGAACAAATTGCCAGGGGGATAAAAGATGAAGGCTATGAAATTACTATTAATTATCCTGGAAAGCATATGGCAGAGGATATTTCACAATATTCAATTATAGTTTTTGGATCACCAGTTTATGTTGGAGAAACATCATCTACTTTAGCTGATTATATGAAATCTATAAAAGATTTTTCTAATAAAAAAATACTTTTATTTGCTACTGGAGCTCAACTAGAAAATAATGAATTGGACAAAATGGAGCAAAATCTTAGCAAGATAAAAGCTACAGAAAAAGTAGGGTTTAAAAAGGGAATAGATGATGAAAGTAAGGCTTATGAAATAGGGAAGAAAATTGCAGGAGAATAAATTATGAAAATACCAAAATGTACGCCTAATGTTTTAACTGGATTACGTATAGTATTAACTTATATATATCTATTGCTCTTGGATAATTTGAATTTTTATAGTAATAATAGATTATATTTTGCATCTGCTGGAATAGTATTTTTTTTAATATGTGTAACAGATTTTATAGATGGAAAAATTGCAAGAAAAATAAAGGCGGAATCTCTTTTAGGAAGTTTTTTAGATGTAACTGCAGATTTTATTTTTATCATATCTTCACTAGCTCTTTTAAATCTTAATAATAGGATTCCTATATGGTTTACAGTACTTACGTTAATTAAATTTATAGAGTTTTTTATTACATCTTACATTATTAAAAAGTACTATAATGTTTCTAATAATCTCTTTCAATTTGATTATTTTGGTCGTATTGCTGCAATGAACTTTTTTTTAATACCTGGAATGGTTTTATTGACTTATATAGGATTGGATATTATCTATATAAATATGCTTATATGGATAACTTTAATATTGGTTATTATATCCTTTTCAGTAAGATGTACAAAAGTTATAAAGTGCTTAAGTTAAGAAAAAGTAATATCTTCTAGTGCACTAAATAGTTTCTTGTATTAGTTGTAAAGTATTTAAGTTATCCAGGTGCGTAGCAGTGATTAGATTCTACTTTTATAGAAAAGCAGATATCCTAAATCTTAAGTATATAATTTATATCCTAAGCAGATAACTCAAATCTTAAGTAGAGAATCCAAATCTATGATTCGGAGTGAGTCGCTTACACAGAGTGCTGATTTGGAGTGAGTCGCTTACACAGAGAAAATATTGGGTGTGAGATGCTTAATAGAGTATTAATTTGGTGTAGGTAAATGAATTACATGAGCAGGATTGAAGGATTGAAAATGGCAACAGCGAGATAAATAACTATAATGAAGGAGGAGTTTATGGGTATTACTGAAAGAAGAAAATTAGAGAAAGAAATTATAAGAAAAAAAATAATAGACACAGCAAGCCAAATATTAGTTGAGGAAGGGTACGAAAATTTATCAATTAGAAAAATAGCAAATAAAATAGAGTATTCTCCAGGTATTATTTATCATTATTTTAAAGATAAATCTGAAATAGTAACTCTTGTTGTAGAACAGGGGTATGGCAGGATATTAAAAAGCATAAATGAAGTTCCAGTAGATAATGAAAATCCAGAAAAGACTATAGAGCAGGGATTAAGAAAATATATTGAACTTATGTTACAGTACCCGGAGCAATTTAGAACAGTTTTAATGAATGATATTAAATCTATACAAGAAAAAGTAAATATGCTTCATGAAGGTGTTTCAAAGGATAGAAAGAGTATACAACAGCTTTGTAGATTAGTAGAGCTAGGGATTGAAAAAGGTAAGTTTAGAGATATGGATATAGAGCTTACTGCGCAAATAATATGGACTTCAACTCATGGACTTTTGTCTAGGTTGATATTAGAAAAAAATATATCACAACAGCAAAGGGAAAGACTTATAGATCATCATTTTCAGATTCTTATAAGTGGATTGTTAAAATAAAGGGGAGAATAAAAAATGAAAACACTTATCGTTTATGGAACTAAACATGGCACTACGGAAAAATGCAGTAATTTTTTAAAAGACAAAGTTAAAGGAGAAGTTGTAACTATAAATATAAAAAAAGAAAATATGCCAGATATAACTTCATTTAATAACATAATTATTGGTGGATCAATTTATATGGGACAGATTCAAAAGGAAGTAAAAAATTTTTCCATAGAAAATATTAATGTATTAAAAGAAAAAAGAGTTGGGATTTTTATATGTGGACTAAATGAGAAAGATATAGAGGCACAGTTAAACAATGCCTTCCCCAAAGGATTACTAACTAATACTGTTGCAAAAGAATGTTTTGGTGGTGAATGTATACTTAAGAATATGAATTTTTTTGAAAGATTTATAATGAAAAAAGTTGGTAAGATTGATAAGGACACATCAAAAATTTCAAAAGAAAATATTAATAAGTTTGCTCAGTTAATAAATGATGATCATAGTAGCAGGTAAGTAAGTATATTTTAAATATTTAGTTGATAATGCTAATAAAAATAATATAAAGATGGGGCTGTCTCAAAATAGCTTTAATCGTATTTTGAAACAGCCCCATTAATTTATATCTATTTTTTAAGTATATTCTTAAGTTCCATTAAATTAGAAATTTCATAAGTAGGTTTTATTTCTGTTTTATTTATAATTTTATTAGGATTAAACCAGCAGGTATCTATACCAAAATTTATACCTCCTTGTATATCAGAGGTTAAGCTGTCGCCCACCATCAAAACATTTCTTTTATCTGTATGATTCATATTATTTAGAGCATATTCAAATATTTTAGGGTTTGGTTTTGATACCTGGATTTCTTCAGATATTACTATATCTTCAAAGTATTTTCCTATAATAGATTTTCTAATTCTATTATTTTGGACATCCTTAAGACCATTAGTAACTATAGAAAGTCTATAATTTTTATGTAAACTTTCTATAAGATTTATGCTATCATCATACAAAAATGATGCATGGGATAAATGTTTCATATATAATTTTGCAAAATCATATTCATTAAATTTAATATTTAATTTATGAGACAATCTTTTAAATCTTTCAACCTTTAATTCTTCTTGGGTAATAAGTCCATTTTCAAGCTCTTTCCATATAGCTTTATTTATATCCTTGTACACTTTTAAATGATGGTTTTCATCATATTTTATATTAAATTCCAGCATAGCATTTTTAAAAGCATCTCTTTCAGATTTTTTAAAATCAAATAAAGTTTCATCTGCATCAAATATTATAATATTGTATTTCATAATAATCCTCCTGATACGTCTAATTTTTTAATTATAACATACAAATTTTTTATAAAAAATCTTAGATTGTTGAATAAATTAATGCATTTGGATATCGTCATATAATTTAAGATTTTTTGCTTGTATTTATAAGGTCTTGTCATTCTTGCTAATATCTCTTTAAAAAAATAATTATGATAAGTATAATGTCATTTATAAGAGATAAGTTTATATATATAAATTACTCCTATGTTTTGGTTTACAATAGGTTATAAATAAATTACAATAATTATATAGATTTTAATATGACATATGTCATGTTAAGGAGGACTTATGAAAAAAATTTTGAATAATGACCTTTTAAACCATTATATTGATAAGCATAATATAGAAAGTATATTTGATAAGGATATATTAAAATATGCACAACTTCATTTTTATGAAAAAGAGGAATATATATTAAAAGCAGATTCTAATCTTGAATACTATTATTTGATTGTAGATGGGAAAATCAAAATTTCTTATCCCTTTGAAAACGGTAAATCAATGCTTTTAAAGTTTTATAAAGACTTTAATACTATAGGAAATCTAGAGTTTTTAAAAAACATTCCAATACTTTGTGACGTTGATGCAGTAGGGGATACTTATTTGATAGCAATACCTTCAGATATACTTAGAAAAAAGTATTTAGATAATATAAAGTTTTTACACCACTTAATAGACTCTTTAAGCGAAAGCCTTTATGAAACAATTAATAATAGCTCATACAATTTTGTATATCCGCTCATAAATAGATTATCTAGTTATCTAGTTGAACATATAGAAGATAAAAACTATATAATTTTAAATTCATCATTCTTAGAAATTGCTCAATTCCTCGGAACAACCTATAGGCATTTAAATAGAATCTTTAAAGAACTTGAACTAAAATCAATTATAAAATGTGAGGGTAAAACAATATATATATTAGATGAGGAAAAACTTCGAGAATTATCTAAAAACGTGTATATAAAATCTTTATAATGTTAGGATATTGTAGTAAGTATGAGTAAATGTGATCAATAGAATAATAGATGATGATATTGAAATATGGAGTTATAATCCAATAAACAATTTCAATAATATTATTGAAATATGTTATAAAATAGATGACGAAGACTTTTTTATTATCAGCATTATAAGACTTCGGATTTATAGTAAAGTAATTATAGCTAACATTATTAAGATAGACTTAATAAAATAGGACCTACCATAAAAAAGTAAGTCCTTGTTACGTCTTTTAAGAATATTGCTTTTGTTCTAATATAGTAGATTTGGTACTTTATTATTTTGCTAAAACCCCATTAGTCTCTTAACATTAACACAGTTTTCTTTAGAGGTGAGCAGCTCTAAAAGTTTGAAAGCTACATGGAAAGCAGTTGATGGATTGTAGGAAGTAATTATATTTTTATCTATAACAATAGATGTATCAGCAAGAACATTTGCACCAAATTCAGATAATTGATCTTGTCTTTTACCATTCCCTAGATTGTAAGTTGTGGCATTTCTCCCAACTAGTATTCCACTTTTCCCGATAGGCAATGCACCAACACAAATAGAAGCTATTGTTTTTCCTGCTTTATCAAATTCTCTGATTATGTTTAAAAAATCTTCGCTATAAGCATCTTCATAAAATCCTGTTTCTTCAAATCCACCAGGTATTGCAAGCGCATCAAATTCATCAATATTAACTTCATTGATATGCATTTCAGGAGTTACCGTGAAGTTAAAAGTACATTTTAATTTTTCTCTTATTCCAACAGTTATTAATTCTGTGGTACCATCACCTTCTAATTTGTTCCATCCTATAACATCTGTAAAAACACTTGCTTCTACGGCTTCAAAACCATTGGCAAGAAGTAATAATACTTTTTTCATACTTTAAATACCTCCTTTTAGTTATATATTTCAGATTCGGTTTTCTTAAGTATAACCCTATATGTGCCATCAGTAAAATTGAAATAAATGAAGTGAATAATCAAAATATGTGATATCATAATATTATATATTTAAAGTATGAGGAAGTGAGATTAATGGAGATTAGGCATTTGCAGACATTTATAACTATAGTTGAACTTGAAGGATTTACAAAAGCAGCAGATTATTTAGGATATGCTCAGTCTACTATAACAGCTCATATTCAAATTTTAGAAAATGAATTAGGGGAAGTTTTATTTGATCGTTTAGGTAAGAAAATAGTTTTAACTAATGTAGGTAAAGAATTGGTTCCATATGCTAAACAAATGTTACATATATATAAAGAAATTAAGAACATAACATCAGAAGAAAAAGGTGTATCCGGTGATCTAATTATTGGAGCAGGGGAATCCCTATCCATATATCGTTTAGGTAAAATCTTAAAGGAATACAAAAAGAAATTTCCAAAGGTAAACATTATTTTAAAGAATTCAATTTGTAGCGATTTAAGAAGTAAATTATATAGTGGAGAGTTAGACATTATATTCACTATTGAACCTGAAATTACGGATAAAGATTTAATTGTTAAAAATTTAAAAGATGAAAGTATGGTTATTATTGGTGCACCGGATGCAGACTTAGAATTTTTATCAACAAACTATGAAGGTGAATTGGCAAGAGAAAGTATCATATTTAGTGAAAAAGGATGTAGTTTTAGAATAGCATTTGAAAAATACTTAAAACAGAAAAAAATAAAATATGTAAATCCTTTAGAATTTTCAAGTATAGAAGCGGCTAAAAAGTGTGTAATGAATGGCCTAGGAATTTCATTTTTACCCTTTTATACAGTTAGAAATGAGATAAAGGAAGGAAGTCTTAAGACAGTAAAATTAAAAGAACCATTTGATAAGTTCAGAACTCAACTTGCATATCATAAAAACAAAAGTATATCCTTGCCAATGAGTAAATTAATAGAAATTACATTAAAAAATTCTGCTAATTGGAAATAAAGTATAGAATGAATTTATAAATTTTACTAGAAATTATAGAAAATGAGGTGGGTTAATGGATATTGAAAGAATTATAAATACATATGGAAGTTATGTTTTCAACTATGCTCTAAAACTATCTTGTAATCCTTCTGTTGCAGAGGATTTAACACAGGAAACATTTATTAATGCGTGGCAAAAGATTAATACTTTAAAAGATTCAAATGCAATTAAATCTTGGCTTAGAAAAATATGTTTTAATAATTTTCTAATGCATGAAAGAAAAAATAAAAATTATACTGAATTACTTTATGATGATATTAATCTTCTTGAAAAAGAAGAACACTTATTAAAATATAATCCTCCAAGACCTGAAGATGAAGTAATTGTAGAAGAAGCTATCAGTGAGCTACAAAATGGCTGTTTTTTAGCAATGGTAAGATACCTCACATTACATCAACGAATAGCATTTTCACTAATTGATATGTTTGGACTATCTTTAGATGAAGTTTCTAGCTTGATTGGTATTTCAAAGAGTGCAACAAAAGGACTTCTT
This sequence comes from Clostridium sp. CTA-1, assembly GCF_054768215.1. Taxonomy (NCBI): domain Bacteria; kingdom Bacillati; phylum Bacillota; class Clostridia; order Eubacteriales; family Clostridiaceae; genus Clostridium; species Clostridium sp. CTA-1. The sequence continues at coordinate 35,584 of NZ_BAAAAP010000012.1, forward strand.
TATCGTGCTCATATGAATTTAGACTCATTTTTTTATAAGCACTGTAATCTTTTAAATGTAAGTAATCCTTGTAGCTGTAAAGCATGGATTGAGTTTTCTAAAAGGAGAGATGATTTACAAAAGAATTCTAATAAACATAAATTAATTACAAAATTAGATTATAAAGAATCAAACTATAATTTTGATGATGAAGTTCGTGGTAAAATAAATTTTTTATATAAAAACATGCCTGATAGAAAGCCCTCTGAAGAGTGGTATCAACAGGTTATTCATATAATAAATGAAATGTATACTAATAAAAATTAGATAAAATTATTTATAAAACGTGACTTTCCTCTTTTTGTTGCATCTATATAAGTGAAAGAAAAAATTTTTATGTTATAACAGGAGGAATGGTTATGAATAACTATGAAAAAGCTGTGAAGGATTTAGCTCCTTGCGGAAATGATTGCTCAAGATGTGCGTGTTTTGAGAACAGTAAAATAGTTCTATTGAGCAAAGAACTTAATGAGAATTTAGTAAACTTTGAAAATATGGCTGAAAAAATAAAAAATTTTATGCCTATATTTAAGCACTATGAAGAATTTTTAGCAATTTTAAGGCATTTTTCAAAGGGAGACTGTAAAGGGTGCCGTTTTAGTGACAAGCCTACATGTCAATGCAGTATAAATATGTGCCATAAAAAAGAAAAAGTGAACTTTTGTTTTGAGTGTTCTAAATACCCTTGTAATCCAACAACATATAATAAATCTCTTACTAAAGTATGGCAAGATAATAATGATGATATGAAAAAAAATGGTGTTGATAATTTTTATATTATTCAGAAAGAAAACTCAAGATATTAATTGGGCAAAAGCTAGTGAGCTTTTGGACTAAAAGACACAATAAAGTAGAATCTTTAAATAATAAGGATTCTACTTATTTTTTTACTAATATGAAATAATGATATCATATTTTATATTATATAATTTATTAAAATGTTGCAAAGAGTATGTTATGTAGATTATTAAGATAAATAAAAATAATATTGATAGAGAGTATATATGTTGTGCAATTACTGAAAAAGAGTGAACTTTATATTAAATATAAAAAGGATTGGTTAAAAGATGGAGTAGTTTTTAAAAAAATTAAATATTACAGGAATGGGCTTTATACAAATAACCTATGAAATTTATAAATTCATTTAAAGAAATGAGTGGATTACGATTATTTTGATAAAGATTTTCAATACCTATTGAAATAATTCATCAATGGTGATATAATATCATTGCATTGGAGTTAGTATTGCTAACTTATTTATTTTGTACGGGCGTTAGCTTAAGCTAACATAGAAGAAAACTTTAAATTATAACACTTCAGGTGATAATTTAATACATTAACTTTTCAAGAGATGATGTTTTATAAAAATATACATACTAAAAAGATTAGTCAGGAGTAACTATCTTAATAGGAGGTGATTGTTATGACATTAGCGATGGCAAGAGAAGGTGAAGTAAATCAAATAAAGAAAATAACGGGTCGAGATAACGTTCGGCAGTTTCTTGCAAAGCTGGGTTTCGTAGAAGGGGAAAGCGTTACTGTCATATCAGAAATATCAGGAAACATGATAATAAATGTAAAAGATTCAAGAATAGCTATTGGTAAAAGTATGGCTAATAGAATTATTATTTAGAAGGGAGAAATTATTTATGATGACATTAAAAGATGTTGAGTGTGGTAAAAAAGTAACTGTAGTAAAGCTCCATGGAAAAGGAGTTGTAAAAAGAAGAATTATGGATATGGGAATAACTAAAGGGGTTGAAATTTTTGTTCGTAAATTGGCACCTTTAGGAGATCCAATAGAAGTAAATATTAGAAATTACGAATTAACACTTCGTAAAGCCGATGCGGAAATGATAGAAGTAAAGTAAAAAAATAAAATATATACCTTTTAGGAGGGGATTAAATGGAAAATATAAGAATTGCTCTTGTAGGAAACCCCAATTGTGGTAAAACTACAATGTTCAATTATTTAACTGGTAGTTCACAGTATGTAGGTAACTGGCCTGGAGTAACTGTAGAAAAAAAAGAAGGTAAATTAAAACAGCACAAAGATGTAAAAGTAATAGATTTGCCCGGAATATATTCACTTTCACCATATACTTTAGAAGAAGTTATAACAAGAAACTATCTTATTGGAGAAAAACCAGAGGTTATTATAAATATAGTAGATGGTACAAACCTTGAAAGAAATTTATATTTATCAACTCAAGTAATGGAGCTTGGAATTCCTGTTATAATAGCCCTAAATATGATGGACATTGTTAGAAAAAATGGAGATATCATAGATAAGGACAAGTTAGGTAAATCTATGGGATGCACTGTAGTTGAAACATCTGCTTTAAAAGGTGATGGATGTAAAGAATTAATTAATAAAGCAATAGAATTAGCTAAATCACATAAAGAAAATGTAATTGAACATGCTTTTTCAAATGATGTGGAAAAAGTGTTGTCTGATATTGAGAATGAAATTTATAATCAGGTTTCAAAAGAACATTTACGTTGGTTTGCTATAAAATTATTTGAAAATGATGAAAAAGCAATTGAACAAGGAAATATTTCAAAATCTTCAAAAGATAAAGTTGGAGCAATTGTAGCTAGTTTTGAAGATAAATTAGACGATGATGGCGAAAGTATCATAACTAATGAACGTTATAATTACATAAGTAAAATAATTACTAAATGTGTAGTTAAGAAAAATAAATCTAAGTTAACTACTTCTGATAAAATAGATAAAATAGTTACTAATAGAATTTTAGGATTACCTATATTTGCAGCTGTTATGTTCCTTGTTTATTATTTATCTATTTCAACAATAGGTACTGGAGCTACAGATTGGGTAAATGATGTTTTATTTGGTGATATTATACCTCCAGCAGTAGAAGGATTCCTTACATCTATAGGAACTGCTGATTGGTTAGTTTCTTTAATAAATGATGGTATTATTGCTGGTGTAGGAGCTGTACTTGGATTCTTACCACAAATGATGGTATTATTTTTATGTCTTGCGATTTTAGAAGATTGTGGTTACATGTCACGTATAGCTTTCATAATGGATAGAATATTCCGTAAGTTTGGTCTTTCAGGTAAGTCATTTATTCCTATGCTTATAGGAACAGGTTGTGGAGTTCCAGGAATTATGGCATCTAGAACCATTGAAAATGAATCAGATAGAAAAATGACTATTATGACTACTACGTTTATGCCTTGCTCTGCTAAATTACCAATAATAGCTTTAATTGCAGGAGCATTATTCCCAGGGGCGGCTTGGGTAGCACCTTCAGCATATTTTATTGGAATCGGAGCTATTATATGTTCTGGAATAATTTTAAAGAAAACAAAAGCTTTTGCAGGTGAGCCTGCTCCATTTGTTATGGAATTACCAAAATATCATGTGCCTGGCATAAGAGGTGTACTTATTCATATGTGGGATAGAGCAAAATCCTTTGTTAAAAAGGCAGGTACTATAATATTCCTTGCTTGTGGATTAATATGGTTCTTAAAGAGTTTCAATTGGTCATTAGCAATGGTAGAAACTCCAGATTCAATGTTAGCTTCAATGGGTAAAGTAATAGCTCCTATATTTAATCCATTAGGATGGGGAGAGTGGAAAGCAGCAGTAGCCACTATTACAGGATTAATTGCAAAAGAAAATGTAGTTGGTACATTCGGTATTTTATATGGAGCTGGAGAAGTAGCTGAAGATGGTGTAGAAATTTGGAAAACTTTACATGGATCATTTACACAACTATCTGCATATTCATTCTTAATATTTAACTTGTTGTGTGCTCCATGTTTTGCTGCAATTGGTGCAATTAAACGTGAAATGGGTAATGCTAAATGGACTTGGATAGCTGTTGGATATCAAACTGCATTAGCCTATGGAGTAGCACTTACATTTTACCAATTAGGATTACTTTTCACAGGAAAAGGATTTGGAATTGGAACATTAGTTGCTTTAGTATTATTAGCATGGTTCTTATATATGTTATTTAGACCACAAAAAGATTTTTCTAATTCAACTAATATCAAAGGTGATAGGACAGAAAATATTAGCGCATAGCGCGTAAGGAGATAATAATTATGGCTACATTTATAATTGGTACATTAGTAATAGGATCATTTGTTCTTGTTGGACACAAAGTTTATAAAGATAAGAAAAGTGGAAATTGTTGTAGCGGAAATTGTTGTGACTGTCACAGTTCATGTAAACCTACTAAATCAAAATAAAAAAATATAAAAGAATCTATTTTCTAAATACTTGAAAAATAGATTCTTTTTTTATTTTCCTTAAGTAATAATAGTGATGATGAATTTAATATAATTTTATTCAAATTGATCATAGTTGCCTAACAGTTATATAAGAGAACCTAAAAATATGAAATGGATATTTTTTAAGGGGAAGGTGAATATATAAATAGGGAAATATTATCATGAGGGGTATACTATGACAGGAAAAATTATAGAAATAATTCTTAGGAGCATTTTTACATATATTATTCTTAGGAAGAATAATGGGAGGAAAATTAATATCAAATATAACATTTTATGATTTTATTTATAATGTAGGGGAAGTTTTCTATGCTGGTTTAAATTCATCAGAAATTTTATATATTTCAACAAAAACAAAACAATAAGAATCACTAAAGAGAAATAGTGGGATTTCAATTTATGATGATTCTTATGTTTTGATTGATGTATAATTTAGGCTATGTAATCAAATCTGTTTACCCATCAAAACCATTTCATCATATGATTGTAAGCCTCTTCTTTTATAAAATCCTTCTGTACTATCATCTTTTGATGTAAGTAAAATAATTTCAGTTATTCCCTTACCTTTTAAGCGATTTTCAAATTCTTGAAAAATTTTTGTACCAAGACCTTTGCTACGTACATCATTTCTTACACAAAATTCTTTAATATTGAACATTATACCATTATAATACTGTTCTTCACTACCTAAGATCATTCCACAAATTAATTTATCTTCATATGCTACAAGTCCATAGGAAGATTCACAGTTTACCATTTGATATAAGCGTTTTGAGGCAGTTTCAATTGTCCATTCATCATTCCAAGGTGGAGAATTAAATGTAGCAACATACATATCTGCAAGTTTTTTTATATCCGATATTGTTATCTCCTTAAAATTCATAGCTAGTCCTCCTTTAGGTCTTATTTAAATTATATTGTTTTTTACTTTATCATTATGTTAATTTAACTAATGGTAATTATATCATACTCATATGATTGCAGATGATTATTTTAAGAAAAACAATTTGTATTTACAAATTGTTAATATCCATTTATTTGTTTATTTAGAAATATTTTTATGATTTTGTGTTATAATTTTATAAGAACTTTATCTTTTTTCTTTGTTTTATTTTTGTTTAAGCAGTAATTTTAAAATTAGATAAGAATAAAATCTAGTAACATCAGATCTTAATGGAGTTACTTGCTAAATTCACATCAAAGATATTTATTTTGAAAAACTGTATATAAGGTTTGTTATAGATTTGAAGATTAAATTTTTAAAGGTTGCTAATTAGTTTAAGTTTACTAATAATGCAATCTTTCTTGCTATATTAGAAAGTTTAACAACTATGAAACAAGTAATAAAAATTTTTAAAACTTTTCTCTGATAAAATTAATTAGGCCATAGGGGGATATACATGAGAAATAGAAGACAGAAAAAACGAATATTAAGAAGAATTAATTTTATAATAAGTATAGTTATAATTTTATGTACTATACAGATATTATCAAATAAATATAACAGAAGTATAGAATCTAAAAGAGCACAAACTGTTAAAGAAAAGAAAGATGTTAGTGAAAATAATAAACAACAAGCTATTAAGAAAAAGGAACCTAATAGTAAAAATAATAAACAACAAATTTCAAATCAAAGTTTAGTATTAGTAAATAGAGATAATAAACTAGATGAAAGTTATCTACCTCATGATCTTATTGTACCTAATATAAGATTTTTAGGGAATAGAAACTTTCAAATAAGGAGACTAAGGAGAGTAGCTAGTGAAGCTTTAGAAAATCTTTTTAAGGAAGCTAAAAATGAGAACATAATATTATTAGGGGTATCAGGATATAGAAGCTATAATTATCAAGTAAACGTTTATAATAATTCGATTTATAGAAATGGACAACAACATGCGGATAAGTATGTTGCACACCCAGGAACAAGTGAGCATCAAACAGGTTTAGCTATGGATGTAGTTTCAACTGAGTATACTAATTTAGATGAAAATTTTGTTAATACTGGAGCATATAAATGGCTTAAAGAAAATTGTTATAAGTATGGATTTATAATTAGATATCCAAAGGAAAAAGAAAATATTACTGGTTATAATTTTGAGCCTTGGCATATAAGGTATGTAGGAGTAGAGGCGGCTACAGAAATTATGAATAAGGGTATTACTTTAGAGGAATATTTACAGATAAGTAATGAGAATAAATAAAAAAGTTACTATTCGACAAAGAAAATTTAATAGTTTTATTTTTATAATAGTTATTATTAGAATTTTATGTTTTATAGAAATGCGGGCAGATAAAAATAGCAATATAGAGTATATAAATACTACCACAAAATCTAAAAAATAGACATGCTGTTCAGTCAAAGAAAGTTAGAATTGGATATAAAAAAAGAAAGTTTATTAATAAATAGATTAGATAAAACTTATTAATATTATTGCATAACAAAACATATTTCTAGCCATAATAAAAAATAGGTATAATGAAATAAAGGAGATAGATGTTATGAAAAATAAACCAGATGATAGAAGAGATAATGTAGATAAAATTCAATATAATATTACTAAGACTATCCAAAATTGTGAGCTCGCAGATGAAATGATTGCAAAAACAGATGATGAAAAAATGAAAGAAACGCTAATAGAAAAAAATCAAAGAAGAAGAGAAGCACTTGATGGTATGAGAGAAGAAATTAAAGATGAAGCAAGAGATAAGAAAAACGGATATATGTAATTTTTTATAATAAAAATTAGTAGCTTTTTACTTACAGTAGTAGGGCTACTATTTTTTATTTTCAATTATATTAATAGAAAACAACTATTTTAAATATATTAGGATAAACCTTCATATTATCTTCAAATTAAATTGATATAATCTCTTTAAAATAAACAGTAAATTAATAAGTTTGGTATAATTTTAAGATAAGAATTATGTTAGATAAGAGGTGAAATATATGAGTAGCATTTTAATAATTGAAGACGAAAAAAGAGTTTCTGAAGTTCTAAAAGCTTATTTAGAGAAAGAAGGATATAAAATATATTGCGCTACAAAAGGATTAGAAGGTATAGAGATATTTAAATCAATTGATATAAAATTAATAATTCTAGATTTAATGCTGCCAGATATCAGCGGAGAAGAAGTGTGCAAAATAATACGACAGAGTTCAGATGTGCATATTTTTATGCTAACAGCGAAAGGAGCTTTAAATGATAGAATAGAGGGTTTGAATATTGGTGCAGATGAATATTTGATTAAGCCATTTAGTCCTAGAGAACTTACAGCGAGAGTTAATGCTCTTTTTAGAAGATTAAGTACAGATAATAGTACTTCAAATTTAATTTTTGATGATGGAAAGCTAAGCATTGATTATGATAAAAGAGTTGTAAAAGTTAATGGAAAAGAAGTTTCAATTACTCCAAATGAGTTTGACATACTGTATGCACTTGTTTCAAACAAGGGTAAAGTTTTATCAAGAGAACAACTCATAGATAAAATATTTGGTATAGATTTTGATGGGTATGATAGAACTATTGATGTTCATATAAAGAATATTCGTAAGAAGATAGAAGAAGATACTAAGAATCCTAAATACATTGTTACAGTTATGAAGGTAGGTTATAAATTTGGTGGTGAAAATTAAGTGCATACAATAAGAAAAAGATTAAGTATTTTATTTGTTATTTGCTCAGTAGCGGGGATATTGCTTGTAACATTATTTGTAAATGCAACTATAAATAAAAAGTTTGATGCATATATGGTAGATGTCCAAGATAAAAGATACGAAAGAATAGTATCTTATTTTGAAGAAGTATATAAAACACAAGGAAAGTGGACTAAAAATTCTGGCGTTGAGTTGATGCATGAAGCTCATATGGGAAATTATTGTTTAACACTTTTAGATATTAATAAAAAAACTATATGGGGTATGAACCCAGAGGATATAAGATTAAATACAATGCCTGTAAAGGATAGAGGTGTTTATAATACTAAGACTTTTGAAATTAAATCAGAAGGTGAAGTAGTTGGATATGTGGGGATTGGACAGTATTCCTCTTTACTATTATCTGAAGAAGATATAAGTTTTAAAACATCTATAAATAAAAGTATTGTTGCTAGTGGAATTCTAACTCTTGTTATTATAATTACCATAAGTCTTTACTTTTCCAAACAATTCTCAATTCCAATTAAGGAGGTTGCTAATTTGTCTGTAAATTTATCGAAAGGAGATTTCGATGGGAAATCAAGTGTTGAAAGTAATATTGAAGAGCTAGAGAATTTAAGAGAAAGTGTTAATATACTAGCTGAAAAATTAAAGTATCAAGATTCTCTAAGAAGAAGATTAGTTTCTGACATATCTCATGAAATTAGAACACCACTAAATGTATTGCAAAATAACCTAGAGGCAATGATAGATGGGGTTTTACCTGTTACAGAAGAAAGATTAAATTGTTTGAATGAAGAAGTAGTTAGATTTGGTAGATTATTAAATAACTTAAATGTATTAAAAGAGTTTGAATCTGAGAGTATTAAGCTTAATTTTAAAAAAATATTCTTAGATGAATTAATTGCAGATATATGTAGCGATTTTTATGCAATAGCGGAAAACAAGAATATTAAACTGCAATACCATATGGAAAATCATGAGGATTATAGTATAACTGGAGATAGAGATAGATTAAAACAAGTATTTATAAATTTACTTTCTAATGCTCTTAAATTTACAGAAGATGGCGGAGAGGTACTAATTAAAATATATAAAAGTGATAAAAAAATTGTTGTAGAAGTTAAGGATAATGGTGTAGGAATTAAGAAGGAAGATTTGCCTTTTATATTTGAGAGACTTTATAGGGGAGACAAGAGTAGACACCAATTTGAAGGAAATGGTATAGGTTTAACTATCGTAAAAAATATATTGCAGCTCCATTATGCAAGTATAGATCTTGAAAGTGAAGAAGGTGAAGGAACTACCTTTAAAATTTATTTTGATAAAAATGTAGATAGCTAAAATAGATATAGGCATGGTTTTTTATAAAAAATAAAATGAGATTAGGAACTTCAATATTTGATTTAATGATTTTTATATCAATATCTATATTTATAATTTATTTTGTACAAGTATATTGCTTAAATCAACATTTTTTAGAAGTATCATGAAGAAATAAGATTTAGGTATTATATTTTTGTATGTAAACAAAATATATAAAGTATACGAAATAGAAACGTAATAAATTTTTATTTGTTTACAAGATACCTCTGATAGATTGAAGGATAATTGCAATTAAATCATCTATTAGTGGACAAAATAGAGGAGTAATAGATATTTTGGAAAATATTATTCAGAAATAAGCTACGGGAGGAAGTTTAATGTGTTCAAGTTTTTAAAAAAATTTCTACAAAAATTAGAACAGGAAAATGGTAAATCTTTTGGTAATAATAAGCTTGATTGTTGTGATTTAAATAAGTCAAATAATAATAGAAAAACTGATAATAAGAGTAAGTAGAGAAAAAGTGAGAAAAGAATCTTAATATAGAAGTCATTACTTGCACAGCCTGGGATAAGATAATTGAAGAAAGTTTATTATCTCAGCAATATTCACACTGCGAATAATTTCTTAGTATGGTGGGGAATGTAAAATATGAAATAGGTTTTATTAAGTGTGAAGACTTTGCAAAAATAAAAAATAAGAAGATTGCTATTTTTATTTTTGTTGAAGTACCTATTCTTATGTATAAAAAAGATACATTTTACTAATTGATATAGTATATGTTAATTTTACAATAAGAAAAGAAGGAGAAGATAAGTGTATGTTAATAGAGGAACATATTCCAAAGGATAAAGGCATTGACAACACTTTCGCTTTGTTACAGGAGGGGTATTTATTTATCAAAAACAGGGCCGACAGGTATCAGTCTAATTTGTTTGAAACTCACTTATTTGGACAAAAGGTAATATGCATGACTGGTGAGGAAGCTGCAAAGTTGTTTTACAAGGAGGAACTGTTTCAACGAAATGGTGCAGCACCTAAGCGGGTACAAAAAACATTGTTTGGCGAAAATGCAATCCAGACTATGGATGATGAAGAACATACTCATAGAAAGCACCTTTTTATGTCACTAATGACTCCAGTATCTCAAAAGATATTAGCTGAACTTGTAATGGAGAAATGGAAATCTTCTATTGATAAATGGGAAGATAAGAAGGAGATTGTACTTTTTAATGAGGAAAAGGAAATTTTATGCCAGATATCATGTCATTGGGCAGGAGTTCCATTACATAAATCAGAAATAAAAAATCGGGCAGAGGATTTTAATTTAATGGTTAATGCTTTAGGGGCAGTTGGACCACAGTATTGGAAAGGGAAAATGGCTAGATCCAGAGCGGAAAAGTGGATGAGAGGGACAATCAAAGATGTTCGTTCTGGTAGGTTGGATGCAGAAGAAGATTCACCACTATATGCTATGGCTTTTCATAAGGATCTTGATGGCAATCAAATGGATACCTCAATGGCAGCCATAGAACTTATTAATGTACTGCGTCCTATTGTTGCTATTTCAACCTTTATTACTTTTGCAGCTTTAGCTTTATATAAACATCCAGAATGTAAAGAAAAATTAATTTCAGGTGGCGATAGCTATGTTGAAATGTTTGTACAGGAAGTTCGACGATACTATCCTTTCTCTCCTTTTATTGGTGCAAGAGTGCGAAAGGATTTTATATTGAATGAATGTGAATTTAAAAAAGGAATGCTAGTGTTACTCGATATGTACGGTACAAATCATGATTCACAGATATGGGAAAAACCTAATGAATTTTATCCAGAGAGGTTTAAAGAATGGAAAGGAAGCTTATTTGCTTTTATTCCTCAAGGTGGAGGTGATCCTGTCAAGACACACCGTTGTCCAGGAGAAGGGATTACCATGGAAATTATGAAAGGAAGCTTAGATTTTCTTGTTAATAAGATTGAGTTTCAGGTTCCAAAGCAGGATTTAAGCTATAGTCTAATAAAAATACCTACATTGCCTAAAAGTGGATTTATTATGACTAATATTAAAAGAAAATTTTAAAGTGATAATAATTTAGGAGGAATTAATTTGGTATAAAAATAAATTGAAATAGATATAGTAAGATAGATAAGAAAAAAGAGAAGGATGATATTAAATTTATAATACACTTCTCTTTTTAGAAATTTTAGAAATATTTTTGTTTACTCAAGATGTTTTTCTCGTATTTTTTCCATATCAGCGGATTTTAAATCATCAACTACTTCAATTATTCCTAAAATAATATTATCTTTTAATATTCCATAACTACCAGATTTTTTAGGGTTAAACTCTACTTCATTTACACCTTTTTTTGCAGTAAATGAAAAGACTTCATTACGAGTTTCTAAATCTAAGATTATATATTTACCTTCAGCATTATCAAAATCATTTAAATTAAAGGTTAATTTAGTTTTTGAACTATTACCTGTAACAGCTATTAATGGCTGTAATTCAGAACCCATGCCTTTAAATGTTGCACTTTGGTATTCACCAGATGGCAGAGCTTTATTAATTAACTTTTCAGTTGGCACTAGAGCCATATTGTTGCCATAAATGCTAGATTGCTCTGATTGGGAAGATTCATCTACTGGTACAGCACAGCAGCTAGGACCTGTGCTTGCAGGAGGTAATGATGGATCAGTTTTTGATGTATCTACGGCATCAAGGTTATCTACAACCTTAATTACGCCACTTATCATTCCCATCCAACAGCTAAAATTTATATCTTTGTCACCAGGGGTAAAGTTTATAATATTTTCTCCTTTTTTTATCTTAAATTCTTTTTCCATTATAGATTGAGCTATAATGGCATTATTACATGAATTAAGTTGTTCTCCATTAATTATCCACTTAACAGGTATTCCCTTTTCCACATAAAAAGCATTAGGTGTATAACCATTGTTATTAGCAGTCATTTTAATAACCTGAACACCATTTTCTAAAGTTGCTTTAGCAACATTTGCATTAGAAAAATTAGCTAAACTTCTAGTATTGCTAGCCAGAGCTTTCATAGGATTAATATTTATACCAGCAAGAGTAAGACCTCTGTTACCCATTATAAACCCAAGAACTATAATAAGGACTCCACTAAATTTAAGCAACTTTTTAGTATGACCTTTACTTAAAAGACCTGATAATGCACCAAAGGTTAGCATAAGTGGTACTGTTCCTAAAGAAAACATAAACATTGATAAAGCGCCTTTTACTGCACTTCCTGTACCTAGAGCAAAAAGCTGCATAGTTTGAAGAGGTCCACAGGGCATAAATCCATTTAAAAGACCAACAATAAATGGAGACCCAGATTTGCTTTTAAATTTACATGCAAAGTGGGGTAACTTAATATGGAATTTTCTAAATATATTAAATCCAGCCATATTAAAACCCATCATAATCATAAATAGACCAGCAAATATTTGAAGAGTTGCTTTTGTAGTAATAGAAAGTGAAAATACTGAACCCAGGGCACCAATTATCCCACCAAGTAGAGTATAAGATATAACTCTTCCTAAATTGTATAAAACTGCTGGCTTCATGGCTTCAAACTTATTTTCACTTTCACTAGATAAACTTTGTGAAAGCATAATTCCACCGCACATGCCTACACAGTGAATTGATGTTAGAATCCCTACTACGAAAAGAATCATATAGGAAGCATTAGTTAGCTTTTCTTCCATATCAAAACCACTAGTCTTTAAGCCTAAGAATATAATAACTGTAGCTATTATAAGAATTCCCATAAAATTATAGTCATTAGAACTTTGTGTGCTGTATCCAGCATTTTTTATAGCAGATTTAATTTTATTTTGGTTGCATAATTTATCATCATATTCAACTTCAACAAACTCTCTCATGTAAGAAGCTTTTGCATGTAATACTCCCTCTAATTTTTTAATAGCTTTTTCAACTCGATTTTCACAAGAGGTACATGTCATATCATATACTTTGATTCTTTCTTTTTTAATACTCATAGAATTCCTCCTAATATGTACTTATAAGACAAAGCAAATTTATACTTTATCTATCATAATAAAAGGTTAGATGATTTTTATTTTCTTAAGTAAAATACTAACAATAAATTTGTATTTTTAGAAACTAAACTTTTATTATAAATAAGAGTATATAAAAAAGATATGTTGATTATATGAAGAAAGTTAAGTAGAAAGTAAATAATATAATTATAAGTAATATATACGTCTTATTAGTGGTACTAGAGTTGTTGAAAAAATACATCTAAATTATATTATTATATTCTTGTTGCAGAAATTATCATTGTAGTATATCAATATTATTTTAACATTTTAGGTTTCTACATATGTTCTACATATAAATAATATACAATTTATCTATAGTGCAAATGCTTTTTAAATTAAGTTAAATATATTGGAGGGACAAGTATGAATTGTCATGGAGATAACAAAGGAAAAGATGGAACTCATAAGCATAATCCATTAAAGCATATGTTGCATATGGTTATTTGCTGTGGATTACCTATAGCTGTTGTAGGACTTTTACCACTTATATCAAGAATTAGTCCTAGTGCTAGTGGTATAATTACAAAGATAGTGCCATTTTTATGTCCAATAATGATGATTGCAATGATACCAATGATGTTTGGTGGAAATAAGAAATCAAGTTGTTGTAATAATGAAAATAATAAAATTGACAATAGAAAGTTAGCTGAACTAAATAAACCTGAGGAATAATGAAACTATTTATATATAGTTAACCATCTATTATATAGGTGTTTATTGATGTTGAGAGCCCTATGATTCATAAGAAATCATAGAGCTCTTAAAATTTCTAAGATATTTTGCATTCTTTAGTTGAGTTATACTCTAATGTTTAATGTAGTCTTTAGTACTCATATCTTCAATGAATACATTATTTGTTAGAAAATCTTCATAATTATAAGAAGCAAATTGTACTCCTCTATCAAAAAGAAATATTACTAATATACTATTAAATCATTCATAATTGCTCCATAATTTCATCTTATAATAAATACATACACAAGGATAAAAAATATAATTTAAAATTAGATTAATAATATTCATAGAAAATAATGATGTTTTCTATAAGATATTATAAATATATTATAGGAGGATGAGAAAAAAATGTTTGGATGTGGATTTGGTAGATCAGCCTTTACAGGTGGATGGTCAACATGGATGATTGTACCTATGATATTTAAACTTTTAATAATTATAGGTATAATATATGCAGTAGTAAAGCTATTTAAGAGTCATATGGTTAATAATAATAATGCTGTAAAAATACTTAATGAAAAATACGCTACAGGAGAAATTAGCGAAGAAGAATATTTAAAAAGAAAAAATATAATGTCTAAATAGTAAAATTATATACTTAAATAGCTAGAGATTAATCTCTAGCTATTTTGATATAATAAAGGTGAGAGTTAACTAATGTTTTGTGTGCTAGAAATCATTATTATTTAGTTAAATAATTTATTAAATTGTGTGATAGTTCTTGTACATAGTATAAGAATTTTTAAGCTCTGAAGCTGAAGAGTTCTAATATATACTAAGCTTATAAACATTAGGAATATTAGCAATAATGGCAATGGGATAGAATTTAAATATAGATGGTTAGGAGAGAAGATATGAAGAAACTCTTTAAAATATTAGTTGTAGATGATGAAGAAAGGATATTAGATGTGGTAAAAGCTTATTTAGAAAAAGAAGGTTATGAAGTGATAACTGCAATGGATGGTGAAGAAGCAATTAAGTTATTTAAAGAAATATCATTTCATTTAGTTATATTGGATCTAATGCTACCAAAGATATCTGGTGAAGAGGTTTGTTCAAAGATAAGAGAATCTTCTAATGTTCCAATTATTATGCTTACAGCAAAGGTAGAGGAAGAGGATAAGCTAGAAGGTCTTTCTATAGGAGCAGATGATTATCTTACAAAACCTTTTAGTGTAAGGGAGCTTGTGGCAAGAGTAAAAGCTCTTATTAGAAGGGCATATAAAGGAAAGTATCCATTGGCAGAGCATTTAATACTTAATGATGGAGACTTAGAAGTTGACATAAGAAAAATGAAAGTATTAAAAAAGGGAAAAGTGGTTACATTAACATCTTATGAGTTTAAAGTGCTTGTTTCATTATTAACTAATCCAGGACAGGTTTTTACTAGAGAACAGTTAGTTGAACAAGCTTTTGGATATGATTATGAAAGTTTTGATAGGACTGTAGATACTTATATAAAAAATATAAGACAAAAGATAGAAGATAATCCTAAGGCACCTAACTATATTACTACTGTATATGGAGTTGGATACAGATTTGGAGGAAAAAATTAATGAAAATGTCTTTAAAGAAAAAACTTTCTTTAGGATTTTTAATTGCGGTTATAGGTTCAATAATAATTGCTAGTTCCATATCTAATTATATGATAAATAACAGATTTAATGAATATTTGGTTCAAGAACATAAAAATAAAATAAACCAAATTATAGTGGCAATTGAAGATATGTATAAAGAAGATAAAGGCTTTCAAGCACTAAAGTATGATGAAATAAAAAGATATGCAGTTTTAAATGAACTTTATATAGAAATAAAAGATAAAGAAGGTAGCAAGATATTTACCTCTGGGGATGACCATCTTAAACATAGGAGTATGATGAATTCTATGATGGGGCATGGAATGGGCAATATGATGGGGCATGGAATGGGCAATATGATGGGGAAAATGAAAAACTTAGATTCAGGGGATTATAAGGAAGAAGAACAATGGCTTAAAAAGAACAATGCAACTTTTGGAAAGATAACTATTGGATATTTTGGTACTTCATATTTAAACAATGAAGCATTAACATTTAAAAGAACTTTAAATCATTCCTTTATTATATCTATGGTCATAACCTTTATTTTAGGGCTTATATTGAGCTGGATTTTATCAAAACAATTTTCAAAACCTTTGGTTAAAATAAAAGAAATAGCTAATACAATGAGAATGGGAAATTTAAATATAAGATCTAATATAAAAAGTAATACAACAGAAATTCAGGAATTATCAAATTCTATAAATTATTTAGCAGAAACACTACAACAACAGGAGGCTCTTCGTAAAAGATTGACTTCAGATATGGCTCATGAAATAAGAACTCCAATTACAACTTTAAAAACTCATGTTGAGGCAATAATAGATGGTATATGGGAGCCTACAGAGGAAAGATTGCAAGTTTTTTATGAGGAATTAGAGCGATTAACAAATCTTGTGAATAATTTAAGAAATATTTCTAAATTAGAAAAAGCCGAAACAGTTGTAAATAAAACTAACTTAAATATTACAAAGGAAATAGAAAAGGTTGTGGAAACATTTAATCCTTTATATGAAAAAAGCGGCTTTAAAATAGTTACTAAACTGGAGAAGGATGTATATGGTTTTATAGATAAGGATAAATTAAAGCAAATTATGCATAATCTTTTATCTAATTCACATAAATATTTAAATGAAGATGGATTAGTGAAGGTTTCATTATCAAAGGGAGAAGATAAAATATTTATAAAGGTTGAAGATAATGGAGAGGGAATTCCAAAGGAGGATTTACCTCATATATTTGAAAGATTTTATAGAAGTGATGTATCAAGGAATAAAACTACAGGAGGTACAGGTCTTGGTCTTACCATAACAAAAACTTTAGTAGAAGCTCATGGTGGGCATATTAGAGTAGAAAGTGAGCTTGGAGTTGGAACCAAGTTTATTATAGAGATAATAACTACTCTTTAGATTCAAGTTTATTGTAAAAATATTTTTATTATTTTGTCCTATAATTTTATAAAGGCTCTATCTTTAATAGTGCAACAAAGTGTTGCACTATTGTTTTTGTGTCTTATTGACTCTCATCTTACAGGAGGAAGTATTGTTTAAATGTAATCAATATTTTATTGTAGTATGAGGTTTTCATTTCTAAATTCAATAGGAGTTTTATTATTAAATTTTTTAAAGGTTGAACTAAAATAATTTTGATTATTAAATCCAACAGAAAGAGCAATTTCTAATATAGATAAATTATTTTTTGTTAAAAGCTCTTTACTTTTTTCTATTCTAATTTCATTTACAAGCTGGGAAAAAGTTTTCCCCGTTTCTTTTTTTAATATAGAACAAAAATAAGATTTATTTATTTTTAAATGTCGAGATATATCATCTAAAGATATATCATCACTATAATTCGCATCTAAAAGATCCATAGCCTTTCTAATATGGAGACTATTTGGCATTTTACGTGTAAGAACTTTTTCTTTAATGTATCTACTATCTAGAGCTATATTTCTTAAAAGAGAAATCAAATGAGGAATACAGCAAAGAGGCTTATAGGGTACACCATTGTTATTTCCTTTAGATGAAGAATATGGTCCTATGATATATACACCTTTATGAACAGTTTTAGGGCAAATATAAAAAGCTGTAAAATTAACTTTATTCAAATCATTAGTACTTATAGTGCAATACCCATTTTTAGTCATAGAATCCTTATCTAATTTTTCATAGATGTTATTATCATCAAATAAATCTTGAAACATGTAATTATATCCTCTGGAATCTATTAAGTCACCTTTGTAACTAAAAGATTTTATTGGGATATTAGTACATAAAAAGAACTTTTCAGCAATAGAACATATATGTTTATTTGCATCAGACAAGTATATCTCACTCCTTTAAAATTATCTAAATATAGTTATAAAAATCTAAATATAATTAAAGTTAAAAAATAAATAAGGTTGTACAATGTTGTTGATAATGAATATCAAAAACAATTATATATGTGAATGATTATATCAATGAGTATTGGAGGTGTCAAATATAATGTTGTTTACATATAAGGCAGGTTAAAATGCAAAATTATACCATAAGATGTTTTTTGAATGTTCCTAAAGGAGATGAAGAATGAAAAAGAGATATTTAATTTTGGCATTAATTATTTTATCTATTTGTTCAATATTTATTGGAGTAAAAGATATTAGCTTTGTAGATATATTTAATTCAGATGATGTAAAGCTTAAGGTATTATTAATCAGTAGAATTCCAAGACTTATAAGTATTATTGTAGTAGGAGGGAGTATGAGTATAGCAGGACTTATTATGCAACAAATAAGTCGGAATAAATTTGTATCACCAGATACAGCTTCAACTGTAGATAGTGCAAAACTTGGGATTTTAGTTGCTTTAATGATATTTCCTTCCGCAACTCTCACTGAAAAAATGATAGTTTCTTTTATATTTTCTTTATTAGGCACATTCTTATTTATGAAAATTTTAAAGAAAATAAAAGTTAAAAATTCTATATTTATACCACTTGTAGGTATAATGCTTGGGAATATAATAGATTCAATAACTACGTTTTTTGCATATAAATATAATCTTATTCAAAGTATAGCCTCTTGGCTTCAAGGAGATTTTTCTTTAATTATTAAAGGAAATTATGAGCTTATATATCTGAGTCTACCTATTGTAGTCATAGCTTTTATTTATGCTAATAAATTTACAGTAGCAGGTATGGGAGAGGATTTCTCTAAGAATTTAGGTGTTAATTATAACAGAATCATAAATATAGGACTTGTAATAGTAGCATTAATATCTTCACTGGTAGTTATTACTGTAGGAAAAATACCATTTTTAGGTCTTATAGTACCTAATATAGTTACTCTTTATAAAGGAGATAATTTAAAAAATAGTCTTTATAGTACAGCATTGCTTGGAGCAGTATTTCTCTTAGGCTGTGACATACTAGGTAGATTAATTATTTATCCTTATGAAATATCTATAGGACTTGTAGTTGGGGTTATAGGAAGTACAGTATTCCTTTATCTCTTGTTTAGGAGGAATGGCAATGAAGTGTAGAAGACGAGTAGTTTTATTAGGTGTTTTTTCTATAGCTCTTATAGTATTATTCATATTTACAGGAATAAGTAAAGGCAATTATGATTATGTTCTGCCAAGGAGATTTCTAAAGGTATTAGCTATATCTTTAACTGCAGGTTCCATAGCTTTTTCTTCAATGATATTTCAAACTATAACTAACAACAGAATATTAACTCCTAGTGTATTAGGATTAGATTCCTTATATATGTTTATACAAACTTTTGTAGTATTTATCTTTGGAGCTAATAGTATGGTTGTTATGAGTAGCAATTTTAATTTCCTTATATCCGTCAGCCTTATGGTGGTGTTTTCAATGATTTTATACAAATTTTTATTTAAAAGAGAGGATAAAAATATTTTCTTTTTACTTTTAACAGGATTAATATTTGGAACACTATTTCAAAGTTTAGCAGCTTTTATGCAGACAATAATTGATCCTAATGCATTTTTAGTAATTCAAGATAAGATGTTTGCAAGTTTTAATAAGGTAAATACTGATGTTATCCTTATATGTATTATAGTAATTTTACTCGTTATAGCCTATATATATGATTATGTGAAAGTTTTAGATGTAATGCTTTTAGGAAGGGAGCAGGCAATAAATTTAGGTGTTTCCTACGATAAAGTTGTTAAAAAAATGCTTATAGTTGTTTCAATATTAGTATCTATATCTACAGCATTAGTAGGGCCTATAACTTTTTTAGGGTTACTTTCTGTAAATCTTACCTATGAGTTTATAAATACCTATAAGCATAAGTATTTAATTATAGGTTCTGTATTTATAAGTATTATAGCTTTAGTCGGAGGACAATTTATTGTTGAAAGATTTTTAAATTTTGGTACAACCTTAAGCGTAATAATAAACTTCATTGGAGGAATCTATTTCATGTATTTACTGTTAAAGGAGAGTAAACTATGATAGAAATAAAAAATGTAACAAAAAGATATGGACATAAGAAAGTTATAGATGACGTGTCTTTAAATATAGAAAAAGGAAAAATAACTTCTTTTATTGGTCCTAATGGAGCAGGAAAGAGCACTTTGCTTTCTATAATAAGCCGTCTTATCACTAAAGATGTAGGACAGGTGTTTATAGATGGGACAGAAGTTTCTAAATGGGATAATAAAAGCTTAGCAAAGAAAATATCTATATTAAAGCAATCCAATCATACAAATATAAGGTTAACGATTAAAGAATTAGTGAGTTTTGGAAGGTTTCCTTATTGTAATGGTAATCTTTCATCAGAGGACTTAAAATATGTTAATGATGCTATAGCCTATTTAGAACTTAAGGATATAGAAAATAAATATTTAGATGAGCTAAGTGGAGGTCAAAGGCAAAGAGCTTATATAGCTATGATAGTTGCTCAAAACACAGAATATATACTTTTAGATGAGCCTTTAAACAATTTAGATATGAAACATTCAGTGCAGATTATGAAAATTTTAAGGAGGTTGGTTAAGGAGCGAAATAAAACAGTTATTTTAGTCATACATGATATTAACTTTGCCTCTTGCTATTCAGATTATATAGTTGCTCTAAAAAATGGAGTTGTAGCAAGTGAAGGCAATACTCATGATATTATAGATAAAAATATTTTAAGTAATATATATGAAATGGATTTTAATATAAAAGATATAGAGGACCAAAGAATTTGTATATATTTCTAATTTAGCTATCTATATATTATATTATCTTAATTAGTTAGAATTAATAATTAAAATAAATTATTGAGGTGAATTAAATGAATAAAAAAGTATGGACAATAGTAGGAATTTTAATAGTATTTATTGTGGGTGGAGCTTTGTTTTTTAAACCTAAGGAAAATAAAAAACAGGAAGCAAGTAGTGTAGATATCAAGATCACTCATAAGCTTGGAGAGGCAACTTTAAAAAAGAATCCTAAAAAGGTAGTAGTTTTTGATTATGGTACTTTAGATTCTTTGGATAAAATGGGAATAGAAATAAAAGGACTTCCAAAGTCAAATATACCAAGCTACTTATCAAAATATAAAGATGATAAGTATGTAGATGTAGGTACTTTATTTGAACCTAATTTTGAAAAGTTAAATGAGATTAAGCCAGATGTAATATTTATATCAGCAAGACAGTCTAAGGTATATGAAGAACTTAATAAAATAGCTCCTACAATACAGCTTAATACAGAGAATGGGAAATATATGGAGTCAGTTAAAAGTAATTTAGAAAAATTAGGGAAAGTATTTGATAAAGAAGATTTTGTAAAAGATGAAATTAAGAAACTTGATGATTCAGTAAAAGATATAAACAAGAAGGCTAGTGAAAGTGGGAAAAAGGCTTTAGTGATTTTAGCTAATGATGGAGCATTAAGTGCTTATGGAAAAGGATCAAGATTTGGGATTATACATGAAGAACTTGGATTTCCACTTTCAGATGAACATATAGACACAGCAGTTCATGGTCAAAAGATATCCTTTGAATATGTTGTAGAAAAAAATCCAGATTATATCTTTGTTGTGGATAGAGGGGCTGTTGTTCAAGGGGGACATAAGTCAGTGAATAAAATATTAGAAAATGATCTAATAAAAACTACAAAGGCATATAGAAATAACAAGATTATTTCATTAAATCCAGAACTTTGGTATATATCATCAGGTGGTATAGTATCTACTACTGAAATGTTAAAGGAAATAAAAGAGTCTATCAAGTAGTGAAAGCTTATAGATATAAGTGTAATATATTAGAAGTATTTTATATAAACTAGAGATTGACAAATAACCATTATGGATCTATAATTGAAAATAAATTTCAGTATCATAGTTGCTTGGATAAAATATTAGTAGAAAATTTTATTTTAATATTTTATCTAGTAAAGAAATTTAGATATAGCAGTTGAGAAGGGAGTAATGGGGATGGAATTGTGTACAGTTAAACAATATGAAATAAAAAGTTCAAAAGCTAATGATTGTTGCATTTGTGATGGCTTTAATAAAATTTACAATAAAGGCTGTGGACAATATAGTTACCAAATTCCCCAAGAGCTAGGAAGTGGACATTTAAAACAATTATTAAGTTGTGAAAATGCTCGTATTATGGAATTTGATATGAATTTGCTAAAACAAGTGGAACTTAATGGTACTTCGGGAGTGCCTCACATAGATATGCTCTTTTGTCTTGGTGATGATCTACAGTGGGAGTTACCCCAAACCGGTAAAAGATTTGAGATGCTGTCCGGTGAAAGCTATATGGGTACTAGTGAGGAAACTGTGAAAAGATGCATTTATCCTGCGAAGTGTGATGTTAAATTGATTGAAATTAAAATGCCTTTGAAGAAAATGAAAGATAATATTGATAAAATTTGTAAAGATTCTGGTTTTTATAATTATTTTTCAGAAAGAGTATGGTGTGATAATTTAAAAATAACACCTTCTATCAATGCAATTTTACATCAGATGTTAAAATGTCCTTATGAAGAATCCTTAAGATATTTATATATGGAAGGCAAGCTTATGGAACTTGTAGCTGTATATTTAAATGAGGTTATGTATCAGAGTAAAGGAATTTCAAAGAGTATAAGTTTATCTAAAGATGATGTTAAAAGTATTTATAAAGCAAAGGACATACTAGATAAAAGCATTACTCAGAAAATAACATTAAGTTATCTTTCAAAGGAAGTTTGTCTTAATGAATTTAAACTAAAAAAAGGATTTAAGGAATTGTTCGGAATGCCCGTGTACACTTATCTTTTAGATAAAAGATTGGAGCTTGCTAAACTTTTTTTAGAGGAGAAAAAATTCCGTGTTAGTGATGTAGCTAATCTTGTTGGATATGGTAACATGAGTCATTTTGCAGCAGCTTTCAGAAAAAAATATGGGGCAAATCCTAGTGAATATGTAAAAGATATTTCAAAATAAATTATTAATTTTTACTGCATACATGCTATTGTATTGCAGTATTTTTTTGTAAAAATCCTAATTTGAGCTAACATAATCCTGATTTGAGTAGAGATGAGATAAATAAACCCCTATAATTGATAATGGGAATCAATTATAGGGGTTTTACTTTTTATAAATTATTTCATAAAGAAAATCATTAGTTTTGGAGGAAGTTTTAATTCAAATTTAGGATTAGAAATCCTTATCTAAAGACTTAGCAGATTTTATACACAGTATAAGAATTCTAAGAGACTTAAGCTGAAGAATTCTAATATATCTAACTTTTTATAAGATAGGAGTATTAGGGTAGATAGTAACGGTATAAGTGAATAATTAATTTATAGAAAAGAGGAATTGCAAATGGAGAAGAAAAAGAAAGGCATTCCAAGGCTTTTGGAAATAGCTGGAGAAAAACAAGGGCTACTTATTGTCTCATCCATATTTTCAGCTATCAGTGCAATTTTAATGCTATTACCATATATAGCGGTTTATTTTATAATGGCGGAACTTTTAAAAAATGCTTCCAATCCTAGAAATATTGATTCTACACAAATGCTGCATTGGGGAACCATTGCTCTTGTAGGATTGGTTGGGGGAATTGTTTTCATGTATATATCTGGGTTAATGTCTCATACAGCAGCATACAGGATATTATATAGCTTAAGGGTTCGTATGTCAGAGCATATTGGTAAATTACCTCTAGGCTATTTAAGTAATACATCAACGGGGATAGTAAAGAAAACCTTTGAACAAAACGTAGAAAAGATTGAAGCCTTTGTTGCTCACCAGTTACCGGATATGGTAAATGTATTTGTAACAATGATTATTACAATAATTATGATGCTAACTTTAAATCCATGGCTTACATTAGCAGCTATGATACCACTTGTTTTAGGCTTCTTAATACAGATGAAAAAAAGAAGTGGTAAGGCAGCAGAGGAAAGTGCAAAAAAATACTATAATGCCTTAGAGAGAATCAACTCATCAACTATTCAATATGTAAAGGGAGTGCCTGCTGTAAAGATATTTGGTAGAAACGTATATTCTTTTCGTAAATTTTATGATGATATGATATCTTATAGGGATTATTGTGTAAAATATACAGATCAGTATCAAAATACTTATATAAGTTCAAAGGTATTATTAAATTCAACTCTAACATTTATATTGCCAGTGGGTATCTTTTTAATGGGAGGAAGATCAGGAGATCTTTCCTTTGCACAAACTCTTTTATTTTTTATTATTTTAGCACCAGGAGTTGCATCACCTATGTTGCGCTTTATGACTTTTGCATCTTCATTAGGAGATATTTCTGAGGGAGTTCAGCGTATTGATAAGATCTTTGCTGAGAAAACTATTTGTGAGGCAAAGAATCCTAGGATACCTTCCTCTTATGATATTGAGTTTGATAATGTGTCCTTTTCTTATGAGTCTGAGGACACATCCACTAGGAAAGAAGCATTATCAAAAGTAAGTTTTAAGGCGAAAAAAGGTTCATGTACAGCACTTGTAGGACCTTCAGGTTCTGGAAAATCTACAGTGGCTAATCTTATTCCACGTTTTTGGGATATTCAAAAAGGTCATATTAGAATCGGTGGAATAGATATTAAAGAAATTTCTACAGAGAACTTGATGGATTTAGTTTCCTTTGTTTTTCAAGATACATTTTTATTTCATGATAGCTTATATGAAAATATCCGTGTAGGCAGACCAGATGCTACAAAGGAAGAAATATTTAAGGCTGCAAAAGCTGCTCAGTGTCATGAGTTTATTACAGGACTTGAAAAAGGTTATGGCACTATTGTTGGTGAAGGAGGAACTCATCTTTCAGGTGGTGAAGAACAAAGAGTATGTGTGGCAAGAGCAATTTTGAAAAATTCTCCTATACTAGTTTTAGATGAGGCTACTGCTTTTTCAGATCCAGAAAATGAGCATCACATGCAGCTAGCTCTAAGGGAGCTTATGAAAAATAAAACTGTTATCATGATTGCACATAGGTTAACAACTATTAAAGATGCTGAAAATATAGTAGTTATGAAAGATGGAACTATTGTAGAGGCGGGTACTCATGATGCTCTTGTAAATAAAGATGGATTATATAGAAAGCTTTGGAATTCATATACAGTGGCGTCTAAGTGGGGTATGAACAAAGGAGGGGATTTAGCATGAAAATTTTCCGAAATATTACAGCAGGACATCCAGAAAAACTAGTAAAACCTGTTATTTATACAATTTTAGCGAATGTCATAGGTATGTTGCCTTTCGGCTTTGCAATAGGAGCTATTCAAATAATTTTTCAACCCTTTGTAACACCAGGAGTACCTCTTGATATAGGAAAGTTATGGATAGTTGTAGTAGGCCTTATTTTATCCATGGTAATTATGTTTTTAGCAGAAATCCCTGCTTATAGACATGCTTATAGGGATGCATACATGACAGCTGCTGAGGGGAGAGCAAATCTTGCAGAGCATATGAGGAAGTTACCACTAGGATATCTATTTTGTAAGGATGCTGGAATGCTTGGAAACATGATGATGGGTGATTTTGCCATGGTAGAGAATGGTATGAGTCATGTTGTTCCAAAATTAATGGGCGCTTTAGTGACACCAGTATTAGCTTTTATAGGACTTGCTTTTATGGATTGGCGTATGTCCCTTTCTATGTTTGCTGCAATGCCAGTAGCATTGCTTATTATCATAGGTACTTCCAAATTGCAGAAGGTATTGGGTAGAGAATTAACAGAGGCAAAGATAGATGCATCTAATCGTCTACAGGAGTATTTAACAGGTATTCGTGTCATTAAGTCCTGTAACATGACAGGAGAACATTTTCATCATCTAGAGGGTTCTTTTTACAACTTAATGAAGAAAAGTATCAAAATGGAGGGGCTTTTACAATCTATTGTGTTAACAGTAACCCCTTTACTTAGGGCAGGACTTACAGCGATGGTTTATGTAGGTAGTTATCTTTTAATGGGTGGTACTCTAACTATTATGACACTAGCAACTTTTTTAGTTATAGGTACAAGAATATTTGAACCTCTTTCTGAAGCTATTGTAAATTTAGCGGAGCTTCGCTATGATGCTCAAGCTGGTGAAAGAATTATAAAATTTATGGAAGAGCCTGTTATGTCAGGAGAAAAGAATCCACCATATTCCAATGATATAGAGTTACAACATGTTGATTTTAGCTATGATAATGTAAGGGTACTAAAGGATGTATCAATTAAGATGAAAGAGGGTACATTAACAGCTTTAGTAGGACCCTCTGGTAGTGGAAAAAGTACGGTGCTAAAATTGGTTGCTAGATTCTATGATCCACAACAGGGAAAAGTACTTTTAGGTAGAGAAGATATGAAAGGTATGAATCCAGAAAGTTTACTTAAAAGGATTTCCATGGTCTTTCAGGATGTATATTTGTTTCAGGATACCATAGGAAATAATATCCGTTTTGGGCGAGAGGATGCAACTCAAAAAGAAGTAGAAGAGGCTGCAAAAAAAGCTTGTTGTCATGATTTCATTATGAAATTGCCACAGGGATATGATACCCCAGTTGGAGAGGGTGGCTGTACTTTATCCGGTGGTGAAAAGCAACGTGTTTCTATTGCAAGAGCCATGCTTAAAGATGCCCCGGTAGTATTGTTAGATGAAGCCACTGCATCTTTAGATCCGGAAAATGAAATGGATGTACAAAAGGCTATAAATCAATTAATTAAAGGAAGAACTGTAATTGTTATTGCTCATAAATTAAAGACTATACACTCTGCAGATAATATTATTGTATTAGATGATGGTAAGGTAGTAGAGAAGGGGAAACATGAAGAACTAATTAAGCTAAAGGGACTTTATGCTCGTTTGTGGAAACTTCAACAGGTATCTGAAGAGTAAAATAAATTTATTTTGAAATTTTATAAGTATATAAAATGGAATAGTGTTATAAATTAAAAGTCCATTGAAAGACAAACATTAATTTTAGTCTTTTAATAGACTTTTATTTTTTATGTAGCTTTTTATATAAAAGAGATAATTATTATATGATTTTTAAGGAATATATATATATGAATTTTATATAAGCCATTATATGTTATTATTATTTTATTTTAAGCATAATATTAATAATAAATTTATGTTTTTCTTCTAGTATATCAACTATGCCATTATATTTTTTTGCAACAGTTTTTATGTTAGAAATCCCTATACCATGATTAGTTTTATCAGTTTTTGTACTGATAATTTTATTTTCAGCATACTGAATCTTATCTGTAGCACTGTTAGAAACTTCAATTATTAGATATATATTTTTTATGTAAGATTTTATACATATTTTTTTTAGAATATTACTATCTGTAATTCTCATACAAGCTTCAAGGGCATTGTCCAATGCATTACTTAAAATAACACATAAATCTACAGGCTCTAATAAGGTTTTTGTAGGTAATAGGAAATCACATATAAACTCTATTTCATTAGCCTTAGCAATGTTATACTTTTCATTTATAACTGCATCAGATATAGAATTACCTGTTTTTATTTTAAAATCAAGTTTACTTATAGTTTCATTAATATTTATAAGATACTTTTTTATATCTTCAATGTTATTAGTAGCAGCTAAATTTTTTAAACAAGAAACATGGTTATTCATATCGTGGATTAGGCCTCTTATCCCTTTATAAAGCATTTCTATGTTGTTGCTATGGGTAAGCTGTAGCTTAAATTGTTGTTCCATAAGAATGCTTTTTTTCTCTTCTAATTGGCCTTCAAGCATTTTTTTAAAGGTATAGGCCATAATTAATAATGATATTAACAAAGCAAAAGTTATAAAGGGGAGGGTATAATAAATTCTAGGAAAAATATAAGGTAAATAGTATCTTTTATTATCAATATTAATAGGTTGAATGATATAAAAAATAAGTCCTAAACTATAAATTGATAAACAAGGAATGAGCAAAAATAAGTTTTCATATAATTTTATTGATTTTTCTTTTAAATTTAGAAATTTACAAATGTTTTTTAAAAATACAAATAATATAGTATAACGTATAAGATCATTAATAATGTTGGTCATAAAACTAATAATTATATGTTTATTAAAAGATACATTAATGTTATGGATAGTAGGCAAAATTGTAAAATCAAAGGTTAAAAAAGTCAGATTAATAAGTAGTAATGCTGCTTCTTCAAGAATAACAGCATAAAATTTCATTAAGAAATTACCATTACATAAAAAACATATAATTAGTAGCCAAATTATATTATTTATAATTATACTCCATAGTAGGGACATTGATTTCATCATATAAAAATCAATAACTGTTACTAATAATGCACATAAAGTAAAATGCCAAACTTTACTTTTAAATCCTAAAAAATTTTTATAGAAATAGTATTTGATTGCATATAGAAAAAGCATTGTTAAATATCCTGATAAAAATCGAGAAATCTCTAATATTTGTTGTTTTTCCATAATTACTGAACCTCATTTTTTAAATAATACATAAAGGCTTTTGAAAAATCATCTAATCTATATTTTGAAACATATATTTTTTCTGAGTTTATTAGGGTTATAAATACATTATCATAGCTTTCAACATACTTTAAATTTACAATATAACTTTTATGACATCTAAAAAAATTACATCCATAAAGTTCTTTTTCAATATCAGATATTTTATGATAATATTCAATAATATTATTTTTAGTATGGATTTTTAGTTTCCTATGTTGTGATTCTATGTACATTATATCTTTAAGAAAAATTTTAGTAGCTTTGCTAATTGTTTTAGCAATAATAAACGTATCTTTTTTATCAAACTGCAGTAAAGCTGAATATAAAACATCTTTAAGTTTACTTTCATTAATGGGTTTTAAAATATAGTGAAAAGCTTTTACATCAAATGCGTCAAAAACATAATCTTTAAGTCCTGTTATAAATACAATAACTGCTTCTTCATTTATAAGTCTAATTTTTCTTGCAACTTCTAAGCCTGTTAATTTATCCATTTTTATATCTAAAAAATATATATCAAAGTCATCCGTTGAGGATATTAAATCTTCTCCATTATCAAATTGAAATATTTTATACTGTTTATTTTTTAAATGTAAAGCTTCAACAATAATACCTACTATTTCTTCTCTTTGGCCTTTTTCATCATCACAAATAGCTAACTTTAGCATTGAATCACCTCCAAAATAAGTATACCATCTAATTAAGTCTATAAATAAAATTTTTATCCGATGACTACTCGCTCTAATACTCCCATTTTATTCAAAGTGAGAGTAAAGAGCGGTTACGTCTCTGGATAAGGATTTCCCCTAAAGGATAACGACTTCTAAGAAGTAAAACTTCTAAGAAGTCTGTTAATAAGGGGCTGTCGCATTAAAAAATTTACATACAATATATTGTTTTGCAAATTTAAAGTTAACACAATATATTGTAGGATTTATTCTTAGTGCGACAGCCCCTTAGAAATCTGTTTATAGGCTAAAACTAGATGGTAATAAAATGAGTTTTAAGCAATTATATTAATTTGTTCTTTATTATCTTTAGATTTATTATCTCTAGCTTTATCAGGAAGATTGTCCTCATAATGCTTAATATTTTGTGCAATTTGTTGTTGCTTTATAAATAGTTCATTTGAATTTTCAGAGGCTGAACTAGAATTTGCATCTTTACTTTGTTTATTATTATCAACTATATTATTAGAAGTGTTATTTTCTGTATTATTATTGTTTATATTTTTTAAGTTGTTACCTAGTTCTTTATTAATATTTTCAAGACCATTTTTTATTTTATCAAGTTGCTTTTTCTTATTAACAGGGTCTAGTCCTCTTTTTTCATCTGTTTTTATTTCGCAATCTAAAACCCTTGCTGTACCTGACATTAAAGTTTTTTGAAAAGATAATGATTTAGCTTGTGATAGATTGGTAGAAAGATTTAAAAGATTGTCCATAGATTCATCTGTTTTCATATTCTTTTCTGAATATGTATTTGATGTCTTCTTAGAGTTTGGATTTTTCTTATTTTTGTCTTTATCTTTACTTTCAATGCCCATTGAATTACGTTGTTCTTCTAATTGAAGATCATTTATTTGTTTATCAATCTCTTTAATCTGTTTATCAATACTTTGAAGCTTTTCTTTTATAGTTAAAGGATCGTTACCATTTTTCAATCCTCTTTCCATAATAGAATTTTTACTTTCCATCAAATTTGATTTTTGTTCCATTAGATTTTTTAATATATCATTTTTTCGGGAATTTCCTGTAAAGGATGTGCCCTTATTACCTTTATTAATAAGGTTCTGTTTTTGAGATTTCTTGTTGTTAACAAAAGTTTTAGCATTAGATGGATAATTTAAATTTATTGAACCCATCTGATGTTTGGGTGAAAAAGATATATTCATAAATATGCCTCCTTTAATAGAATTTTTCAAGTTTTGTATGGTTTTTACACTTATTATATCGTAGAATATGGAATTAATTTCATTAGTTTGTAGCAACAAGTCTTTAAAATGTATTGAATAGATTTTATAAGTATACTAGTAGTTATTTCAAAGTATTATAAAATGAAACCTAATTCACATATTTTACTATATGCTAATTTTAATTTAACAGATATAGGGAGTTTACAATGTTTATCTAGCTCTTATAGGATAGGGGGGATTAGAATTGTTAGTCATGGAATAAAATATATTTAGTTTTAAAACCACAAATATAAAAAATACACTTATAAACTTTTATATTTGATATATTAAAACTAAATATATTTTGAGACAGCTTCTTTATATACAGGACTAATTACCTGATTCATAAAATACCATATTTAGCATAACGTTAGTGGAACAAAAACCTTCATTTTTTATTTGTAATATATAATTAGTATCATATTGTAATATTCTTTCGAAAGATGCAGATTCTATGGGGGTTCCACCCTGGCTAAATGAAAATCTTGGTATAAGATTTTGTTCTAATATTATACCATCTTGTATGTTATAAGCATCGTAATAAAAGGATGTATCTGCTTTTATTTTGGATCTATCATCTAGGTTTATTACAGGAATTTTTTTAGTCCCAGGAGTAAATTTAGGACTTTTAATTAGTTTAATGCCTAATTGTTCTCCTTGGCTTATAATTCTTTGATCTTTTATGTGTGTAATAGTATTTTTCCCTGTGGATATTTGTATATTAAGACTTTTACCTGGTAAAACTATCTTTCTAGATGAGATAGTAAATGCCTGACCAGCAAAAACGAATCCTAGCCAATAGGGTTGATTTCTAAATTGATAACTGGAGATTGCCATATCAAACCACCTCAAATACTCTAATTGTTACAGGATATTCTTTAGTTTTAGCATAAATAGTTAAATCTTCATCTGGATTAAGATCATACACAATAACTTCTGCAGGAACATTAAAAACATATTTTCCACTTTCAAGTGTAAAGTTTGGATCTGTAGAGTGGTAAATATAAGTAGCTGCATCATTAATAACCCACAATTGTCTTCTTCCAGGTAGATTTTTATCCTCAACTCTTAAGGGTGTAGCTTCAGTTGTAATTCTTACTTTTCCTATACGATTATTTTTATTCCAATATAGTGGGGGAATATCATCATAACGAAAAACATTCATAAATAGTGACCTCCGTAAAGTAATTAATAACTGATATATTTAAGTTATCCATACATATTATGATAATGTACAATAGGATGATACAATAGGGAAAATAGAAGTTAAAAGGAGATAAGGTAGGAATACAAAAGAATAAATTTTTATTTAGTTTTTTAGGATTAGCATTATTTGATATACAAAGATATTTATGATATTTTTATAATGGTAAAATAGGAAGATAGTATAAATAGAAAGGAAATAATTTTGATGGAGCATAAATCTTTGGAGTAGGAAAGGGACAAATAATATGGTGTTTATAACAGTTTCAACAGGTATAGGAGGGGGAGCCATATTAAATGACAGAATATATAGGGTAGTACTTTCAATGCATTAGAAATAGGGCATATGACTTTAGAAAAAGATTACCCAAGATGTAACTGTGGGAATTATGGATGTGTAGAGGCATTGGCTTCAGGTACTGCCATAGCTAAATTAGCAAGTGGACAAGTAAGAAAAGGGGAAAAACTTCATTATTTAATTATGAAAAAGTAACTGCTTATGAAGTATTTAAGGAAGCAAAAAAGGGAGATATTGTAGCTAAAAGTGTACTTAATAAAGCTTTGAATTATCTTGGAATATGTGTTGCTAATATAATTACTTCTTTTGATCCAGAAATGATCATAATAGGTTGAGAAGTTTCAAAGGGAGGAAAGATAGTATTTGAAACAATAAATAAAGTAGTAAAAGAAAGATATTTTAAATATATGAGTGAAAATACTAAAATAGATCCAGCTGATTTGAGCAATGATGCAGGGCAAAGAGCTATTGTTTTGGTAATAATGAAAAGTAAATTTTAATGAATTTACTTTAATCACAAATCATAAATTATAAGCATATTATGATTTATAGGGGAAAAATTTTATATGAAATTTACAAGTTGTTAACTACAATAAAGGAGTGGATTTTATGGACTTTGTAGGAAATGTAAGAAAAATTCCCCAAGCTGATTTGTATGTTGCAAAGCTTTATCCCAATACTAATTTTAATGGTGAACCTCTGCTAGGTTGTGGTAGATACTATACTCAAGATAATATTTACAGAACACTAATGTACTTTGATATTTCAGGTCTTCCATCTAATATATTTATTGATAAAGCTATATTAAGGCTTTATGTCAAAATAAACATTGTTAATAATATTACAAAACCGATAACAATCCACAATTTACTCCAGCCCTTTGATAAAAATACTGTCACTTACTCAAATCAACCATCATTTGAGAACAACCCTTATGCAACATTAAATATAAATGCAGAGATTAATCAATTTGTTGAAGTCGATATAAAGAATCTGTTAATAAAGTGGTACAATTCACCTACACTTAATTATGGAATGTTAATGAAAGGGTTAGAAACTCAGGCTAGCTTTGTCGGTTTTTCTAGCACATTTGATAGTGATGATACTAAATTTCCTAATCTAGAAATATACTACGGATATAATGAAGGATTGAGTGAGTACCCTGCTGAAACGATTGAACTATTATCAACAGATGATTTTGTTAATTCTTCATCTATTCCTCTTGGTCCTAGTATAGGTACTTTTGCAATAGAAAATCATGGGCTTGGAGCTATTAGTGTAAGGATTCAGCTTAGTTCTGATAATATAAATTGGATAGATAATAAACCTCCTTATATTAGTGATTATATTCTTTTAAAAGATGATAATATAATATTAACTACAACTGCATATATGTCTTATGCTAGAATTTTAATTACTCATGCTGAAAGTTATCCTGTTGATGATGCTACAGTCACAATATATAAAACAATTAAGGTTTAAATATGTTTTATATTTGAAATAAAAATAAAATTATATATTAAAAAGTATTTTATTAGTGTTTTCTTTCAAATCAAAAGGAACTATCTCAAAATGAGATAGTTCCTTTTGATTTGAAGTTTATATTTGCATTTGAGCAATTATTTTTAAATTTGTTCCTAAATCTGATTTATATGCTATTCTAACATATCTTGAAAAAATCATAGGCACCAACGTAACTATTTTCCCTGGATTTACATCTGTAGTGACAACACTATCATCAGTATATCCATAATCTGCTTCATTTTCTTTAGGACTTATTTGTAATTTAACCTTTGCACTATTTGAACCGATATTTTTTACGAAAAAAGTAACTAGAGATTGTTGCATTGTTTCAAAGGGTGGAGTATATTGATAACTACTTAGAGCAGTAATATCTAAACTATATTCAGTAAATTTTTTTCCAACTAGAGTTACATTACTTGATAATGGCGGTGGACTATAGGTTTCAAGCCAGTTTAAAATATCTTCGGTTACTTCTATAAGTTCTTCATCTTTAGTAAATATTTTAGTAGGTTCAGTAAGCATTTTTATCACTCCCAATTATAGAAGACTTTATAAAATATCTTCTCCTACTTTTACAATTTTTTAATCTTTAGTAAATATTTTTAGTAGGTTAAATTATAGAAGACTTTCTAATATATTTGCTCCTTCTTTGTCAATAACTTCAAACATTTTTATTGATCTAATAATTTCTTTTTTAGCCATTTCTTTATAGTCATATTTAAAATATAATTTACCTAAATTTAGTAAAACTGACTGGTCGCTTATCAAATTTAATAAATTTAAGGTTTTTTCAAATTTATTAAATTCTTTGTTTATAAGCATAACTTCGCATATTTGTAGAATAGCTGGAGTAAAATCTAACATAGTTTTATCCTCAGATAAAACATTAGTATTTTTGTTTGTAAATAAATTGAGCATTTCTTTATATACTTTTAAAGTAGTCCTGTTGTATTCAGATAAATTACTTTTATTAAATTGATTTATTGCAACAAGTGCTAGATCATATTTATCTTTTATAATAAAACATAGAGATTTATACATCATTATTTGGAAATAATATAAATTTTTTTCATCTATGGTATCAATATATTTTATACACTCATCAATTTCACGAGAATATAGTAGAGATTTCACTTTGAATATTTTTAAATTTTCTGAAAATACCCCGGATTCTTCACTTTTGTTTATATACTCTAAGGCTGTTTCATAGTCTCCTTCCATATAGAATAAATCTGCAATTATAGGATATTCTCTTGGAAAATCAGTGAAGAAATTTTCTATAATTCTCTTAATTTCTTCTATATTTAATTTTTTTTCTTTTAGTATATGACATATATTATAAAGGGGAACTAAAAAATCTGGCTTTGCTTTAATAGTGTCAACAGAGTATTTATATGCAGTATCATATTCTTTTAGATTCATATAAATTTTTGATAGTTCATATTTAGGTCTAAATCCACCTACTCCATAAATGGATTTTAAAACTGAAGGTGGTTCTCCAATTTCTATACATTTTTCAAAGGCTTTTATTGCTAAAAGAGGGCTATTTTCTTCTTTTAATATAAGTCCTTTTAAATAATATAGATCAGTAAACTCAGGATAATATCTTGTTCCAATTCCAATGAATTCTAGAGCTTTATCATAATCTTTCAAAGTATAGTTTGATATGACTATTCTTTCTATTAATCTTGAAGCATATCCAGTGCTTGGATCAAAATCATTATAAGATTTATAATAATTATCTAAAGCTGATTTTTTATCATCTAAAGCAAAATATTCATTACCTAAATTAAAATATGCAAATTTAATATCTTCACCTTTTTTTATTTGCTCTCTTAAAAGAGTAATATTTCTATTTCTTTTATCTTTAGATACAATATTTTTATTCAAATAACCATAGTGGTATATTCTTATATCATAGGTTTTACCTTTTACATCCTTTTCATAATTAACTAATTGGTTATGAACCTCACCTTCATAATGAAATCCATAATTGTTTTTAAATAGTCGTGGATTTAAGTTTATGGTTATATCTGTAGTGGTTACACTATATCCAGAGTAATTTAATGTTTCAAAAAAGTATATTGTATCTTCATTTAAATCTTTTTTTATAAGATTTTTAAATTTTTCTTTATCTTCACTGCAAAATTCATCATCGCCATCCATTATCAAAATCCAATTTTTTGAGGCATATTTTAAAGATTCATTTCTAGCAGCACTAAAGTCATTGCACCACTCAAAATAATGAACTTTTGCACCATATTCTTTTGCAATTTCTACAGTTTTATCTGTGGAGCCAGTATCTACTACTATTATTTCATCTACTAAATCTTGTACACTTTTTAGACATCTTCCTAAATTTTCTTCTTCATTTTTAACAATCATGCATAAACTTATATCATGACCCATTATATATTATCACCTCTATTTCAAAGAAACCAAGAAGTACCAAATGGTACTTCTCAGCTAATTTATTAATACCTACCATTAAAGAAGACTTGTACACTTTGGTTTGTAGTTGCAGCAGTTGTGCAATAAACTTTTGTATAGTGCATATAATAAGAGCTACTCAAAGCTTTGGCACTACCAACAGCTCCTATAGTAGCTGTTTCTCCAACTAGCACATAGGTGCCATTTTCTTCCGGACATACTGCTACGCTAACTGTTACTGGCATAGTTCCACCAGCAACTTTCTTAACATACCAGGTAATGTCCTGCATTTTTGAAGTGTCTACTGCAGTACTATATTGTGGCGTAGCTAATGCTATAGAAGAAACTGTTTCAGAAGTTTCGTTAAAATATCTATCAGTGATGTTTACATTTACTGATCCATTAGTTATAGAACTTATTTTAGCAATAGTACCACTTGTCAATGAACTTAATTGAGTTACATCAACAGTACCATTTGTCAATGAATTAACTTGAGTTACATCTACAGTACCGCTAGTTAATGAGCTTAACTGAGTAACATCAACAGTACCATTAGTGATAGAGCTTACCTTAGTAATAGTACCATTTGTTAATGAACTTAGTTGAGTAACATCAACAGTACCGTTAGTGATAGAATCTACTTTAGCGATAGTACCGTTTGTCAATGAATTTAATTGAGTTACGTCAACAGTACCATTAGTTATAGAACTTACTTTAGTAATAGTACCATTTGTCAATGAACTTAATTGAGTTACATCAATAGTACCATTTGTCAATGAATTAACTTGAGTTACATTTACAGTACCGCTAGTTAATGAGCTTAACTGAGTAACATCAACAGTACCATTAGTGATGGAACTTACTTTAGTAATAGTACCACTTGTCAATGAATTTAATTGAGTTACATCTACCGTACCATTAGTGATAGARYYTACTTTAGCGATAGTACCACTYGTCAATGAACTTAATTGAGTTACGTCAACAGTACCATTAGTGATAGAGCTTACTTTAGTAATAGTACCATTTGTCAATGAACTTAATTGAGTAACATCAACAGTACCATTAGTGATRG
The DNA here is from genome assembly GCF_054768215.1 of Clostridium sp. CTA-1. Classification (NCBI taxonomy): domain Bacteria; kingdom Bacillati; phylum Bacillota; class Clostridia; order Eubacteriales; family Clostridiaceae; genus Clostridium; species Clostridium sp. CTA-1. Next base: position 72,717 of record NZ_BAAAAP010000012.1, read on the forward strand.
ARCTTACTTTAGYRATAGTACCATTTGTCAATGAATTAACTTGAGTTACATTTACAGTACCACTTGTCAGTGAACTTAATTGAGTTACGTCAACAGTACCATTAGTGATGGAACTTACTTTAGCAATAGTACCATTTGTTAATGAACTTAGTTGAGTAACATCAACAGTACCATTAGTGATAGAGCTTACCTTAGTAATAGTACCATTTGTTAATGAATTCAACTGAGTAACATCAACAGTACCATTAGTGATGGAACTTACTTTAGTAATAGTACCATTTGTCAATGAATTAACCTGAGTTACATTTACAGTACCGCTAGTGATAGAATCTATTTTACTTATTGTTCCTACATTAATATCTAATTCACCATATTGATTTACTTTAAGAGGTAAATAATTACTGCCGTCATACCCAAAAACAGAGGTTTTTAGTTCCTCAGCTGAATTCGAGAAAACTATACTGTTAGCCATATAAAAATCACTTCCTCTATAAAAAATGAAGCCTTCAAAAGCTTCAATACATACTATGCAGTTTTCATAGTAAATGCTACAATAAAAAATAAAATTGTTTTAAAAAAATAGAGCTCAAGCTATTAAATAAAAATTTAAAGCCTAAACCCCATTTTTATAACTAAGAAAAATAATCTATTATATTTTTTTCAAAATCCTCTTCTGGTAATTTTAATTTTTTTAAATAGTATTCTAGTTTATAATTACAAGGAAAGTATTTAATAATAGGCTCTTCTACGGTTAATTCATATTTTAGATTGGTGTTGGATGTAATAATGTATAACATTTCCTTTAATTTGATTTTTTTTGAAGGTGTTAAATTTATAATTTCTTCCCCTGGAAAAACACTGATATTTTTAGCCGACTCAATCATAACTTTAGATATAAATTCAGCAGATAGTGGATTAAAATAATTATTATAGCCATTAACTTTTAAAACTTTATTTTCTTTAATACACCTGTCAATTAAGGACATTAATCTGTTATCTCTTTCAAACCTTCCATAACCATAGGTAAGTCTATATATAATCAATTTTTTATTCTTTACATCTTTCATTATATATTTTATAGCCATTTCAGCGTTATATTTACATATCCCATATAGACTATTAGGATATATATTTTGGTTTTCTTTAACACAGCCAAAGTTTCCGTCATATACAGCTGCACTAGAGAGAAATACAATATTACATTTTATTTTATCTTTCATTTCAAATATATAATTGGTGTCTTTTTTTATAAATTCATAGAAATTATTTGTATTAATATTCGTGTTGCTATTTCCACAAGTAACTATTAAAGTATCAATTTTATCCATAAGTTTTTCATTTTTTACAAAATTATCAAAACTTATTTTATTAAATCCCTGTAATATATTATTTGATTTATTAAAGTATATCATTAATATATCTTTATATTCTTCTTCATAGTTTTTACTTAAGATACTTTGAATATTTTGTCCTATAAATCCACTAGCTCCTAAAACTGCTATCATTTTATATTCTCTTCTTTAATTTGTTTATACCAATCAATCATTTGTTTTATACCTTCTTCAATACTTACTTTTGGAATAAATCCCAGATTTTGCAATTTATCTGCATTAAAATATTTGCTTTGAGATTTAAACTTGCCATTAAATGTTTGCTTTTTTATTAAACTAGGATCTGCAGATAATTCTTTTCTGATAAATTCTGCACTTTCTTCTATAGTTTTATATTCTTTGTTATTTCCTATATTATATGCATGATATTCATGACTATCAAAATTATGCTTTTTAATTATTAATAATATTCCTTCTATAAAATCATCTATATGACACCAAGAACGAACACAATTTTTATCAACATTAATTTCTTCGCCATTTAAAAGCTTCCATGTAAAAATATCCAAGGCAGATTTATATTTTGAAGAATATACTCCTGGTCCGTATACCATAAAAGGTCTTATACCGACTGCCTTTAATCCATAATTTTTAACATAATGTCTAACTAAACTTTCACCAAATAATTTACTTATAGCATAAACATTATTTAAAGTTAAAGGGCTTACATTTAGCATATCATCTTCCATAACTTCTTTATCGTCAAAAATATCTCCATAAACCTCTGAGGTGCTAAAATATACAAATTTAGCATCATACTCTAATGCAATATTTATTAAATTCAAAGTTCCTTTTACTGCAGAGTCAATCATTTTCCAAGGATGCTCTTCACCATTTATTCTACCAACCTCACTTGCAGCATGAATTATATATTTTATATTCCCATCTATTCTTTTTACATTAGTATAGATTTCACCGAAATCGGTAATGTCTGATCTTATATAATCATCATAATCTCTAATATATTGATCTAAAACAACTATTTTGTAATCCTTATATTCTAATTTTAATTTCTCAACTAATTTTTTACCTATAAAGCCTAATCCACCTGTAACTAAAATAACATCTTTCAATTCTTTACATCCCCTTTATAAGATTAATATTTTTATAAAATTCACTAAAGGATTCACTATCCATTAGTTCTATTGATTTTTCAAAAATATTTTGTAAATCTTTTTTATAAAATGTATTTTCCATTTTATATGCAAAATTATTTCCTATATCTTTAAGAGTATCTTTATTTAATTTAATTAGATGATAACTAAATATAGGACGTATATTTAAACAGCTATCGTTAAACCAATTAAATTCTTCTATAAATTTTAAAAAGTCTTTCATATTTCCATGTTTTTTTAATAAATTTAAAATTCTTAGTCTAGTTATATTTGAACCTACTATCATTTTTATTGTACTTTTAGAGGTTTGATTTGGATGAGAAGTGTTAAAAACAGTTTTATCATCGTGAATAAATTTCAGATTTAATAAAATAGCTTTGCTTAGTAGATCCCAATCACCATCCACACTAACTAAGCTTGTATCAAAACCTCCACATTTTTTATATGCTTTCTTTGAAAAAATAAGGCTACTTCCATTTATAGGATTACTGTATGATAAATATGCTAATTTTTTCATTGTATTATCTGATTGCATCAAGTTGAGAATATTATTATCCATATTATATAATGCTCCATGTGTAATATTAGTTCCAAGAATCATTTTATTTGAGAAAACAATATCATAATTTTTATTCTTTAATAGATATAGATCTTGTTCTAATTTATCTGCATCTACATATAAATCATCTACGCTTATCCATCCTATATAATTGGTTTCAGCCATATTAAACCCAAATTTAAGAGCATATATTGCTCCGGAATTTTTATCCAAAGAGTAAATTTTTATATTTCCTATTTTGTCTTTATTTTTTTCTGCTAAAGATACACACTTATTTAGGCTGTTATCTGTGGATTTATCATCTACTAATATCCATTCCACTTTATTTTTAATAGTTTGACTTCCTATACTATTAAAAATATTTTCTAGAAAAATTTCTCCATTATAAATAGGTGTAACTACAGTAATTTCTTTTTCTATATTGCTATGACTGTATATTAGTTTCCCTTGAGTATTTATAATCTTATTATTATATAAAGATATTTCAGAATTAAGATTTATTAAATTATGGTTTTGTTGTGTTTTTGTGTCTTTTCCTTCTATAATTTCACTTATAATCTTATGGTTTGTATCCGATATTGAATAATTTTTTTCTATAAAATTTCTATATTCTATAGAGGAATATTCTTCATCAGAGAGCATATTTACGATATCATCTAAAGAGCTCCATACGTATTTTTCAGGATAAACTTCTTTAGCTCCTACAAAATTATGAATAAGAGGCCTGATCCCTTTTGACATAGCCTCCATAATCCCAAGACCTTGGCTCTCTAATACACTGGTACAAATGAGATAATTTTTATCTTCTAACCATTTATTTATATCCTTTTGCCATCCGTAAAATATAATGTTTTTTTCTAATCCAAATTCCTTAATCATTTGATTAAAATATAATCTATATCGTTCTTCATCAAAAGTTCCAGCAATATGAAGTTTATATCTATTGTCTGTATCAAAAATTTTTTTAAAGGCATGCATAAGTAACATAGGTCCTTTTTTAAAATTTATATATCCAACATAGGCTATATTAAATCCTTTTTTTCTTTCTTTGAATTCCTGCTTACTTAAATCGATACCATTAGGAATAACATAAACCTTATTCTGAGGTATAAAAACCTTACTCAAAACAAATCTTTTTATATGCTCTGCTACAAATATAATCTTATCAACATTGCTCCAGTTAACTTGATATATATAGTTAGTAAAGGATTCATAACTATGGAGTCTACATATTATTTTTTTATCTTTTGCCATTTCAAGCTTACTTCCATAAGCTACAAGAGGGTCACACCATTCAAACCAACAAATATCAGCCTTTTTCATCTCTTCATCAATTTGATCATAATAATTTACAATTACTTTTTTTGTATCATACTCTTCCGATAAATATTCAATAATATCATCAATAAAGTTATCCAATCCTGGTAAAATAAAGAATGCTATTTTTTTCTTAGCTTCCACTATATCAACTCCTTTTAAGGTATTAAAAAATATATAGGAAATTAATTTTTAATTTAAAATTAGATCCATATTTATATAATATGATTATGTTGTTGTAATGCTTTTAAAAGAAGATAAAAGTTAAAAAATAGTTTATTTTCAAAATGGAGAATGAGAAAATGTTAATAAATATTATTACGGTATTTATCATAAACAGAGTTCTTGGCTTTAGAGGGAGTTTTTACTCCCACTAAGGCTTATTAACAGAATTCTTAGGAGTTTTACTCCTTAGAAGTCGTTATCCTTTAGGAGAAATCGTTATCTAGGTACATAGCCACTCTTTACTCCCACTTTGAAGAAGATGGGAGTATTAGAGCGGGTAGTCATCGGATAAATTTAAACTTTATTTAAGTAGTGAAAATCCCATTAGTTTACATATCACCAGATAAGTAAAATGAATACTATATAATTAGGCACATTTTTTAGACTACTAATGTATGTTGTAATTAAGGAATTAGGAATTTATAGTAGTAGGAAATGTAACTAATGCAATTGAGACATCTAAAAATTAGGTTTTAAAGTAATATGAAATAAGTAGCTATTACTTATTAAAGTAGTTATTATTTAAAATAATTATAAGGAGTGAGTATACATGGCAACAATATCAGGTAGAGTTGTATTCGACAGAAATAGAAGTAATTCAATTGATGCTGGAGATTCAGGTATAGCTAATGTGCCTGTAGTATTACAGAATACAATAACAAATGTTAGACTTGTAGTTCTTACAGATGCTAATGGAAATTATTCATTTATAAATGTCCCAAATGGAAGTTATAGAATTGTACAATCCTATGGAACATCTGGAGGTGTTCCAACACCAGGAAATTTCAATAACGCAGTAGTTGGATCTGTTCCAGTTGGAACAAATCCTCCAATAAGCTTTGCAACGAATCCTCCACCAGGTTCAACTAATTTAGATTCTGTAACTCGAGATACACTTTTGGTAACTGTATCTGGAGCAAATTTAACAAATCAAAACTTTCTTGATGGTCCAGTTATATATACACCTATACAAAATATACTAGATCCATGTGTATCAATTTCCAATGTAAATCTTATTAATGTTGCTGATGATGGAACATTTGGTTTTTTCCCTGCAGGTACTCTTGCTAATACGGGTGCTCCAGTTGAACCATATCCAGGTGTAACCCCAGATTTCACTTATGTATTGCCAAATCCAGCTGTAGTTACACCTAATGATGGTCAGTATACAGTACAAAATATCATGAATAATTCCCACTCAAATTTAGTAGGAACTTGGTGGCGTATTGCAGACCATACTACAGGTAATGAAACAGGTAGGTTTATGGCGGTAAATGGTTTTAATCCAGGAGCTATTTTCTTTAGAGATGTAATTACAGTACAACCTAATACAGACTATTTATTTAGTTCTTGGATTTTAAATCTAGTTAAATTAACAGGACTTGTAAATCCTGAGTTTGGCGTACTAATATTGGATCAATTTGGAAATGTGCTATTTAGTGAAACATTGGGAACTGAGATTCCTGTTAATACGAACGCTCCACAATGGAAAGAAATAGGTACTGTAATTAATTCTCAAAATAATACACAACTAACTGTGCAATTCGTAAGTGAAGGGCCAGCTGCTACGGGAAATGATTATGCTGTAGATGATATAGCATTTAGAGAGGTTGAGATTCCTAAATTTATTCCTGTAAAAACTGTTAATACTCCTATTGCAACTGTTGGGGAAACAGTAACTTATACAGTAACTTTAACTAACACATGTAGTAGTCCACTTACAAATGTATTTTTTCAAGATACTGTACCAAATGGTTTATCTTTTGTATCTGGAACTGTAACAGTTAATGGAGTATTAGATGCAAGCTTAGATCCTAATGTGGGATTCAATATACCGGATATTCCTGGAGGTTTTACTGCTACTGTGACTTTTGATGCTGTAGTTAAAATTGTTCCAACCCCTAATCCAACCCTTAATACAGCAACAATAAATTATTCTTATACACCTGTAGAAGGGGGAATACCACTTAGTTTTACTGAGGAGTCTAATGTTGTTCCACTTGAGGTAGGTGCTTTAGCAGATGTTTCAGTTGTAAAAACAGCAAGTCCAAACCCAGTAATGCCAGGAGAAATATTAACTTATACAATTGATGTATCAAATGCAGGACCAGCGGATGCCCAAAATGTTGTTTTGGATGATGAAATTCCACCTACTATAACAGATCCAGAATTTTCAATAGATGGAGGAGTAACCTTTAATCCATGGCCAACAATTTATGATATAGGAACATTATTAGTAGGTGAAACAAGAACTATTTTAATAAGAGGGACAGTAGCATCATCAGCTACAGGAGTTATAACCAATACTGCAGCTGTAACTTCATCAACACCAGATCCTGATCTAAATAACAATACATCAACAGTGGATACAGAAATTAATGCATTAGCAGATATTTCAGTTGTAAAAACAGCAAGTCCAAACCCAGTAAATCAAGGAGAAATATTAACCTATACAATTGATGTAACAAATGCAGGACCAGCAGATGCCCAAAATGTTGTTTTAACGGATGCTATTTCACCTGAAATTATAGGAGGAGAATTTTCAATAGATGGAGGAGTAACCTTTAGTCCATGGCCAGGAAGTCTTGATCTAGGAACATTATTAAATGGCGAAATAAGAACTGTTTTAATAAGGGGAACAGTATCACCATCAGCAATAGGAACTATAAGGAATACTGCAGGGGTAATTTCATCTACACCTGACCCTGACTTGGATAATAATATGTCAACAGTAGATACAGAAATTAATACAGCGGATATTAGAGTTATAAAAACATCAGATTTAAATCCAGCATTCCCAGGAGAGATACTAACTTATACAATTAGAGTATCAAATGCAGGACCAGCAGATGCCCAAAATGTTGTTTTAACGGATACTATTCCACCTGAAATTGTAGGACCAGAATTCTCAATAGATGGAGGGGTAACCTTTAATCCATGGCCAGGAAGTTTTAATATAGGAACATTATTAAATGGTGAAAGAAGAACTATTTTAATAAGAGGGACAGTAGCGGCATCAGCTTCAGGAATTATATCTAATACTGCTGAGGTAACATCAACAACACCAGATCCTAATCCAGATAACAACACATCAACAGTAGATATAGAAGTTAATGCTTTAGCAGATATTTCAGTTATAAAAGCAGGAAGTCCAAATCCAGTAATATCAGGAGAGACTTTGACCTATACAATCGATGTATCAAACTTTGGGCCATCCCTTGCTGAAAATGTTACTTTAAGTGATGTTATTCCACCTGAAATAACAGGAGCAGAATTTTCAACAGATGGAGGAGTAACCTTTAATCCATGGACAGGAAGTCTTGATCTTGGAACATTATTAAATGGTGAAACAAGAACTATTTTAATAAGAGGAACAGTAGCTCCAGTAGCTCCAGGTTTCATAACTAATACTGCAGATGTAACATCAACAACACCAGATCCTAATCCAAGTAATAATACATCAACAGTAGATATAGAAGTTAATGGATCTACTCAAGTAGCAGATGTTGGAGTTTTTAAATCAGTAGAGATGAATCCGGTAACTCCAGAAGAGATGGTATTTTATGCCATTAGAGTATCAAATTTTGGACCAGCAGATGCCCAAAATGTTGTTTTAACCGATGCTATTTCTCCTGAAATTATAGGAGTAGAATTTTCAATAGACGGAGGGGTAACATTTAGTCCATGGCCAGGAAGTCTTGATATAGGAACATTGCCAGCTGGTGACACAAGAAATATTTTAATAAGAGGAACAGTGTCACCATCAGCTATAGGGATTATAAGCAATACTGCAGAGATAAGTTCAACAACAGAAGATCCTAATACAAGCAATAACACATCTACAGTAGATGTGGAAGTTGTGCCATCAGCAGATGTTTCAGTTGCAAAAACAGCAGCTCCAAATCCAGTAATACCAGGAGAGATGCTAGTTTATACAATTAATGTATCCAATGCAGGTCCATCAAATGCCCAGAATGTTGTTTTAACGGATGTCATTTCACCTGATATTATAGGAGCAGAATTCTCAATAGATGAAGGAGTAACCTTTAATCCATGGACAGGAAGCTTTGATATAGGAACATTACTGAGTGGTGAAACAAGAACTATATTGATAAGAGGAACAGTGTCATCATCAGCTACAGGAACTATAACTAATATTGCAAATATAGATTCATCAACACCAGATCCTAATCTAGACAATAATGAATCTACAACAATTACAGAAGTTAATGCTTTAGCGGATATTTTAGTTGTAAAAACAGGAAGTCCAAACCCAATAGTAACAGGAGAAATATTAACTTATACAATTGTAGTATCCAATGCAGGACCAGCAGATGCCCAAAATGTTATTTTGAATGATGAAATCTCATCTAATATTATAGGGCCAGAATTCTCAATAGATGGAGGAGTAACCTTTAATCCATGGCCAACAATTTATGTTATAGGAACATTACCAGCTGGTGAAACAAGGACTATATTGATAAGAGGAACAGTATCGCCATCAGCAACAGGAACCATAACTAATACTGCAAGTGTAATTTCATCAACACCAGATCCTAATCTAGATAATAACACATCAACAGTAGATACAGAAATTAGTGCTTTAGCAGATATTTCAGTTGTAAAGACAGGAAGCCCAAATCCGGTAACGCCGGGAGAAATATTAACTTATACAATTGATGTATTAAATGCAGGACCAGCAGATGCCCGAAATGTTGTTTTGGATGATGCAATTTCGCCTGAAATTATAGCGCCAGAATTTTCGATAGACGGAGGAGTAACCTTTAATCCATGGCCAATAATTTATGTTATAGGAACATTACCAGCTGGCGAAACAAGAACTATATTAATAAGAGGAACAGTGTCACAATCAGCTACAGGAGTTATAACCAATACTGCAGCTGTAACTTCATCAACACCAGATCCTAATCCAAACAATAATGAATCTACAGTAAATACAGAAGTTAGTGCTGGTGTATCAGCAGATGTTTCAGTTGTAAAAACAGCAATCACAAAGCAAGTAAGGCCAGGAGATACGGTAGTTTATACAATTGTAGTATCCAACGCAGGACCATCAGATGCCCAAAATGTTGTTTTAACGGATACTATTCCACCTGAAATTATAAGACCAGAATTTTCAATAGATGGAGGAGTAACCTTTAATCCATGGCCAGGAAGTCTTGACATAGGAACATTACCAGCAGGGGCTTCAAGAACTATACTAATAAGAGGTAAGGTAGTATCATCAAATACAAAATGTAAATGTATAACTAATATAACTAATACCGCAAGAGTAACTTCAACAACACCAGATCCAAACCTAAGTAATAACACATCAACTGCTACTATAAAGGTTTGCAGATGTTTTATAGTTTGTTTTAAATGTCGTTGTTGTAATAAATGTAAATGTGATTGTAAGAATGAACATTAAAAATTGTTAATATAAAATAAAGGGGCTGTCTCACAATGTATAAAAATACAATGTGAAAAGTCCCTTATCTGCTTTATAGCCAAATTTTATTTAAAAATTTAATCATTATAATATATTTGGAATAATTTAATGGATAGCGTCCTATGTATTAGTATGGAAGTATTAATAATGAAAGGAGATTAGAAAAATGAAAAAAGTATTTAAAAGGATATTTCCAATCTCTTTAGTATTAGTTATGTTATTTTTGTTTATGCCTATAACTAATGTATTTGCTAGCTCAAATTCTTCTGACAAAATATTGGTAGGATATTGGCATAATTTTGACAATGGCACTGGAATTATTAGACTAAAAGATGTATCTACTAAGTGGGATGTTATAAATGTAGCATTTGGAGAATCTATAGGAGATAGGGCTACTATAAAATTTTCACCGGAAATAGGAACCGATCAAGAATTTAAAAAAGATATTGCATATCTTAATAGCATAGGAAAAAAAGTTGTTCTTTCTATTGGAGGGCAAAATGGGGTAGTATTATTACCTGATGAAAACGCAAAAAAGAATTTTATAGATTCTATGATATCTTTGATTGATAAGTATGGATTTAACGGCATAGATATTGATCTTGAATCTGGGATAAATTTAATAAATAATGATAAAGATTTTAAGAATCCTAAAACTCCACAAATTGTAAATCTTATATCTGCTGTTAGAGATATATGTAACCATTATGGTTCAGATTTTATATTAAGTATGGCTCCTGAAACAGCATATGTACAAGGTGGGTATGTGGCTTATGCAGGAAACTGGGGAGCTTATTTACCAATAATACATGGATTAAGAGACAAACTTACTTATATTCATGTACAACATTATAATGCGGGAGGAAATACAGCACTTGATGGAAACAATTATACACAGGGAACAGCAGATTATGAGGTGGCAATGGCAGAAATGTTATTACAAGGCTTTCCTGTAGCAGGGAATGCAGATAATATATTTCCACCATTAAAGCAAGAACAGGTGGTAATAGGTTTACCAGCTTGTCCGTCAGCTGCTCCTAGTGGAGGATATATTAAACCTAGCGAAATGGAAAAGGCATTGGACTATCTTATGAGAGGAATTCCTTATGGAGGAAAGTATAAGCTTGTAGATAGTAATGGATATCCAGCTTTCAAAGGATTAATGACATGGTCAATTAATTGGGATGCAAAAAGTAATTATGAATTTTCAACAAGTTATAGAGAATATTTTGATAATTTTAAGCAACCACCAGTAACTGAGAAACCATCTATACCAATAGGTTTAAAGGGAGAAGCTATAAGTAAGACACAAATAAATATAACATGGAATTTAGCACTTGGAGCAACTAGCTATGATTTAAAGGTGGATGGAAACATAATAAATAATGTGAATAATCCATACAAACATATTAATCTCAAACCAGGCTCTATGCATAGCTATGAGGTAAGGGCTGTGAATTCAGTAGGGAATAGCGAATGGAGTAAAGCTATAATAGTACAGACTAAATCTGAATCTGATGTAGAAAAATGGGGAACAAATATTTTATATAAAGCTGGAGACATTGTAAATTATGAAGGAATTAATTACAGATGCATACAGACACATACTTCTCTAATAGGATGGGAACCTATAAATACTCCTACCCTTTGGGAAAAGACAAACTAGATATATTGAATTTTAATTATATCTATGATTGAGATAGTCATAAATAAAATTTAACTATAAACAGAGAAGGGCCTTCTCATAATGAATTTTATGCATTATGGGACGCCCTCTTATTTGTTTAAAAAGAATTTCAATGCCTATGGATTTAATTTATATTAGTAATTTATGAGTAATCAGGCTTTTATAGTGAGAAACTATACAAAAATAATAAGAGGATAGGGGTAACTCATCTACTCTTTTTTGTTGCTTTTTTTATTTTAAGGGGAGTTAAAGAAATTTTACTGGGTATACTAATTTTATTAATAAATTTTAAGAAGGTGTTTTTATGAACCTAACAAGTACGAATAGATTAATAAATGAGAAATCCCCTTATTTACTTCAGCATGCTCATAATCCAGTAGATTGGTATCCTTGGGGGGAAGAAGCTTTTGAGAAAGCCAAAGCAGAGGAGAAGCCTGTATTTTTAAGTATAGGCTATTCTACCTGTCATTGGTGCCATGTTATGGAAAGAGAGTCCTTTGAGGATGAGGAAGTTGCGGAAGTTTTAAATAATAATTTTATTTCGATAAAGGTAGATAGAGAAGAAAGACCAGATGTAGATAATATATACATGAGTTTTTGCCAAGCATATACAGGCAGTGGGGGGTGGCCTTTAACTATACTTATAACTCCAGATAAAAAGCCTTTTTTTGCAGGGACTTATTTCCCAAAATGGGGAAAATATAATATACCTGGAATTATGGAAATTTTGAAATCTATAAATAAGCTTTGGCATGAAGATAAAAATAAGATATTAGAATCTAGCAATAGAATTTTAGAACAAATAGAAAGATTTCAAGATAATTATGGAGAAGATGAACTTGAAGAATATATTATTGAAGAAGCCGCTCAAACTCTACTAGATAATTTTGATAGCAAATATGGTGGCTTTGGTACAAAACCTAAATTTCCTACAGCTCATTATATATTATTTTTATTAAGATACTATTATTTTAAAAAGGATGAAGAAGTGCTAGATGTTATAAATAAAACCTTAACTAGTATGTATAAAGGTGGCATATTTGATCATATAGGTTTTGGATTTTCAAGATATTCTACAGATAATAAGTGGCTTGTACCTCACTTTGAAAAAATGCTTTATGATAATGCGCTCTTATCTATGGCTTATACAGAAGCTTATGAGGTTACAAAGAATCCTTTATATAAAGTTGTAACAGAAAAAATATTGGACTATGTAAAAAAATCTATGACTAGTGAAGAGGGAGGATTTTATTCTGCAGAGGATGCAGATTCTGAAGGAGTAGAAGGAAAATTTTATCTATGGACTAAAAAGGAAATAATAGATATTTTAGGAGAAGAGGACGGAGCGTTTTACTGTAAACTTTATGATATAACATCCAGAGGAAATTTTGAAAACAAAAATATAGCTAATCTTATACAGGCTAACTTAAAGGATGTTGATAATAATAAAGATAAATTAGAAAGAATTAGAGAAAAATTATTTGAGTATAGAGAAAAAAGAATACATCCTCATAAAGATGATAAAATATTAACTTCATGGAATGCTTTAATGATAATAGCTTTTTGTAGGGCAGGTAGAAGTTTTAAAAATAATAATTATATAGACATAGCAAAACAATCAGCAGATTTTATAATAAAAAACTTAATGGATGAAAAGGGTACATTATATGCAAGAATTAGAGAGGAAGAAAGAGGAAATGAAGGATTTATAGATGATTATGCTTTCTTTTTATGGGCACTTATAGAATTATACGAAGCAAGTTTTGATATTTATTATTTAAAAAAATCTATAGAAGTTGCTGATAGCATGATAGATTTATTCTGGCATAAAGAAAAGGGTGGATTTTACTTATACAGCAAGAATAGTGAAAAGCTCATAGTAAGACCGAAGGAAATTTATGATGGAGCTATGCCGTCAGGGAACGCTGTGGCATCTTTAGCATTGAGTTTACTTTACTATATTACAGGAGAAGATAAATATAAAGATCTAGTGGATAAACAATTTAAGTTTTTTGCAGCAAATATAAAAAGTGGACCAATGTATCACTTGTTTTCTCTAATAGCTTATATGTATAATGTATCACCTGTAAAGGAAATAACATTAGCTTATAGTGAAAAAGATGAAGCTTTTTATGAATTTATAAATGAATTGAATAATAGATATATACCTTTTTCAATAATAACCTTAAATGATAAAAGTAATAAAATAGAAAAAATAAATAAAAATTTAAAAGATAAAACTCCTATAAAAGATAAAACCACAGTTTATATATGCCAAAACTATGCTTGTAGAGAACCTATAACGGATTTAGAAAAATTTAAATCTGTATTATCTACTGATTCTTAGGGATAGTAAAGAAATATTTAATATAAGCCTTCGTTATAGTTTCATAGCGAAGGCTTAAAAAATTTAAGATTGATTAATAAAATTATTATTTTTTAATTTTGGTATTTATAATATAATAAACTAAATGATAGTTATTTTCACATATTTAAGAGTTAATTAATAAATAGAAGGAGTAAATATGAAATATGAAGTTTATTGGATATAGGACATTAAAAACAGCAATTGGAGCTACAATTGCTATGAGTATTGCAGGAGCTTTAGGATTAAAGTATTCAGTATCTGCAGGAATAATTACTATTTTAAGTATTCAAAATACAAAAAGAAAATCATTAAATGTAGCCATCCAAAGGATGATAGCTTGTATATTAGCTTTAGCTATATCCTCAATTTTGTTTACCCTGTTAGGTCATAATGCTATAGTTTTTGGATTATTTTTACTTGTATTTATACCTTTAGCAGTTAAATTTAATTTACAGGAAGGAATTGTAGTAAACTCTGTATTAGCGACCCATATATTAGCAGAAAAATATGTAAGTATAAATTTATTTTTAAATGAAATTCTATTAATGTTTATAGGAGCAGGAATTGCTTTATTACTTAATTTATATATGCCAAGTATAGAGAAAGAAATAAGGGAAGATCAATTATATATAGAAGAAAAGATGAAAGAAATACTTATTCAAATGTCCATAGCATTAAGAGAACTGTCTGTTTCACTTAAGGAAGATGAAATATTTAAGGATTTAGAAGAAAGACTTTTTAAGGCAAAAAAAAGAGCATATATTAATTTAAATAACTATTTTCTTTTAGATGTAAGTTATTATGCAACTTATATGGAAATGAGAATACAACAATTCGAAACTTTGAAAAAAATGAGACAGCACTTTCAAAAATTCTTTATGACCTATGAGCAGACAGAAATGATAGCAGATTTTACAAAAAAAGTAGCAGATTCTCTGCATGAAGAAAATACAGGAGAGGATTTACTTTTAGATTTAGAGGATTTAAGAGAAAGTTTTAAAAATATGAATTTGCCAAGCACAAGAGAAGAATTTGAAAATAGAGCTTTGCTTTTTCAATTTTTAAATGATATGGAACAATTTTTAATTACTAAAAATGAATTTAAAAAGACCATAGACAAATTAGATTACAAAATGAAGGATTATGAAATCAAAAATTAAACTTATTATTTATATTAAAGGAACTTAAAAATATTAGATTAAAGTAGTTTTTAAATTTATAAATAATGATACAGTAGTGCTAAAGGACAAAGAGGAACTTTAAGCACTATTTTGTTTTATGCTCATATAATAGCTATGAAGAGATTAATATATAAGAGGGAGTTATGGAAAAACAAGAATATTATATAGAACTGAATAATAAAGCAGAAAGGATGCTTAGAAAAGGAGAGTTTTTAGGTAGTGGTCATAACGGTATAGTATATCTATTACCAGATAAAAAAGCAATCAAAATTTTTAAAGAAAAAAAGGTATGTAAAAAAGAAAGAGAAATTTTACAAAAAACTAATACTAGCAAATATTTTCCGAAAGTATATGATTATGGAGACTATTTTATACTAAGGGAGTACATAAGGGGAGAAAGATTGGATCACTATATAAAACAAAATGGAATTAACAAAAGATTAACTCACAATATAATTAAACTTATAAAAGAGTTTGAAAGATTAAAATTTAAAAAATTAGATATAAGATGCAAAGATATTTATGTAGATAAGAAATGCAAACTAAGAATAATAGACCCTAAAAATAATTATTCTAAAACTGTTATATATCCAAGACATTTAATGAAAGGATTAAATAAACTTAAAGTATTAGATGATTTTTTACTTCAAGTTGAAAAGGAAGATCCTAAATATCACAATTTATGGAATACTAGAATGAAAGAGTATCTAGAAAAAGGAATAAAATAAGGAAATTACGACTTAAAAAGAAGTTATACTACCTGTGCTTTAAAAAAGGGATATGTGGCGAGATCGGCAACTCACTTCAATAAGAGATTCTAATTTGTTTTTTCTTAAAATATATGGTTCCAAATCAAACTTAATGAACGCTCGGACAATAATTTGGAACATACATATATTTTGAAAAAACAGGCTAGAATCTCTAATCTTGTTGAAATGCCTTTTACACCACATAGCCCTATTTTTTAAACCAAGGGAAGCTAGCATAACTCTTTAAATCAATAAATTTAGTTAATACCTTACAAATTACAGTTGTTATAAATCAAAATATTCCAAATAAAATAAATCCTATTACATTAATTGCAAAGTTAGCAAACATATGTACCATCCAGGAGGAGTATATATCTTCATTTTTCTCATTTAAAAAGTTAAATATAATTCCACCTACTACTAGTCCCATCATTACCAACACAAAGGTAACTATAGAGAACCATCCAATCATCATTGCAATGTGATATAAGGCAAAAGATATGGAACTGATACTGTATGCCAAAGATCGTGAGGTAAATTTTTTCAGCGACAAAAAAGCGAAACCACGAAAAAAGAATTCTTCAAGGAGCGAATTAATAAAGGAGATATATAAGGAGACAAACACGAAGTTATTTTTACTAACACCTATATTACTTTGCAGAGCAATTGTAATTCCAGACAAATCCAATACATTTCTTAAGGAAAAATATGTACCCATTATAACAATAAAAACTCCCATGCCAAGGAACAATGACATAAAAAAGCTTTGTTTTTTAAAACAAAACAATTTTTTTAAAGATAACTGCTTGGTTAGATGAGAATATACCAAGGGACACCCTAAAAATAAAATGATTTTAATTGCAGATTTCACAGCATAGCTGGGTTTAATTATAGCATCCACGATACCCATAATGATACAGCACATCAGGACAATAGAAGTAATTATAATTAATTGTACAGATTTGTTTTTTATTATTGGTATATCTATATTCATACCATTTTATCCTCCATAAAATATAAACAATTTCTATTTTATTATATCTCCGATTAAGAGGTAAGATCCATTTCTTCCTTTGTTTCAGCTGCTTTTTTTAATTGATATCATGATATTACCAATTCAGTTCTAATCCTACTCCAACTTCTTTTACGGGCAAAGTTTTATGTATTTCTGCTCTAACAGAAAATGAAGTACAATGGCAAGGATATAATTCTTTTACGTTGTTCTGTCTTAAATAATCTATAGTTTTATTAACTTGTTCATTCACCTCAAATAAATGAAATCCTCCTATAATTCCTAATACTCTAGTATCTTTACATACTTTTTTTGCATATTCTATTATATTGCATATCCCACTATGAGAACATCCTGTAATAATATAAATGCCATTTTTACTTTTATATACAAGAGCTGTATCATCTATTACGTAATCATCAATTGAATTTTCACCAATAATCTGTTTACCAATAGGCTTTCTATTTTCAAAGTCATTTAATTCAGGTATTTCTCCTAAAAAAGTTATATGTTTGCTAATTTTTTTAGGTTCTTTAGAAAGAATTAGATTACATTTTTCTTTTAGTTCTTTCTCCAAAATAGGAGAGCAAATTTTTAAATTGCCTATCATTTTTTCTTTAAATGCATTGGGATGAGCAATGATAGAAATATTTTCTTTATAATTTTGTTCAAAATAGTATTTTAATCCTCTTGTGTGATCATCATGACCATGTGAAATAACAATAGAACTTATATTTTGTAAATCTATCCCTAGTGCATTTGAGTTTCTAATAAATAAATCAGAATACCCTACATCAAATAGAAAACTAGTATCTTCATCTTCAATGTAGTATGAAACAGCAGGTTCACCACAATAATATTGGTCAATGTATGTATTATTATCTACTAAGACTTTTAATTTCATATTTTTAACTCCTTTATGTAATGCAAATAAATTCTCCCATAAATTATAAACTTATACTAAATCATAGTCTAATTGTATACATTACTAATATTAATTTCAACATAATGTATACAGCAACTGATGGAAATTATCTTTAAAAAGTATGCTATTTTCCCGTGGTTTAAAAATAAGGATATGTGCTGTAAAAGGCATTTGAATAAGATTAGAGATTCTTAGTTGTTTTTTTATATAACAATTATTAAAATAGTTTTTACAGTTATTAAAATAAGAAATAATTTTAGAGAAAATAGATATCTAGAAAAATAATTAGAATACTTTATTTGTGAGCTAATATTTAAGCGTAAAGTAAACAGGACGTTTACTTAGCTCTGTTGCCACAGGACGTGGAATTAGAGCGCTAGCTTAAATATTAGAGAACAAATATTAGTATTCTTTATTTTTATAGCTATCTATTGAACAAAATTATTTTTTATTTTAATTCTCTAACTATAAAGTTTTTTTATTTTCCTCTATTTCCTGTGCTAGATTTTCTAAGTATTCTTGTCTTTCCATTTTAAATAATAGTTCTTCCTCAACTTTATCCTTCTCCTTTAAAAGATCTTCAAGTCTCATAAAGTCAGAGGCATTTATTTCTACTTCCTCTTCTAGATTGGATAATTTTTTTTCAAGTTTTTCTATTTCCTTATCTATATTTTCATATTCAAGTTTTTCTTTATAAGAGAACTTTAATTTTGGTGTTTTTTCCTTTTGGTTATTAGTTTCCTTTGAAGCTTTATTTGTTTTTTCTTCCTTTGAAGTTATATTTGAGATTTCTTTTTTCTTATCTATAAAGTCTGAATAGTTTCCAATATATTCAGAAATTTTTCCATTACCTTCAAAGTGAAATATTTTATTACAGGTTCTATCCAAAAAGTATCTATCATGGGATACAGATATAACGGGACCATTAAATTCATCAATATAGTTTTCTAAAACTTTTAATGTATCAATATCTAGGTCATTAGTTGGTTCATCTAGTATAAGTACGTTAGGAGCAGTCATTAAGATTTTTAAAAGATATAGTCTTCTTTTTTCTCCACCAGATAGTTTTGAAATATAGCACCATTGCATATCATCTGTGAAAAGAAATCTTTCCATCATTTGGGAGGCGCTTATTTTAGTTCCATCTGCTGTGGTTATAAATTCTGCTGTTTCTCTTATATATTCTATAGCTCTTAAATTTGGATTCATATCCTCTGAATGCTGCGAGAAATATGCAATATTTACTGTAGTACCTATATCAATGGAACCACTATCTGGATTTATTTTATTTGTAATAATATTTAAAAGGGTAGATTTACCCATACCGTTGTTTCCTACTATACCAATACGATCATTTCTAAGTAAAATATAACTAAAATCTTTTATTAAAGTTTTCTTTTCAAATTTTTTAGTTAAGTGTTCTATGTTAATTATTTTTTTGCCTAATCTTGAATGAGCTACAGATATGTCTATATCATCACTATTATGACTGTAGTTACTTTCTCCTAGTTCTTCAAATCTTTTTATTCTTGCCTTTTGTTTGGTTCCTCTTGCTTGAACTCCAGCTCTAATCCATTCTAATTCTTTTTTATAAAGACTTTGTCTTTTTTCTTCTAAGGAATTTTCTAATGCTATTCTTTCAGCTTTCTTTTCCACAAACTGTGAATAATTGCAATTATAAGTGTACATAGTTCCATAATCTAGTTCTAAAGTTTTATTAACAACTCTATCTAAAAAATATCTATCATGGGTTACCATTAAAAGGGCACCTTTTCTAGTTTGAAGATAATTTTCAAGCCAATCTATAGTGTCATTATCCATGTGGTTTGTTGGTTCATCTAATATAAGTAAGTCACAAGGAGATATTAAAGAGGAGCATAGGGCAACTCTTTTCTTTTGGCCACCAGAGAGTTCTTTTATTTTTTTATCAAAGTCTGTTACATTAAGTTTTGTAAGAACGGTTTTAATTTTGCTTTCAAGATCCCAAGCATCTAAAGAATCCATTTCACTAGTTAATGTTAACAAATGATTTTGGAGTTTTTCATCCTCAGGATTTTTAGAAATTAGGTCTAAAGTCTTTTCATATTCACCTATTACAGACATTACTTTAGAATTACTTTTAAATACTTGTTCTAGTATTGTAGCATTAGGATCTAAATCTGGATTTTGATCTAAATATTCAATGGTAGCTCCCTTAGGAATAGTAATGGTACCACCATCAGGGCTATCTTCACCGGTAACAATTTTTAAAAGAGAAGACTTTCCTGTACCGTTAACTCCTATTAAACCTATTTTATCTTCATCACTTATGGTAAAAGAAACATCTTTAAATAAAGTTTTTTCACCATAACTTTTACATATATTTTCAACAGTTACTATAATCATTAAAATCATCCTTTTGTTAATTTAATTTATACTCTATGATGTATATTCTATTATAAAAAGCATTTATAGTAAAACATAAATATTACAAAATAGATTGTATAAATATTTATGGATTTATTTTATTTCATTTAAAGAAAGTAAACTTGCAAAATTTTTATAATTTAATTTTTTTTATTTAAATAGTTTGATAAACTACTTTAAGGTGTAAAAGTAATTGTATAAAAAATAACAAAATCATAAAAGAAATAATAAAGATATTTTTTTGAAAACATATAAAATATAGACTTGAAAAGGACTATATTTTATACAACTATATCTATTATTTGATTTATATAAATAATTTGTAAAATTATGAATTATGTGTTAATATATATGTGTGGAAAATTTAGCTAAAAATAGTTAAAACTTTATCATATTTATATTAAGCTCAGTACATATATAATACAAAATATTATCTAAATTTTCTAAAAATTGAAACTTATCTTTAAAAACAGATTTTATGTTAAAATATAAAAAACTACTATGTAAGTTAACTGTTTTATTTAAAACTGATTAATATACTTAAAAAATTTATAAAAATACTTAAATTTTTATAAAAATTTAAATTTTATATAAAATCTAGGAGGGACGATTTTATGTCAGATTCAAATACTATAACAGAACAAGAAATTGAAATTAAGGAGGTGGAAAAGAAAAATCTTAGACCTGTAATAGGAAAAGAAGGATTTATATGTTTAGCTTTGTTCTTAGGATTCTTCATTATTTTAGGTACTAAAATGGGAACAGTAAACATGTTTAATACATTAATGAAAACAGGATATCAACTACTTATGGAAACAGTTTTTTATATTATGGCTATAGCTGTTTTAGCTGGAGCTATATCAGGATTGTTATCTGAATTTGGAGTTATTTCTTTAATAAATAAAGCTTTGTCTCCATTAATGAAACCTTTATACAAGTTGCCAGGGGCTTCAGCATTAGGAGTAGTTACAACTTATTTATCAGACAACCCTGCAATTATAAGTTTGGCTAAGGATAAAGGATTTTTAAAGTATTTTAAAAAATATCAAGTACCAGCATTAACTAACTTAGGAACTTCTTTTGGAATGGGATTAATTCTAACCACATTCATGATTGCACAAAAATCTCCGGCAGGGGAAAATTTTGTGACAGCCGCTATAATAGGCGATATAGGTGCTGTTATTGGTAGTATTGTAAGTGTTAGATTAATGGTTAGACATACTAGAAAATTCTATGGAGAACATGCAGATGATATGGTTTATGAAAATGATGATGATGGTTATGATTCCTTAAAATATAGGGAGGTTAGAGAAGGCGGCGTAGGTGCAAGATTACTTGAATCTTTACTAGAAGGCGGTAAAACAGGTGTTGAACTTGGACTAGCTATAATTCCAGGGGTAGTTATAATTTGTACTTTAGTATTAATGTTAACTAATGGGCCATCACCAAAGGGATATACTGGAGCTGCATATGAAGGTATATCATTCTTCCCTTGGGTAGGAGAAAAATTAAGTTTTATTTTAAATCCATTATTTGGGTTTAAACATCCAGAAGCAATAGCATTTCCAATAACCTCCTTAGGAGCAGTTGGTGCAGCTATGAGTTTAGTTCCTCAATTTTTATCAAAAAATTTGATTGGTGCTAATGAAATAGCAGTATTTACTGCTATGGGTATGTGCTGGAGTGGATACTTAAGTACTCATATAGCTATGATGGATAGCCTAAACTGTAGAAAATTAACAGGTAAAGCTATACTAAGCCATACTTTTGGAGGATTAGTAGCAGGAATATCAGCTCATATCATTTATATGTTAGTCAGTGTATTTTAGTGATATAATAAAGAATGTAAAAATAGAGATATAGAATTTTAAAATTCTATATCTCTATTTTTATTGAAAAGTAAAAGATAAGTTTAAAATATTACTTATATAAATTTAGCTTATATAGCCAGACATATTACGCTGTGTTTAATCATATTAAATATTGTTTATATATCATTATGTATAACTTAAAGATTAAAGTTATAAAGTCTATGATAATTCTAATATATAGTAGTTCTAACAAATAAAAATATAAAATTATATTATGAAGATATATTAAAATTGTTTATAATGGTGTATGTATAAAATAAGCAAATATGAGCTGTGTATCATATGATATAGTAGATATTTAAAGGAGATAAGTAAAAATGAACATTCAAATATTTGGAATAAAAAAATGTTTTGATACAAAAAAAGCTGAGAGATATTTTAAAGAGAGAAAAATAAAGTACCAATTTATAGATTTAAATATAAAGGGATTAAGTAAGGGGGAACTTCAAAGCATAAAATCTGCGATAGGATTAAATGAGTTAATAAATAAAGATAGTAGGGAATATAAAAAAACTAATATAGGAAGTATTAGAACAGACAGTGTAAAAGAAGATTTGCTTTTAAATAATCCTAAATTATATAAAACTCCTATAGTACGTAATGGAAAAAAAGCAACAGTAGGATATGAACCTGAAATTTGGAAAGAATGGGATTAAGTGATTTTTAGCAAGGGTAGCAATAGGAGAAGTTTGTATTTTTTATAGATAGCATGTATTATAAGTGGTAGTTCAAATGTATCAAGTAAATTTTAAGTTTTCGGGAAGCTTGATTAGAATGATTAGTTTTTCATATGAATATTAGTAACAATAATAGTAATAAAATAAAGTATATAAGATTGGAGTATAAATTAGTGAAAAGATTTAAAAAATTTTATATTGAGATTACAAATGTATGTAATCTTGCCTGTGATTTTTGTCCTGAGACAAAAAGGAAACCACAATTTATGTCAATAGAAATCTTTGATAAAATATTAGATCAAATAAAACCTTATACAGATTATATATATTTTCATGTAAAGGGAGAGCCTCTTCTTCACCCAGATATAGATAAATTCTTAGATTTAAGCTACAAAAAAGGTTTTAAGGTTAATATAACTACAAACGGAACTTTAATAAATAAGGTTAAAGATAAAATTATAATGAAGAAAGCATTAAGACAGGTTAACTTTTCTCTACATAGCTTTGATGGAAATGAAGAATCTAAAAACAAGGATAAGTATATTAATGATATTCTTTCCTTTATAAGAGATACAATTGAAAATAATAATATTTTTATATCTTTAAGGTTATGGAATCTAGATAAGGATAATATAACAAATCTTAAGAAGAAGAGAAATGCTGAGTTGCTCCAGATAATAGAGAAGGAATTTAAATTACCTTATAAGATTGAAGAAAAAATAACTCCAGGTAAAGGGATCAAAGTCTACAATAGAATATATATAAATCAGGATCATGAATTTGAGTGGCCAGATTTAAAAGCAAAAGAGGATGATGGAAAAGGCTTTTGTTATGGACTTAGAAATCAAGTAGCTATATTAGTAGATGGAACAGTAGTACCCTGTTGTTTAGATGGGGAAGGGGTAATTAATCTTGGAAATATAAATGAGATTGATTTTTCTAGGATAATAGATAGTGAAAGAGCTAGCAATATTTTAGATGGCTTTTCAAGGAGAGAAGCAGTAGAAGAATTGTGTAGAAAATGTGGATATAGGAAGAAATTTAGTATTTAAATAATAATATATACAGTAATTATTGTTAAAAAATTAATTATATAAAAAAAACTTGAAAATTTGAAAACGATATGATATTATATGAGTGTAATTTAATTATAAAATTTAATTATTTCAGGCAGAGATATTGAGAGCCTTAATTTAAAACGGGATTATTATACCCATTTTAAATTAAGGCTCTTTTGATTTATAAGGAGGAGTAAGTAATATGTTTGATGTTACAATTATAGGTTCAGGGGTTACAGGAGCTGCTGTGGCTAGAGAGTTATCTAAATATAATTTGAAAACTTGTGTAGTGGAAAAAGCGATAGATGTAGCTAGTGGTACAAGTAAAGCTAATAGTGGTATTGTACATGCTGGTGAAGATCCAATTCCAGGAACTCTAAAGGCTAAGATGAATGTTAGAGGAAATGAAATGTTCGACAAATTACAAGAAGAAATAGATTTCCCATT
This sequence comes from Clostridium sp. CTA-1, assembly GCF_054768215.1. NCBI lineage: Bacteria > Bacillati > Bacillota > Clostridia > Eubacteriales > Clostridiaceae > Clostridium > Clostridium sp. CTA-1. The sequence continues at coordinate 97,157 of NZ_BAAAAP010000012.1, forward strand.
TAAAAGAAATGAATCCTTTGTTTTATGCTTTGATGAAAAGGATATTGAAAAGCTAGAAGAACTAAGACAAAGAGGGCTAAAAAATGGTCTTCCAGATACAATGGAAATACTAAATAGAGAAGAAGCTTTAAAGTTAGAACCTAATTTATCAGAATATGTAGTGGCTGCTCTTAGACTTCCTACAGGAGGAATAGTATCTCCTTATGAATTTAATATAGCTCTTGCAGAATCAGCAGCTATGAATGGTGTAGAGTTTAAACTTGAAACAGAAATAATTGATATAGAGAAAAAACAAGATGTATATATATTAAAAACTAATAAAGGCGACATAGAAACTAAAGTTGTAGTAAATGCAGCTGGAGTTTTTGGAGATAAAATAAACAACATGGTAAGTGAAAAAAAATACCATATAACTGCAAGAAAAGGTGAATATTTATTATTTGATAAAACTGTAGGTGATATGGTTCAAAGAACAATATTCCAACTTCCAACAAAGATGGGGAAAGGGGTATTAGTTACTCCAACAGCAGATGGAAACTTACTTTTAGGACCAACTTCTGTAGATGTAGAAGAAAAAGATGATTTTGAAACTACAAGAGAAGGTCTAGATACTGTAGCAGAGAAAGCTAAATTAAGTATAAAAGAAATACCAATGAGACAGGTTATAACATCCTTTGCAGGACTTAGAGCTCATGAAGAAAATAGTGATTTTATAATAGGAGAGGCAGAAGATGCTGAAAACTTCATAAATGCTATAGGAATAGAATCACCCGGTTTAACTAGTGCACCAGCTATAGGTGAGTATATAAGAGAGATGATAGTTGAAAAATTAAAACCAGAAGAAAATAAAGAGTTTAATCCAATTAGAAAAGATATACCTAAATTTAGAGAAATGACAAATGAAGAAAGAAAAGAAATGATAAAAGAAAATTCTGCTTACGGAAAAATAGTCTGTAGATGTGAAGTAGTAACTGAAGGAGAAATAAGAGATGCTATAAGAAGACCTTTAGGCGCTAAAACTGTAGATGGAATAAAAAGAAGAACAAGAGCAGGTATGGGAAGATGCCAATCAGGGTTCTGTTCAAACAGAATAGTTGAAATATTAGCAGAAGAGTTAGGTATAAAAAGAAATGAAGTTACTAAGTTTGGCGGAAATTCAAAAATATTATATTAGAAAACTAATTTAAATTAATGAGGTAATTTAAAGCAAATGCATTGGAGGGCGTAGTATGCAACAATATGATGTAGTTATAATTGGTGGAGGCCCAGCAGGTCTTGCCGCTGCTATAAAAGCCAAAGAAGAAGGCGTAGACAGTATATTAATATTAGAGAGAGATAAAAGATTAGGTGGAATATTAAATCAATGTATTCATAATGGATTCGGACTTCATACTTTTAAAGAAGAACTTACAGGACCAGAATATGCTCAAAGATTTGTAGATAAAGTAGAAGAAATGAAAATACCATACAAATTAAATACTATGGTAATTGATATGAACAAAGATAAAGTAATAACAGCAGTTAATGAAGAAGACGGATTGATAGAAGTGCAAGCTAAATCTATAGTACTAGCTATGGGTTGTAGAGAAAGATCAAGAGGAGCTATAAATATTCCAGGCACAAGATGTTCAGGGATATATTCAGCAGGAACAGCACAAAAATTTGTAAATATAGAGGGTGAAATGCCAGGAAAGGAAGTAGTTATTTTAGGTTCTGGAGATATAGGACTTATAATGGCTAGAAGAATGACTTTAGAAGGAGCTAAAGTAAAGGCAGTAGTAGAACTTATGCCTTATTCGGGAGGATTAAAAAGAAATATAGTTCAATGTTTGGATGACTTCGGTATTCCTTTAAAATTAGCTCATACTATAACTAAAATAGAAGGAAAAGAAAGATTAGAAGCTGTTACTATAGCAAAGGTAGACGAAAAATTAAAACCTATAAAAGGAACAGAAGAATATATAAAATGTGATACATTACTTTTATCAGTTGGATTGCTTCCAGAAAACGACCTATCAAGAAAAGCAGATATTAAGTTAGGCGTAACTGGCGGTCCAGAAGTAGATGAAACAATGCAAACTAATATAGATGGAGTATTTGCTTGTGGTAATGTTCTTCACGTACATGATTTAGTAGACTTTGTAACAGAGGAAAGTTATAATGCAGGTAAAAATGCTGCAGATTATGTAAAGGGTAAAAAAGTAGAAGGTGAAAAAATAGATTTAGTTGCAGAAAATGGTGTAGGATACACTGTACCAAAATCAATACACAAAAACAATATAGGAAATACAGTGGATGTTAGATTTAGAGTAAGAAATGTGTTTAAAGATAGTTTCATATCTGTATATTTTGATGATGAAAGAGTAGTTCACAGAAAGAAAAAAGTTATAGCTCCAGGTGAGATGGAAACAGTAAAATTAACTAAAGATATGTTTGAAAAACATTTAGATTGCAAAAAAATTACTGTTAAAGTGGAAGGTGAATAATTATGGCTATAAGAGAATTAATATGTATAGGATGTCCATTAGGATGTAATCTAGAAGTAGAAATTGAAAATAAAGAAGTAAAATCAGTTAAGGGAAATACTTGCCCTAGAGGTAAAATATATGCAGAAAAAGAATGCACAAATCCTACAAGAATATTAACTATATCTGTTAATGTGAAAAATGGAGAAGAAGATGTGGTTTGTGTTAAAACAGAAAAAGATATTCCAAAGGAAAAACTAATGGAATGTGTAAAAATATTAAAGGATACAACTGTACAAGCACCTCTAAAAATAGGTGATGTAATAGTAGAAAATATAGCAGATACAGGAGTAAATGTTATAGCCACAAAATGCCTAAATGTTAAAAATTAAAGATCAATGAGGATAGCTAATTTAATATTAGCTATCCTTTAAGAGATTTAATAAATATTCATAATAAAAGAAAAGAGGAATGACATAATGTTAAAAGACTTATTTAAACCGGCTCCTCATATAGAAAGGTTGCCAAAGGAAAAAATTGATTCAGCTTATAAAAGATATCGTATACAGGTATTTATAAGTATTTATATAGGATATTTAACTTATTATTTTGTAAGAAGTAATTTTTCCTTGGCAAAGGTTTACTTGATCCAAGAAGGTTTTACTAAGACTCAGTTAGGTTTTGTAGCTTCAGCTCTTGGCCTTGCTTATGGAGTAAGTAAATTTATAATGGGAAATTTATCAGATAGATCTAATCCTAGATATTTTTTAGCGGCAGGATTAATTCTATCTGGTATTGTAAACCTATTCTTTCCTATAACTAAAAGTATCACAGCAATGTTTGCATTAATGCTTTTAAATGGATGGTTCCAAGGTATGGGCTGGCCACCTTGTGGAAGAACTATGACCCATTGGTTTTCAGACAAGGAACGTGGAGTAAAAATGTCTATATGGAATACTGCCCATAATGTAGGTGGTGGTTTTATTGCCACAGTAGTTTTAATTGGTGTATCTGTGTTTGGAAGTTGGAAGGGAGCTTTTTATTTACCAGCTGTAATAGCCATTGTAGTAGGAATTTTATTTATAGTATTTGCAAAGGATACACCTCAATCAGTGGGACTTCCACCAATAGAGGAATACAAAAATGATTATCCAGAAATACAAGTAGAGGATAGAGAAAAGGAATTATCAGGAAAAGAAATATTATTCAAATATGTTTTAAATAATAAATATTTATGGTACATAGCTATTGCAAATATTTTTGTATATCTTGTTAGATATGGAGTTATAAATTGGGTTCCTACCTATTTGAAAGAAGTTAAAAATTTTAATCCTAAGGATTCATCTTTAGCCTTTGCTTTGTTTGAATATGCAGCAATACCAGGAACTATATTTGTTGGATGGTTAAGTGATAAGGTGTTTAATGGTAGACGTGCACCTGTTGGTGTATTTTGTATGATAGGTGTAACTATAGCAACTTATGTATATTGGAAAAGTAATAGTATACTAGCAATAAACTGTGCACTATCTTCTATAGGAGCTTTAATATATGGACCAGTTATGTTAATAGGTGTTAGTGCCTTAGATTTAGTTCCTAAAAAAGCAGCAGGTACAGCGGCGGGCTTTACAGGATTATTTGGATATATGGGAGGACAAGTATTAGCAGAAGTAGCAATGGGAGCAGTTGTTGATAAATTTAGTTGGAATGGAGGATTTATTTTATTAATGATATCTTCTGTATTAGCTATAGTGTTCTTATCTTTCACTTGGAATATTCATGATAGATCAGAAAAAGAGATGGCTTAGGTAGCAGGTTAAAAATAGAATATATTTTTAGAACTTGACAAAAATAATAAATAAGACATATAATAGATTATAATTTTAAAGTAAAATATTTATATTCATTGATGAGAAGAGTACTTTTTAATAGGGTTTAAAGCGAGCGGGGTTGGTGTGAGCCTGTAACTAGTTAAAAGGGAAGAGAGTCTCGGAGAAGCTTACTAAGAAAGGCATATTTATATAAAATAAAAATATATTCCATAAGTAAGCCGTTAACTGCGTTAAAGTTTTAAGAGGACTTAATAGTATCAATATATCATAGCTAATATAATTAGAAGTGGAATTTAAAGAGAATTCTTTACAATCATATTAAAGATATTTGTATTATTATTTAGTCAACTAGAGTGGTACCGCGGATAATCCGTCTCTGTTTTTACAGAGGCGGTTTTTTATATACAATAACTAATAATTATAATTTAAGATATATTCTATAAATTAGAGTAAATAACTATATAGAAGCTTAAAAATATTATTAAATAAAAAATTAACTTTAAATATTAAAATCCTATAATAAAACTTAAATATAAAAACTTGGAGGTAGATTAAATCATGGATTACAAAAATATAGTAGCTGAAAGAATAAAAGAAAATACAGAATTAGAAGTTGATTTAATAGAAAAACTTATAGAGATTCCACCAAAGAAAGAAATGGGAGATTATGCTTTCCCATGCTTCCAATTAGCTAAAACTTTTAGAAAAGCACCAAATTTAATAGCAGAAGAATTAAAAGAAAAAATAAATAAAGAAGGTTTTGAAAAGGTAGTGACCGTAGGACCTTACGTGAATTTCTTTGTAGATAAAACTGTATTAATAAAAGACGTATTAGAAAAAGTTTTAAGTGAAAAAGAAAAATACGGTTCTTCTAAGGTAGGAGAAGGAAAGAATATAGTAGTTGAGTATTCATCACCAAACATTGCAAAACCCTTTCATATAGGTCATTTATTTACTACAGCTATAGGTAATGCACTATATAAAATATTATCCTTTGAAGGTTATAATTGTATAGGAATCAATCATCTAGGAGATTGGGGAACACAATTTGGTAAACTTATTTCTGCATATAGAAGATGGGTAGATGAAGAAGCACTAGAAAAGGATGCTATAGGAGAACTTTTAAGAATATATGTTAAATTCCATGAGGAAGCAGAAAAAGACCCTGAACTTGAAAAAGAAGCTAGATTAAACTTTAAAAATCTAGAAGATGGTTCAGAGGAAGAAACTGAGTTATGGAATAGATTTAAAGATTTAAGCTTAAAAGAATTCAACAAGGTTTATGACATGTTAGGAATAAAATTTGATTCTCTTGCAGGAGAAAGTTTCTATAGTGATAAAATGGATGCAGTAGTTCAAGAAATAGATGATAAAGGATTATTAGTAGATAGTAATGGTGCAAAGGTAGTTATGCTTGATGAATACAATATACCACCTTGCATGATTAAAAAATCTGATGGAGCAACTATTTATGCTACTCGTGATTTAGCAGCAGCTATATACAGAAAGAAAACTTATGATTTCCACAAATGTATATATGTAGTTGGAACTCCTCAAGCCCTACATTTTAAACAAGTATTTACTACTTTAAAACTTATGGGACATGATTGGGCAGATGATTGTAAACATGTAGGGTTTGGTCTTGTTAAATTAGCAAATAAAAAGCTATCTACAAGAAATGGAGATGTTGTATTCTTAGAGGATTTATTAAACCAATCTGTAGAAGAAACATTAAAAATTATAAATGAAAAGAATCCTAATTTGAAAAACAAAGAAGATACAGCCAAAAAACTTGGTATAGGTGCAGTTGTATTCACATATCTAAAAAATAATAGAGAAAGAGATATTGTATTTGACTGGAAGGAAATACTATCCTTTGATGGAGAAACAGGTCCTTATGTAGAATATAGCTATGCAAGAGGAAAAAGCGTATTAAGAAAGGCAGGAGAATTAACTGGAGAAGTAGATTATTCTAAATTAGAATCTAAAGAAGAGTTTGAATTAGCGAAACTTCTTGGAGGATTTAATGATGCCATAATGAACGCTATAAATAAATTAGAACCAGCTATGGTAACTAGATATGTAATTGAAGTAGCAAAAGCTTTCAATAAATTTTATAATGCTCATGGTATATTAAATGCAGAAGATAATGATGTAAAATTAGCAAGAGTAAAACTTGTAGAAGCTACTTGTCAAGTAATAAAAAATGCTCTTAACCTATTAGGTATAGATGTAGTTGAAGAAATGTAAAAAATAAAGTAAATAATTTTATTCATTGAAGAGGGTGTCTTAAAAATAGAATAGATTTAATTTTAGCACCGCAAAGATAAAAAATACACTTATAAATCAATTCATTTCGCTAAGAAGTTCTAAATCTTACTACATTAAAAATTTCCTACCCGGTAGAGGCGCCTTCCTTGGCTTCACTCCCGGCTCCTCACGTCCTGTGAGGAATTACGTAAATTTTTAATTGCGTCAGATTAAGAACTACTAAAGCTTATTTATATGTTTATTACATGTATTTTTTATCTTTGCTATATTAAAATTAAATCTATTTCTAAGACACCCTCTTATAAATTAGTTAATATAAATGGATATACAAAATTGCTGGATTTATTAGGTTATAAATAAGAGATTTCAAGTAATTTTAAGTTAGATGATAAATTATAGAATACGTTTATATATATAATTTATGTGTAAATGATCATTACAAGGGGGCTAGTATACCTTGTAAACTATATATTGGGGAAAGGAAGATGTTAAATGAAAATTAAAACCTTTAAAGTAGAGCAGTGGATGAATCAATATGAGAATGATGCAATATATAATTTGGCAGAAACTTGTATAGATTCATTAACATTGAGAGAATTATTAAATTTAGCTGGAAAGAATTTTGAAGAGTACATGGCGAGTCTTGGGGATATTCGTATGACATACAGCCATATCTATGGATCTCCTAATCTTTTAAAAGGAATAGCTTCTCTTTTTCAGGATGTGAAGGCAGAACAAATTATACCAACCCACGGAGCTATCGGTGCTAATTACCAGGTGCTTATAACTCTTTTAGAGCCAGGAGATAGCATGGTATCTGTAGCCCCTACATATCAGCAACATTATTCTATTCCAGAGTCTATGGGTACAGAGGTTAATATTCTTAAGCTTTTACCTGAAGATAATTTTTTACCAGACTTACAAGAGCTAAAGAAAATGGTGAATTCAAATACAAAGCTTATCACAATCAATAATCCTAATAACCCATCAGGATCTTTAATTCCTGTAGAGCTTATTAAACAAATCGTTGATATTGCAAAGAGTGTAGATGCTTATGTGCTTAGTGATGAGGTCTATAGGGGTATTAGTGAGGATGGAAGTTATATGCCTTCAATTGTAGATCTCTATGAAAAAGGTATTAGTGTAGGAAGCATGTCTAAGACATTTTCTCTTGCAGGACTACGTCTTGGGTGGATCGTTTCAAAAGACGAGAAAATAATTAATTTGTGCAGGGAAAGAAGAGATTACGATACTATAAGTTGTGGTGTATTGGATGATATTTTTGCTTCTTTGGCCTTAGAAAATAAGGAAGCAATTTTAGAAAGAAACCGAAAAATTGTTATGACAAATAGAGAATTACTCCATCAGTGGGTGAGCGCAGAACCACGAGTATCATATGTAAAGCCAGTTGCCGGTAATACAGCATTAATTTATTACGATGCGGACATGCATTCCTATAAATTTTGTGAGAAGCTTTTAAAGGAAACGGGAGTATTTTATACTCCAGGAGAATGTTTTGACTTAGATTATTGTTTCCGTATTGGCTATGCTTTTGACTCTAAAACCTTAATGGAAGGTTTAGAGAAAACTAGTGAATTCATATCTAATCTTCCGAGAAGATAATAGGAAGAAAAAATCAATAAAAAATTTACAAGTGAGTTATTGTTACTTTAAACAATATTATTTGGTAAGCTGTATTCATATTTCAAAGGATTGAAATAAATTATACTTCAATCAATAAAAATATTAAGTAGTGGATATTTTCATAGATAATTCCCCGGGAGAAAATTTTATACCCATATAATTTTAAATATATAATATATATCAAATATGTGTTATCATTAAACTATGATCATTAATTATAGAATTTTCACAAAACTATTTTTATATGTAAATATATGATTTCATGGAGGAGATTAATATGGTTTGTGATATTATGAATACACATGTTATTGTTCTTAATCCTAAAGATAGTATAAAAAAAGCATTAAATCTTATGAGTGAAAACAATATAAATGGAGCACCTGTAGCTAATGAAGAGGGCAATTTAATAGGAATGATAGTAAAGGCGGATATTTATAGATTTTTGATGGAAGAAGGACATTATGATACTTGTCCTGTAGAGTGGGTTATGACCAAAGAAGTTTTTACTGCCTCAGAGGAGGAGGATGTTATATCTATAGCTAAGAAAATTTTAGACAAAGATATAATAGCAATGCCAATAGTGGATTCTTCAAAAAAACTTTTAGGAATAGTATCCATTGAGGATATATTAAAAAGTTTAATATATAAATTAAAGTAAATAAAGGGTCAGTTATAACATACTAAAATAAATATTCTTATAAATATAATGAACGTTTAAATAATTAAAGAAAGAAAAGCTATGAATTTAGAAATTATATTCTAAATTCATAGTTTTTAAATTTAAAAATTAAACTTGTATTTTATAAAGTTTAATGCATAGTTATTCTTATTTACCTTAAACTTTGTTTTTATTCATTTGTTCTTTTTCTTTTTTACTGCTACAAGAACAACCTGTTGGACACGATGAACAATCACATTGTCCAGAGGTTTTCTTTTTAATATTTTTAGCTAGTATATATATGGCTAAAAGTATTATAACTATAGCTATAATTATTTCCATGGTATTTAATCACCTTCTTTTTAAATTATATGATTAAAGCACCTACGTTGTATATTAAGAAAGATATAATCCATGCTAATATAATCTGATAAGTAACAGAAAATAAAGCCATTTTAGAGCCATATTCTTTTCTCATAGTAGCTACTACAGATACACAAGGAGTATATAATAAAACAAAAACTAAGAAAGAATAAGCAGATAATGGACTAAAATGATTTAAAAGAGTAACTTTTAAATCTCCACCATATATAACGCCCATAGTTCCAACAATAACTTCTTTAGCCATAAGACCTGTTAACAAGGAGACAGAAGTTTGCCATCCTGAAAAACCTAATGGTTTAAAGATAGGTGATAAAACTCTACCTAGGGAGGCTAAAAAGCTTTCATTTATGTCTACCATTCCAGAAAAATTAAAATTAGAAAGTAACCAAACAATAACTGAAATTGAGAATATTATAGTTCCAGCTTTTTTCAAAAATCCTTTACCCTTATCCCATGTATGAAGCATTAAATTTTTAAATTCAGGCATTTTATATTCAGGAAGTTCTATTATAAAAGGTTCTTCATCTTTTTTAAATAAAGTGTTTTTAAATAGAAGTCCTATTATAAATGCTAATAGTATTCCCAAAATATATAAAGAAAAAACTATAGAAGTTTCATGGCCTGAAAAAAATACAGAAGCAAATAGAGCATAAACAGGCAATCTAGCATTACAGGACATTAAAGGAACCAATAATGCGGTAAGTTTTCTATCTCTTTCACTTTCTAAGGTTCTAGCAGACATTATTCCAGGTACAGAACAACCAAAACCAACTACCATAGGTATAAAAGCTTTACCGGAAAGTCCCATTTTTCTCATTAGCTTGTCCATTATAAAGGCTGCCCTTGCCATATAGCCACTATCTTCTAAAAAGGATATACCCAAAAACAAAGTAAGGATTACAGGTAGAAATACTATTACAGAGCCAACCCCAGCTACTATACCATCTAATAATAAAGATTTAAACCAAGGAGCTGTGCTTGCTAATAAAGTACCTAGGTAAGGTATTAAACTATCATTTAATAAGGCATCTATATAGTCCGCTAAAGGTGTACCTACCCAGTTAAAGGTGAACTTAAATATAATATATAATATTCCTAAAAATAGGGGATAGGCAAGTACTGGATTAAGGACTATTTTATCAATTTTATCCGTATTAGAAATAGTCTTTTTTTCTTCTAAAGTAACTGCTTTTTCGAAAATATTACCAATGAATTTATAAGCATCTCTTTCACTTTCAAAATTATAATCATTGTTATCTTTGTAACTTAAAAAAGTTTTATTTTCTAAAGTTTCTATTAGTTTATCAATTCCTATACCCTTTGAGGCTATTATAGGAATAACTTTAACATTAAGTTCTTTAGATAAAATATCATAATTTATTTTTATGCCTTTATTTTCCGCTACATCTATCATGTTAAGCACTAAAATAATAGGTTTATTAAATTGTTTTAATTGGGTAGTTAAGTATAGATTTCTATCCAAATTTGAAGCATCTACAATATCAATTATTACATCAACATTTCCATTGATGAGAAAATTCTTAGATACTTTTTCCTCATTAGAAAAGGTATCCATGGCATATATGCCAGGTAAATCCACAATTTTAATAGAATCATTAACCAAACCTTCCTTTTTTTCTACTGTTACACCCGCCCAGTTTCCAACATATTGATTAGAGCCGGTAAGTTGATTAAAAAGGGAGGTTTTACCTACATTAGGATTACCAAGTAATGCGGTTGTTATCATATTTGTCCTCCAGTCTATTTATCTACAGATATAAATTTAGCATCTTTTTTTCTTATAGCTAAATCAAATCCTCTTAAATTTATTAGTATGGGGTCTCCTAAAGGGGCCCTTTTTTTTAAGGATATTTCTGTGCCTTCGATACAGCCTAATGCCATTAGTCTTTTGACTAATTTTTCGTTGCCAGAAATACTAGAAATCTTAGCAGTTTGGCCAGGTAATAATTCACAGATACTCATAATATTCACTCCTTGTTGAAAATAGTTATCAATATTTATAATAATATTTTAGCATCAAGAATAATGAAAGTCAATTTAATTTATAACAATAATATTAGGTTTTGAGTAGAATAAATATTGGAGATTTATAGGGAAAATATTAAATTATAATATGAAAATAAAATTTACATTTGATTTTTATAAAAACTGAAAATTCTGTAAAAAACAACAAATAGATGTTTGGTTTTATTAAATGATATAATAATTATATAATATGTCTAATATAATTTTAATTATTTAAGCTGTATGGTAAAGTTTAAGGGGCTAAATTATAGAGGTGAAATAAGTTGAGAAAAAAACAAAATATATATAAAAGCAGTGAATATATTTATATAAAAGACGATGAAAAGAGAAAAGCTAAAAGAAAAGAATGCAATATATATATATACTATCCTAGAGTAAATAATAAAAGTATATATGAGAATTATGGTGAAGATTTAGCCAAAATGGAAGTTGTAGATATATCTAAATTTGGAGTTAGATTAAAAACTAAAATGGAGCTAAAGGAAGATGATTTTATAAACTTTTCTTTAAGGTTATCAGAAAAACCTTCCTTTTGGTGTATGGCTATAGTAAGAAGGATAGAAACCTATGAAGGTTATTTTATAGTAGGATGTGAGTTTTTATCTTTAACATTAGAACAAATGAGAGACATAGAAAAATATGTATTGTCTATTAAGTAATTCTTAGATTAAGGTAAAGTTTCATTAAAAGAATTGCGTTGTTGTAACTAATAGTTTTATTATTGTAAGTAATTGGATGAGCTAATTTAAATAAAAGAAAAAGGCTTAACCCCTTTTTCTTTTTTTATATAAAGCATATAATAGATAAAAACTAATAATTAGATTCAACAATATTTAAAGTGAATTTTTATTGAGCATTAAGTAGTTAAGGAGGTTTATTATGAACATTGCAGCATTTTTTGATATTGATGGAACTTTATACAGAGAAGGACTTATAACAGAGGTTTTTAAAAAATTAGTAAAATATGAGGTTATAGAGCCAGAAAGATGGTATAACGAAGTAAGACCAGAATATATTAAATGGGATAAAAGACAGGGTAATTATGATAATTATCTTTTAAAAATGGCAGATATATATATAGAAGCTATTAAAGGATTGCATAAATCCCAAATAGAATTTATTGCAAAGAAAGTAGTAGAACAAAAGGGTGATAGAGTATATACCTTTACTAGAGATAGTATTAAATGGCATAAGCAGCAAGGACATAAAATAATAACTATATCAGGAAGTCCCTATGAACTAGTAAAAGAAATGGCATCTAAGTATGGATTTGATGATTTTAGAGGAGCTCAATATGTACTTAATAAAGAAAGTATTTATACAGGGGATGTTATTCCTATGTGGGATAGTGACAGTAAGAGAAAGGCTATAAATGAATTGGTAGAAAAATACGATATAGATTTGAAGAAAAGTTATGCTTATGGAGATACTTCTGGAGATTTTTCTATGTTTAAAATGGTAGAAAATCCTGTTTGTGTTAATCCTACAAAGGAATTAATTCAGAAGGTAGTAGAGGATGAAAATGTAAAAGAAAAGACGAAAATAATAGTAGAAAGAAAAGATATGGTATATAAATTAACACCAGAATCTATTAATTTATGGTAATAAAGAACAGGTAACTTGACAAATAAATTTTAAATTTTTTGAAATAAAAATATATATGAAGTTTTATATATTTAGAGGGATTAGTTAATTTTAAAATTGACTAATCTCTATTTTTTAGATTTATAGTAAAGCGTGTTTTCATTATAATTTTGGATAATTTTTATTAAAAATGATGTCCAAAATTAAAGATTAACTTTAGGATGACAAAATAAATATTATAAATTATTTTATTAACGTTTATGTTTCTATTTACATAATATATAATAATTGGGCAGAATTATTATTTTTAAAGTAAGAGTTATTTATATTAACTAATTTTATAAAAAAAATTTTATTTTATCTTTAAGATAGTAGAGATATCGTTAATTGATAACATAAAAGAAAATTAGCACTAAGTTTATTTTAAAAATAATTATAAAATGTATTAAGGTTTGTGTATTTTTTAACGAGGTAAATTATGTAATATAAATATTAATTAGCTAATTGTAAAACTAACAGGTTAGAAAACATTTATTCCAATATAGATGCTAGTTGTACCACTTACATTGAAAAATTGTATAATCATATGATATGATTCTAAAAAAGTTAAAATAAATTTAAAAAAATTAAGTATTATATTTGAGTATAGTCAGTTCTAGTAGAAAATAGACTTTATATTATCAAATAAATATGCATGGAATTCAATAATTAGAAAATCTAAATATTTTTATTAAATTTTAGGTTAGCATTTTAAAATTTATGTGAATTAATGCGTTCATAAGTAAGAAGGCATTAAAAATAAATTTATTAGGTGGTAAGTACACATAAAGAAATTTATCATTAGTGTGTTAATGGGAACTACGATACTTTCAACTGTTAGTTCCGTATCAACTTATGAAAAATCAAAAAAATATTAATAATATGGGGGTAGATACAATGAAATCACGAAAAATTACTGCAATTATTTTATCCGTATTGGTAGCTTCAGGAGCCACTGTATCAGTTTTTACAGGGAAAAATGTAGTACAAGCTAAAGAGGTAGGAATCAACAGTGTACAATCTAAAATAGCTACTAATATAGGAGTGGGACAAGAATATTGGGGATCTACTGTTTTCGCTCCTTATGTAGATGCTTGTTCATATCCTGTGTTTTCACTTACTGAATATGCAAAGACTACAGGAACTAAACATTTTATATTAGGATTTGTAGTTGATAAAAATGGACAACCTTCCTGGGGAACTTATTATGATATGGAAGAAGGACCTACAGATTATCAAGGAGGAGGATTATTAAAAGAAATTAAAGCTTTAAGACAAATGGGTGGAGATGTAATGGTTTCCTTTGGAGGAGAAGCTAATACCCCATTAGCAGCATCAATTAAAGATGTTAATAAATTAAAAGATGCATATAAGAAAATAATTAAAGATTATGGATTAACTCATGTAGATTTTGACATTGAAGGAGCTTGGACAGCTGATACCGCTTCTATAGAAAGGCGTTCACAGGCTATTGCGTTACTTCAAAAGGAACTTAAAGCTGAAAATCATCCACTTGAAATATGGTATACATTACCTGTATTGCCTTCAGGGATGACTAATGGTGTGGATGTAGTAAAGAGTGCTGTTAAAAATGGTGTCCAGCTAAGCGGAGTAAATGTAATGACTATGTGTTTTGGACAGAAGGCTCCAGATGGAACTATGGGAGATTTAGTTATTGAATCAGCTAAAAGCGTTCATAAACAATTAAAGAATATATACACACAAGCTAATATACAAAAGTCTGATAAAGAAATTTGGAAAATGATAGGAGTAACTCCTATGAATGGTTTAGATTATAGTGGAAGTATACTTGATCAAAATGAAGCAAGAGAGGCTGTGAGCTTTGGTAAAACTGTAGGAATGAGATTAATAGGTATGTGGTCTGTCAACAGAGATTATCAAAATCCTAAAGGCGCAACAGATTATGTATCTATAACTGATAGTTCTATAGTACAAGAAAAATTTGAATTTGGTAAAATACTTTCAAAATATGATTCAAATGATGGTACAGAAATAATAGAAGAGCCAGGTACAACTGACCCAGAAGAACCAGGCGATGGTGAAGATGGAGGAGAAGTAGAAGGTGTTCCTGCATATAAGCCACAACAAGAATATTGGGCAGGAGATAAAGTTAGCTATAAAGGAAAGGTTTATCAAGCTAAATGGTGGACAAAAGGCTTTGCACCAGATACAGCAGTACAAAATTCCTGGGATACACCATGGGAACTAATAGGAGATTCAGATAATGGTACAGAAATACCAGAAAAACCAGGTACAACTGATCCAGTAGATCCAGAGGATGGTAAAGATGGGGAACAGACAGGAGAAATCGCTGCATATACTCCTAACAAAGAATATTATGAAGGAGATAAAGTTAGCTATAAAGGAAAGATTTATATAGCAAAATGGTGGACAAAAGGTTTTGCTCCAGATACAAAAGTAGAAAATTCATGGGATACTCCTTGGAAACTAGCAGAATAAGATAAAGTATTGATAAACTTAAATATATAAATTATTAAAATATATTGAGTTAGAGGTGTATTTTTCTCTAACTCAATATTTTATTTTAAGAAATAAAAAAACACTTTATATAAGGATTTTAGCGGAAAAATTATAAAAATGAGTAAATATATTTTAAAATTACTATTGACAAGTTGTCAAATATGGTTTATCATGCTAAATAATAAGTTAATAAAACTGAATATATTCGTTCTTATCAAGAGCGGTGGAGGGACTGGCCCTATGAAACCCGGCAACCAGTATATATTTTATACATGGTGCTAAATCCTGCAGATTTAACTGGAAGATGAGAAAATTTCGCTTATTAAAGCTAGAGATTTTTCTCTAGCTTATTTTTTTATTTTATTCTATTTGGCCAAATAGATATAGATATGTAATTTTACTGGAGGGATAAAAATTGATAGAGGTTTCTAATTTAAAGAAAATAATAAAAGACAAAGTAATATTAGAAGATATAAGTTTATCTATAAAAGAAGGAGAAGTTTTTGGGATAGTAGGGCATAGTGGTGCTGGAAAATCTACATTGTTAAGATGCCTAAATGGATTAGAATCCTATGAGGAAGGGAGCATAAAAATAAATGGTGAAAAAATAGATGAATTAAGTAAAAAACAATTAAGAATTCTAAGAAAAGATTTAGGTATGATTTTTCAAAGCTTTAACTTATTAAAAAGAAAAAATGTTTTTCAAAATATTGCATTACCTTTAGAAATATGGGGAATGAGCAAAAATGAAATAAACAATAGGGTTAAGGAGCTTTTAAAACTTGTAGATCTTGAGGACAAGGCCTATGTAAAGCCTCATAATTTAAGTGGTGGACAAAAGCAAAGAGTAGCTATAGCTAGAGCATTAGCTTTAGAACCTAAAATACTTTTATGTGATGAAGCTACATCTGCTCTAGATCCTAAAACAACTAAAGATATACTAAATTTATTAAAAGATATAAATGAAAAGTTAAGTATAACAATAGTTATAGTAACTCATCAAATGGAAGTTATAAAAGAAATATGTGAAAGAGTAGCCATTATGGATAAAGGAAAAATAAAAAGTTTAGGATTTTCAGAGGAATTGTTTTTAAGCCCCGACAAACATCTAAAAAAATTATTAGGAGAAAACGAAGTATTGCCTAAAGAAGGGGTAAATATAAAAATATTTTTTACAAAGGAATTAAGCAATGAAAGTATTATTACTACTATGGCAAGAGAATTAGATATAGACATATCTATAGTTTGGGGTAAGCTAGAAAAGTTTAGAGAAAATGTTCTTGGAAATTTAGTAATTAATGTATCAAAGGAAAATAAAGAAAAAATTTGTGATTATTTATCTTTAAAATCTATAGTTTGGGAGGTGCAATAAAATGTTGCAAGATATGTTATTTAAGGCTCTAAAGGAAACTCTATATATGGTTTCTATATCTACTATTTTATCTATATTATTAGGATTTATACCATCTATAATTCTTATAATTACAGACGAAAAAGGACTAAAACCTAATAAAGTAATATATAAATCTTTAGACTTTGTTGTTAATTTATTAAGATCCTTTCCTTTTATAATTCTTATGGTAGCCATACTTCCCTTTACAAAAGCTATAGTAGGGAAAACCATTGGAACTACAGCAGCTATAGTGCCTCTTACAATAGCCGCAATACCTTTTGCAACTAGAGTATTGGAATCTGCAATGAAGGAAGTAGATGAAGGAGTAATTGAAGCAGCTAAGTCTTTGGGAGCTAGTGATATTCAAATAATATTGAAAGTAATAATAAAAGAATCTATGCCTTCTATGATTGTGGCTATAACTTTAACTATAATTTCAGTGGTAGCATATTCAGCTATGGCAGGAGCTATAGGTGGAGGTGGACTAGGAGATGTAGCTATTAAGTACGGATACTATAGATTTAAAACAGATATTATGATATATACAGTAGTTATATTAATAATTTTGGTTCAGGTAATACAAAGTTTAGGGAATGTATTTTACAAAAGATTAAATAAATAAGCATCATATAGAAATTTAAAAAATTATTTTAAATTTTAGGAGGAACTAATTATGAATAAAAAAAGATTATTAGGAATAGTATTATCAGTTTTCTTAACATTAGGAGTGGTAGGTTGCTCTTCAAAAGAAAGTAAAGAAACAGTTAATGATAAAAAAACTATTGTAGTTGGTGCAACTCCAGTACCAGCAGGAGAAATTTTAAAAGTGGCTCAGCCTTTATTAGAGAAAAAAGGCTATAAATTAGAAATAAAAGAGTTTACTGATTATGTTACTCCAAATACTGCTTTAAATGATGGAGAAATAGATGCAAACTTTTTTCAACATACACCTTATTTAGATAACTTTAATGTAGAAAAGAAAACAGAGTTAGAGGCTGTAAAAAAGATTTATATATCACCTTTAGCTTTATATTCAAATAAAACAAAAAAATTAGAGGGGTTAAAAGATGGAGCTACCATTGCAGTTCCTAATGATCCTACTAATGAAACAAGAGCACTGAGATTATTAGAAAAATCAGGACTTATAAAACTTAAAAAAGGAGATACTTTAACTAAGGGTTATATAGCTGAAAATAAAAAGAATATAAAAATCGAGGAAATAGATGCACCACAATTACCAAGAATATTAAATGATGTAGATGCTGCGGTAATAAATACAAACTATGCTATAGAGGCAAAATTAAATCCTTTAAAGGATTCTATATTAATTGAAGATAAAGATTCTCCTTATGCAAATGTAATAGCTGTTAGAAAAGGAGATAAGGACAAAGCTCACATAAAAGCACTTTCAGAGGCTTTAACATCTAAAGAAGTAAAGGACTTTATAAATGAAAAATACAAAGGTGTTGTAATTCCAACATTTTAGTATTTAATTGTATTAAAATCTTTTGAAGTATCTAAGAAAATTTTAGTTTAATTATTTTATATCACTAGCTTTCAGTGATTAGAAAATATTTTATATTGACATTAAAAAAAATATTAGGCTATTAAGAAATATTTCAAATATAGGATTAATCTTAACAGAACTTATAAAATAATAAGGAGGAATTATTAATGAAAAAGAAAATATTATCTATTGCTATAGCAACAACTTTAATTTTAGGATTAGTAGCATTAACAGGGTGTGGAAGTAGTAAAGAAGAGGCAAAAGAAAAGAAAACAATTGTAGTTGGAGCAACGCCGGAACCTCATGCAGAAATTTTAAAAAAAGTTAAACCTATTTTAGAAAAAAAAGGATACACTTTAGAAATAAAAGAGTTTACGGATTATGTTACTCCAAACACTGCATTGCAAGATGGTGAAATAGATGCTAACTTTTATCAACATATACCATATTTAGAAGAGTTTAATAAAGAGAAGAAAACTGATTTATCATACACAGTTAAAGTTCATTTAGAACCTATGGGTGTATATTCTAAGACTATAAAGGATTTAAAAGAGCTAAAAAATGGAGCAACTATATCAATACCAAGTGATCCAACTAACGGATCAAGGGCATTAAAATTATTAGAAAAAGAAGGCATTATTAAACTAAAAGAAGGAGAACTTGTATCAAAGATGGATATTACAAAAAACCCTAAAAATATAAAAGTAGAAGAATTAGATGCAGCCCAACTTCCAAGAACTTTAGGTGATGTGGATGCAGCAGTTATAAATACTAATTATGCTGTTCCAGCAAATTTAAATCCATTAAAAGACGCTCTTGCTATTGAATCAAAGGATTCACCATATGCCAATGTTATTGTAGTTAAGACTGAAAATAAAAATGCAGAGTATATAAAAGCTTTAGACGAGGCTATTAATTCAGAAGAAATAAAAAAATATATTGAAGAACAATATAAAGGAGCTATACTTCCAGCTTTTTAAAAATTAGATTATAAAACATAAATAATAACTTGAGCAAATTGCATAATTAATAAGTTTCAAATTCACATACAACATTGTGTTTTAAAAAATATATTAGAGCAATATATTGATTAATTATATTTCAAAATGAATTATGCAATTTTCTCACTTAAATGAATAAAGTTTTTATAATAAAATAAGTCTACTTAGCTATAAGCTACATAAGACATATATAATAGGTGATAATTATGGATATTGTAAATAAAATAGCAGATGAATATGAGAATTATGTAATAGATTTAAGAAGGTATTTTCATTCTTATCCAGAATGCAGTTGGGATGAAAAGAATACTTCTAAAAAGATTAAGAGTGAATTAAATAAATTTGGCATTCCTTTTGAGAGTATAGCCAGTACAGGTATTTTAGTAAACATAAAAGGAAAAGAGCCAGGAAAAACTATTTTATTAAGAGCAGATATGGATGCTATTCAAGTTAATGAATGTAATAATTTTGATTATGTATCTAAAAATAAGGGGATAATGCATGCTTGTGGTCATGATGGCCACATGGCAATGCTTTTAGGAGCTGCAATAGTTTTAAATAGTATAAAAGATAAGGTAAAAGGAAATATAAAATTATTATTTCAACCAGCAGAAGAAGTTGGAGAAGGAGCAGCAGCTTGTATAAAAGCAGGTGTATTAGATTCAGTAGATAATGCTTTTGCTATTCATCTTTGGAGTAATGTTCCCTATGGTATGGTAGCTATTGAAGAGGGGCCGATTATGTCTTCTGCGGATGTGTTTAAAATAAAAATAAAAGGTAAGGGTGGTCATGGGGCAATGCCTCATGAGACCATAGATTCTGTATTAGCTGCTTCTTCTTTTGTGATGAATTTGCAAAGTATAGTAAGTAGAGAAGTAAACCCCCTAGAACCTTTAGTAATTTCTATAGGTAAATTACAGGCAGGGAGTAGATTTAATGTGATAGCTAATGAAGCTATTATTGAAGGAACATCTAGATGTTTTAATATGTCGCTTAGAGAAAAACTACCTAATATAATTGAAAGAATATTAAAAAATTCTACAGGGATTTATAATGCTAGGGGGGAATTAAGTTATAAATTTGCAACGCCTGTAACTATAAATGATGAAAAATCTGTTTATAGAACAAAACAGGTTATAAATAAAATTTTAGGGAAAGATAAAATATATAAAATGAATAAAAATATGGTTACAGAAGATTTTGGATATTATCTAGAAAAAGTACCTGGAGCCTTAGCATTTTTAGGCGTAGAAAATGAAACTTTAGGTGCTAATTATCCTCAGCATCATGAAAAATATAACATAGATGAAAGGGCCTTAAAAATAGGGGTAAAACTTTATTGTGAATATGCGTTAGATTTTTTAAATTGTTAGTTATATTAAAAATCAAGTAATTTTAATAAAGCATAATAGAATAGAGTTCAAAATAGGTTTAATTTTAATATAGAGAATATAAAAAATACATGTAATAAACATAGGAATAAGCTTTAGGAGTTCTTAATCTTTGAAATTAAAAATTTTCACAACTTCTTACAGGACCTAAGGAAAGTAGTGCTGAATTTAAGTATGTTACTTTTCTAGAATAGAAAATTTTTAATGAAAGTAAGTTTAGAACTTCTTAGCGAAATGACTTGATTTATGAAGTGTATTTTTTTATATTTGTGCTTTTAAAATTAAATTCATCTAAAGAATATTTTCATATGTGCAAAATAGCTTTTAAAAAAATAACAAAAGATAAGATAATTTAATAAGAAAGATGTTATAATTGAATGAGAATAATATATTAAAGGAAAATAAAAAAATATTATAATTAGTATACTTATTTTTAAAGCAAGTATATAAATTATTAAAACTTCATAAATGACAGATAAAGTTTATGGAAATAATATATACTAATTTACGCTGAATAGAAAGAGTGATAAGGTGATAACACGACGAAATGAAATGAAGTTATGTAACTTTTCAGATGAGAATGAATTAATTTTTAATGAAAACAAAGAATTGTATAAAAAAGCTATATTTTTTGATTTAGAGCACTATGTATATAGAAAACCAGTATGTGTAGGTGTTTTTGGCTGTTGTTACTATGATAGTATAAAAAATGCTATAGAGGTTACCCAGTATATGATAGAAGGAAAAAAGGATGTAAAAAACATATTAGAATTAGCCAAAAAATATTTTCAAAATGCATATAGAACTGGAGAAAAAAAATATATAATTACTTTTTCAGGAAATAATGATTTTACAGTTATAAATTATCTTTTTGAAAAGTATGATATAGATTTTGATATAAAGGAATATTTTCAATCTATAGATCTGCAAAGAGAATACGAAAAAGAGAAAAAATCTTCAATAGGCCTTAAAAATTTAGAAAAAGAATTCAATATAATAAGAGAAGAAAAGGAACTAATAAGTGGCCAGAATTTAGCTAAAACCTTCAGTAAAATAATAAAAGATGATGACTATATAAATAGAATGCCGGAATATAAAAAGAAAAAAATATTGTTGTATAATGAACAGGATGTAGTAAGTTTATTTCATATATACACAACATGGAACAAATTTATAAACTAAGGAAAGTGTAGAGTCCTTTCCTTAGTTTATAAATTTAGAAGCAAATATAACTCCTCAAAGGATATATATTTGCTTTGGTTTAAACAGACAAAATTATATATTATAAATTGGGCTAATTTATTAGAATCCAGTGGATTTACTATAGTACCTCTTTGTTTTTCATAGTCTATAAGTTTGCTTATTTCACTATATATTTTAGGATGATTAGATGGTCCACTCCCTTTTTTAAATGACAAAACGTAAAATGTAGATATATATTTATTTATAAATTTATCAAGTTCAATATATAAATTATAAATCTTTTCTTTTAAAGTAGCATCAGACAATCTTATTTTTTCAATAATTTTAATAGATCTTTCCCAATCTGATGCAAAGATTTCACGAACTAAATGATCTTTACTTGAAAAATAATTATAGAATGTACCTATAGCAATATTACAGTTTTTACATACATCTCTTATATTTAATTCCTCATAGTTTTTTTCTAATAAAATTTTTCTACCCTCTATCAGTAGTTTTTCTCTAATATTTTTTAATATTTTAGGCATAATATAAATCCCTCCTAAATGTCATGATTATATTATAAGGTTCATTATATTTAAAATCCACAATTTTTATTTCCTTTTTAATATGTTGTAAATAATGTGGTATACTAAAGTTATATATTTAACTATATAATTTTTATAAAGAAAGGGATTATATAATGTTTATACCAATAAAAAATGCTAAAGTATATGAGCAAGTAATAGAACAAATAAAAACAATGATTATATCTGGGAATTTACAAAAAGGAGATAAGCTACCTTCTGAAAGAGAACTAGTGGATCAACTAAAGGTTAGTAGAACATCTATAAGAGAGGCTTTAAGAGCTTTAGAAATAGTTGGACTAATTAAGTGTAAGCAGGGAGAAGGAAATTTTATTAGGGACAATTTTGATAACAGCTTATTTGAACCTTTGTCTTTAGTTTTTATGCTAGAAAGGAGCAATAAAGAGGACATAATTGAGGTAAGAAGAATAATAGAAGTTGAGGCAGCAGCATTAGCAGCTAAAAGAATTACTAAAGACCAGTTAAAAAGGTTAGAATACATAATATATGAATTTAAAAATAGTGAAGATGAAAAGATTCTTGTAAATTTAGATAAGAATTTTCACTATGAAATAGCCCAAGCATCTAATAATTTTATACTTTTAAATATAATCAATTCTTGTTCAACTCTTATAGATTCTTTAATAAAAAATGCTAGGTATAAAATTATGAAAAATGTTGAAAACAAAAAAGAACTAGTAGATCAACATGAAAAAATATATTTAGCTTTAAAAGAAAAGGATAGTGAATTAGCTTCCAAATTAATGAAAGAACATTTGGAGTTTAGTGGCAAATTTTTGGAAGTATAGAAAATAAAATTATATAAAATATAGGAGAAGTTAATATTAGTTTTTAAGTTTAAAATAAAATTGATATTAACTTTTTATAAGTTATTATTAATATGGGTTAATTAAGTTAATTATTACTGACATAATAATTTTAAAAATATAAATGGTATGGTGCATAGTATTTATATTAAAAAACGTAGTTACCATAAAGCATATACAATAAAATAAATCTTTAATATATGAGAGCAGGAGGAGTAAAATTATGGGCTTTAAAGCATTAAATAAATATATTATTAAAGATATAGTAATGGTTATTATAGGATCACTCATAGCAGCTTTAGGTATTAATATGTTTCTAATTCATGCTAATTTATTAAGTGGTGGACTTTCAGGTATAACTTTAATTATTCAATATGTTACAGGTTTTCCTGCGGCTTACTCACTTTTAATTTTAAATATACCTTTATTCTTTTTAAGTTATAAGAAAGTAAATAAAAAATTCACATTTTTATCCTTAATTGGAACTATAGCTCTTTCAGTAGGACTTATACTAACGGAACCTTTAAAGAATACAATACAAGTAAATGATATACTTTTGTTGGGATTATATGGAGGTGTTTTAAATGGTATAGGTGTTGGAATTGTATTTAGCAATCATGGTTCTACTGGCGGTTTAGATATAGTATCTGCACTTATAAAAAAGAAATACGGAAATTTCGATATAGGAACTATAACGTTTATAGTTAACTTTATAATAGTTTCTATATCTGCATGTATATTTGGCTTAACTAGCGCATTGTATACTTTGGTATCTATGTATATAGCTTCTTATTTAGTAGATAAAGTTATAAAGGGATTTAATAGACAAAAGCTTATACTTATAATAACTGAAAAAGAAGAGGATGTAAGTAAAGTTTTAATGAATGAATTAAATAGAGGAGTAACTTTTTTATATGCGAAGGGAGCTTACACAAAAAAGGATAAAAAGGTCCTATATTGTGTAGTATCTTTATCTCAATTACCAAAATTAAAACTAATAGTTAAAGATATAGATGAAGGTGCCTTTATATCTATATTAGATGCTTCAGAAGTAGAGGGTAGAGGATTTAAAAAAGTTTCTTTATAATATTTTGAAATATCTGGATTAAATTATATTATTTTCTTATTATAATTGAATTAATGTTATCAATAACCAAAGAAAACCTTAACTATTAATACACATATATTGATTAAAAGTTAATAGTTAATTACGAGTACAATTTTTAACTAGCTTTCACCTAGTTACATAATATAATATGTTTTAAAAGAGCCATAATAAACTTAAGAGGTGATATTATGAGCTCACTAAAACTTATAAGTTCATTTTTAATAACTATTATGTTATTAATACCATTTACTAATAAATGTTTAAATGAAAATAAAATAGTTAAAAATAAAAGTAATTTAGTATTAATAGAAGAAAAAGAAGATGGCTCAAACAAAATTAAAAAAAGAGTAAAATTAAGACCAGAAAAAGAAGTTAATAATATATATATAAACAAAATTTAAAAAGAAAGATTTTTTAATATTATATAGTATTTCAAATTTAGATATATATAAACAAAATTTCAAAAATAATATTCTTAATATTATATAGTATTTCAAATTTAAATTTAAATATTTATAAAAAATGAAAAAAATATAAAAAAGTAAAATCTCAGCTATAATTAGCTGAGATTTTTCTTAATGTATTTATTACAATTTTTAAATATAAAACATAATTTTATTGTAAAGCTTTAAGCTTTTCTATTCCTATTTTTATTCTTTTTATAGTTTCTTCTTTACCTAATATATCAGCTATTTCAAAAGCTCCACCAGGAGTGAATTGTTTTCCAGAAACTGCTGTTCTTATAGGCCATAAAACTACACCATTTTTAACTTCAAGTTCTTTAACTAAATTCATACATACTTCTTTAATATTTTCAAAAGTCCAGTCTTCTAAGCTTTCTAATTTAGGAAGAACTTCTTCTAAGCTTTTTAATGAATTTTCATAAGTTGTTTTCATTTTTTTATGAATATACATTTCTTCTGAGTATTCAAGAAGATCATTAAAGAAATCTAGTTGTTCAGGAATTTCATTTAAAACCTCCACTCTAGTGTGTAAAAGTTCACTTATTTTTTTAGTATCTAAGTCTTTAGTTAAAGCTTCTTTATAATAAGGAAGAGCCATTTCATGGAATTTATCTAAAGATAAAGCTCTTATATATTCTCCGTTCATCCATTTTAATTTTTTTGTATCAAAAACTGCGGGAGCTTTATTTATATTTCTGTAATTAAAGGCTTCTATTAATTCTTCCATAGAAAAGACTTCTTTTTCTCCACCTGGGTTCCATCCAAGTAAAGCTATATAGTTTAAGATAGCTTCTTTTAAGTAACCTTTAGCCATTAGATCTTCGAAAGAAGCATCGCCATTTCTCTTACTTAATTTATGATGTTCATCTTTCATTATTGGTGGGCAATGAACGTATATTGGAACATCCCAACCAAAAGCTTCATATAGTCTATTATATTTAGGAGAAGATGATAAATATTCACTTCCACGTACTACGTGAGTTATTCCCATAAGATGGTCATCTACTACATTAGCGAAATTATATGTTGGAAGTCCATCGGATTTTATTAAAATCATATCATCTAATTCAGAATTATCTACGGAAATATCTCCATAAATTTCATCATGGAAAGAAGTTGATCCAGTAGTTGGATTTTTTTGTCTTATAACATATGGAATACCTTCAGCTATTTTTTTATCAATTTCTTCTTTAGAAAGATCTATGCAGTGTTTGTCATATCTGAAAGGTCTTTTTAAAGCTTCTGAATTAGCCCTTAGCATATCTAATCTGTCTTTTGAACAGAAACAGTAGTATGCTTCTCCTTTCTCTATTAGCTTTTCAGCATATTCTATGTATATATTTCTTCTTTCACTTTGAACATATGGACCAACAGGGCCGCCAATATCTGGACCTTCATCGTGGCTAAGACCAGTAATTTCTAGAGTATTATATATAACATCTAAAGCACCCTCTACTAATCTTTCTTGATCTGTATCCTCAATCCTTAATATAAAATCACCATTATCGTGCTTTGCTATTAAATAAGCATATAAAGCAGTTCTTAAGTTACCAACATGCATATAACCTGTTGGACTTGGTGCGAATCTTGTTCTGACTTTGTTTGTCATTGCTTTCACTCCTATTTAAAAAATATTTATAAATAAAACCTTTCATCACTAGGACGAAAGGTAAAAATTCATTTTATAAGTAAATTTTATAACAAGGCCTATTTAATGTCAAGAATTATGTACATTATATATAGTTATGAAAGGACATATTTATAGGATTTATAAAAAATAAAGAAAAATAAAGAAAAAAAGAGATATTATAAAATATATCAAGGATACATTGTATAGGTTTTCATATTAATGTGTTGACTTATATCTATAAAATTGTTATAAATAATATAGCACATATGATTAAATAGTACATACAAATAATATATGATAAGAAATTATACAACATATATATTGGTTTAATGAATTATAAATAAAGTATTTTAAAGATTATTTAAATAATATATTAATAGGGGGAAAAAACAATGGGTATAAAAGTTGGACTAAATGGTTTTGGAAGAATAGGAAGAGCAGTATTAAGAATAGCACAGGACAAATTCCCAGAAGATGTAGAAATAGTAGCATTAAATGCAAGAGCAACTACTGAAACATTAGTACATCTATTTAAATACGACTCCTGCTACGGAAGATTTAATGGAGAAGTAGAAATAATTTCTAATGATAAAATGAAAGTAAATGGAAAAGAAATAAAAATATTTAGAGAAAATGATCCCGAAAATTTACCTTGGAAAGAACTTGGAGTAGATATAGTTATAGAATCTACAGGAATATTTAAAGATAGGGAAAAAGCTATGAAGCATATAGAAGCTGGAGCTAAAAAAGTTATAATCACAGCACCAGGGAAAAATGAAGATATAACTATAGTTTTAGGAGTAAATGAAAATGAATATAATCCAGAAGAGCATAATATAATTTCAAATGCATCTTGTACTACAAATTGTTTAGCTCCTTTTGCTAAAGTACTTGACGATAATTTTGGTATAGTTAGAGGTTTAATGACAACAGTACATTCTTATACAAATGACCAAAGAATATTAGATAAAACTCATAAAGATTTAAGAAGAGCAAGAGCTGCAGCAGAATCAATAATACCAACTACTACAGGAGCTGCAAAGGCAGTAGCTAAAGTTTTACCGAGTCTTAAAGGTAAATTAAATGGATTTGCTTTAAGAGTTCCAACACCAACAGTATCTTTAACAGATTTAGTTTGTGAATTAAAAACTAAAGTAACTGCTGAAGAGATTAATGCAGCATTTAAAAAAGCAGCAGAGGGTGAAATGAAGGGCGTTTTAGGATATTCAGAAGAACCACTAGTTTCAGTAGACTACAAAGGAGATCCTAGATCTTCTATAGTAGATGGATTATCTACTATGGTTTTAGAAGACGACATGGTTAAAGTTGTGTCTTGGTATGATAATGAATGGGGATATTCCTGTAGAACTGTAGATTTAGTTAATTATGTAGCTAAATTTATGAAATAAAAATAACTAATTAGCTTATATAAATTAATTTTTTATATATAAGTACCTCTTTTATAAAGTAATTATTTATATTTATAATAACATTATGTTATTTAACTTCTTATATTTATATAATGTAAAATAAGATTAAAGGAGACTATCTCAAAATAAATTTAAATTTATTTTGAGACAGCCTCTTTCTTTTTAATATTTTTTAATATATAGGTAGTTTTAAAATTTAATGGATATAATGGTTTTGTTTTTAATATATTTCTTTTTAATATATTTCTTTTTTAATCAAGTTTAATAGATCTTCTTTATTTAATGAGTCTATATCTTCGATAGAAGATAATAAATTAGTTATTTTATTTTTAATCTCACTTTTCCTTTGACCTTTAAATTCGCTTGAATATATATCACCTATATTAGGACAAAAAGTATTGTAGTTTTTTTCAATTAATAGATTTCTAAAGTAGTCTCTTGAATCTTTTTCACCATGGATTAGTATAACTTCCTTAGGTTTTTCTCTAAAGCTTTCTAACCAATTTAATAGACCGTTTTTGTCAGCATGACCAGATAATGATGGTAGATTATATATTTCAGCATTTACAGCAATTTCTTCACCAAATAATTTTACTTTTTTAGCGCCACTTAATATTTTTTGTCCTAAAGTCCCCTCAGCTTGATAGCCTACAAATACTATAGAACACTCTTTTCTCCAAAGATTATGTTTGAGATGATGACGAATTCTACCAGCTTCACACATACCACTAGCAGATATTATAATAGCACCGGTTTTTATTTTATTTAATTCCATAGATTCTTGAGGAGAATTAGTAAAGTAAAGACCATTAAATTCTAGAGGATTATCACCTTTGTTTAATAATTTTTGAGCATCTTCATCAAAGTCAATGGTGTATTCATTAAATATCTTAGTAGCTTCTGAAGCTAAAGGGCTATCTACGTAGACTTTGATATTTTTTAATATATTACTTTCCACATATTTATTTAATGCGTATATTACCTCTTGAGTTCTACCCACAGCAAAGGAAGGAATAATAACATTACCTCCTCTTTTAAAGGTATCCTTTATAATATGAATTAATTGCTTTAATTGAGAATTTATGTTATCATGAACTCTATTTCCATAGGTTGTTTCCATTAGCAGATAATCTGCATAATCTACTTGAACAGGATCTTTTAGTATAGGTAAATTTGTATTGCCTAGATCACCGGAATAAACAATTTTAAATTCCTTATCATTTTCAGTTATATATAATTCAGTTATAGCAGAGCCTAAAAGATGACCAGAATCTAAAAATCTTATTTTAAGGTTAGGGAATATTTCTATATATTCATTGTAATTGTAACCTTCAAAAAGAGATGTACTCATTTGAGCTATTTTTAAAGTATATAAAGGTTCTATAGGGTCTAGACCACTACGAATTCTTTTTCTGTTTTTCCATTCAACTTCTGATTCTAATATATGGCCGCTGTCAGGAAGCATAATGGAACATAGGTCTGCAGTAGCTTTAGTAGAGATAACTTTCCCTCTATAGCCTAGTTTATATAAAAGAGGAATTCGGCCACTGTGATCTATATGAGCATGAGAGAGTATTACACAGTCTATATCTTTAACATCGAATTTAAAAGAATAATTTCTATCTCCGACCTCGTCTTTGCCTTGATAAGTACCACAATCTAAAAGAATATTTTTATCCTTTATTTTTAATAAGTGGCAGGAACCTGTTACACAACAAGCTGCTCCTAAGAATTTTATTTCCATATAACCCCTCCTGTTCTAATGATTAATTAATACTTGTAAGAATATTTTAATAATATTTTAATACTATTTTATTGAAAAATATATATGTATTTAAAAATAATATAAATAATTATTCATATTATTTTATTTCATAGCATATATATAT
>NZ_BAAAAP010000013.1:0-110460 GCF_054768215.1 Clostridium sp. CTA-1
ATATAAAATGAATTTTTTTATAATAATATTGCTTAATATAAGTTTATTTTTATTTGTAAGTTATGAAGAGATATTTAAGTTAGAAGCATATCATTTTTTTATAATAGAAATATTTATAATAATGATTATAGAATATATTAAACTTTTTATAAATATCTTTACCAATAGATAGATGTATTTATGAAGATGTTAATAATTTAATGAATAAGCCAATAGACTTTTTTACTATTGGCTTATTTATTTTATAAGATTTATTTAAGTTAATTATTTAAAATTATTTTTAAAATATTTTATTATAGTAAATAACGCTATTAATAGTATTATTTGTGTTAAAATAAAGTTAAACATATAAATAGTAGAAAAGTCATTCTAATAATAGAACAATTAAGCTAGTCTATATTAGATTTCTCTATAATACCATGATTAACAAAAAGTTTATAAACATAAATATAAAACCATGATAAAATTTAATATATTGTAATGAGCGATAATTATTTTAGTATATTTAGGAGGCAAAATAATTGATTAAAGATAAAAAAATTAAGTATCTAGATATAATAATACCTATAGTTTCTTCTTTAGTAATATCTTTTATATTAATTCAAATATTAAAAAATTATAATAATGTTTTTTCAGGAATAGGAAAAGTTTTTAAAATATTATCTCCATTCATTATTGCTTTTATAATAGCCTACATATTAAATCCATTAGTTAAGTTTTTTGAAAGAAGGTTTAAAATTAAAAGAAGCTTAAGTATACTCATATGTTATGTTATAACTTTGGGGATTGTAGCTTTAGTTTTAAGTATGATTGTACCTAAAGTTTTTCAAAGTATAATGGACATATTTCAAAATATCCCTTACTTTACAAATAAGGGATATGAAATGGTAAATAATTTATTGGCTAATGAGGAGATTTCTAATATAATAAATTCTTCTAATGTTTTTAAAGGGAATTATAAGGATTTAATAGACAAAATTGCTGGTTTTACTAGTGTGGGATTAAACACTATTTTAAATCAAACTATATCCTTTACTACCTTCATGGTTAATTTAGTTTTTGGGTTAATTATAGCTATATATGTTTTAAATGATAGAGAAAAATTTGCATATAATGGTAAAAGGGTTGTTTTTTTAATATTCAGAGAAAAGTATGGAGAAAAAATCATAGAGTTTTTTAGAACTGTAAATTCAATGATAAAGTTATATATAGGTATCAAAGCTTTAGATTCTTTAATAATAGGGCTTTTAGCTTTAATAGGGTTAATAATATTAAAATCACCTTATGCTCTTTTAATAGCTTTAATAGTTTGTGTAACAAATATGATACCTTACTTCGGACCATTCATAGGAATGATTCCAGCGGTGGTAATAAATTTATTTTATGTACCAGTTAAGGCTTTATGGGTACTAATATTTTTATTTTTACTGCAACAATTTGATGCATGGTATTTAGAACCCAAATTAGTTGGAGATAAGGTAGGATTAAGTCCATTTTTAATAATTTTAGGAATAACCATAGGTGGAAGTTTATTTGGTGTATGGGGAATGCTTTTGGCATCACCAGCTATGGCAGTAATTAAAATATATACTACAAAATTAGCAGAAAAATATAATATATAGTGTATATTATTGAAATAATTATTAATTGGGGGTGGAGTTATTATGAATAGGAAGACTACTATAAAGGATAAGTTAACCAAAAATATGATGGTTATAGTTTTCTGTGTATTTTTAATAATAGCTGCATGTACTTACATATTTATTAGCAAAGCTATAAAAAATATAGCAGTAAGCGCGGGGCCAGGACTTTCTACCATAGTATCTCGTGAGTTGGAGGGGAAGGATTTAACGGAGTTAGTAAGGGAAAAGGAAAATAGTGAAATATATAAGAAAATAGATGAAGCTATGACAGTTCTTATGTCCAAGGCTCAAGGAATAATAGATGATGCAGCTTTATTAATAAATACAAATGAAGATAAATGGTATTATGTTATAGATAAAAATAAGGACAACCAATCTAAATTAGGCGGTGAGTATTCAGATAAAGAAAAACTAGAAGGGATTAAAAAAGCACTAGAACTTAATACTACACAAGTTAATAATTCAAGTACAGATTTAGAAATATTTATACCTGTTAAAGCTAATAATGGAATAAATTTAGCTATATGTATAGGTGTAAACAATTCTGTTATAGCAAAAGCAAAATATATATTGTTAGGTATTTTGTTAATAATTATGGTAGTTTCATTAATAATTGTAAGACTTATAATAGGTGGTATAACTAGAAAACAAACAAAATCCATAACAGTACTTGTAAATAAAATGAAAGAGATGTCTAAATTAGAAGGGGATTTAACTAAGAGAATAGATATTGAAAGTAATGATGAAATTGGAGAATTGGCACAGTATACAAATGAAATGTTAGATACTATTCAACAAATATTAATAGATGTAAAGGATGTATCAGATAGATTAACTAGTGATAATAAAGAATTTAATAATGCCTTTAATAGATCAGCAGAGCAATTTCAAGATACTACAATGCTCACTAAAAATATAAATGAAAAAATATACAATCAAAGTCTATGGTTGGGGGACATATCTAACAGTGTAATAAAGTTCAATGATACTGTAAAAGGTGTGACCCTTAGTACAAAGGAAGTAGCGGTACAATCTGTAAATACTACTAATAGTGCCAATGAAGGAAATGAGTATATAAAAAAATTAGAGGCTCATTCCAATGATATTTCAAAGGTTGTAAATAAAACTTCAACTTTAGTTAATAGTTTAGGAAACAAATCAGAACAAATAAATGGTATAGCAGATACTATAGGGGCCATAGCAGACCAAACTAATCTTTTAGCTCTTAATGCTTCTATAGAAGCTATGCATGCAGGAGAGAGAGGCAAAGGGTTTGCAGTAGTTGCAGAGGAAGTTGGTAAATTAGCTTTTGAATCTTCAAAATCCTCAGAAGAAATATTTAATTTAATTCAGGAAGTAAGACAGGGTATAAAAAGTGCAGAAATTTCAATGCAAGAAGTTTCTAAAAAAACAATAGAGCAGGAAGATTTTATAAAAAATGTATCAGATAAATTTAAAGATATAGTGTATTCTATAGATAAGGTTTCAAAAAAAGTGGAGGAAGTATCTGAGGCCTCTGATAATATGGCTCTTAATTTATCAGATATAAAAAATCAAATAGAAAATTTAACTGGAGTATCAGAGGAAAATAGTAAATCTACTAACCAAATTGCATTAAATATAGAAGAACAAATTTCATCAATAAAACAATTATCAAATAGAACAGAGGAATTAGATACTGTATCGAGGGTATTAATGGACAAACTGGAAAAATTGAAACTAAATTAAAAATAAAATATAAGGTCAATAAAAAATATGTCCTGGGAAATATAATTAATTGCTAGGATATATTTTTTTATTAGCTAATATTATAATTTAGCATTTATATAAAAAAATTATGTTATTATGTTATGGCAGTAGAATTTAAATTTATGGAGGTAGTTATATGAATTTTAAAGATTATGAAAAAGAAATGAAAAGAACCGCAGGAGAATTTATAAAATTAGATAGAAATGGACTGAGTTTAGGGGCTATGGGGATATCTGGAGAAGCAGGAGAGGTAACTGACTATATTAAAAAGGTTTTATTTCATGGACATGAATTATGTGAGGATAAATTAATAGAAGAATTGGGAGATGTGCTTTGGTATATTACATATTTATCTAAGGTTATAGGGTCAGATTTAGAAACTATAGCAAATAAAAATATTGAAAAACTAAAAAAAAGATATCCAGAAGGATGGGATCCAGATAGAAGTATACATAGAGAATAATAATTAAAAATTTTATAAACTTTTTTGCAAAATGAATAATAAATCCTATATAAATTTCAAAAAAATATGATATAATAGAACTTAATTATATAAAATGCAAGAAAACTTAAATTCATGTTGCATATTTGGAGGTAGTAGAATGAAAAAAGAATTTTCTCTAAGTACAGGAAAGGCTATGATAAATTTTACAGCAAAATATTGTGATACTGCAGAAGCTTTGTTTAATAGTTATGGTTTTAAAAGGGTTTTACAAGCTTATATGAAAAAAATAAAAAAAAGAGAAACTAATGTATATAAGTACATAGAAAGTACTATGAATATAGATGATAGTGATATATTTTCAGAGGATGTTACTAATATATTTAAATTACTTATGGTTTTAAAAGCAGAAGAAATAAGAAAGTTAGAAGATAAATATGAAAAAGTGCTAGAAGATAAAGATAAATTTATTTTATTTGTAGAAGACCTTTATAATTTTTGGAGAAAACTTGAAAGATATACTATAGTTCAAAATAGCAAAATTGGAGATGGGCTTCAAAATGTTAGCTTTATAGATGCAAACAATAATTTTTCTAATCTTATATTAAAAACTTATAGAAAAATTGAAGAAAATGTTTTAGGAGAAAAGCCAAGAATATACAGACAATTGCCAGCAGGGGGCAATGCGGGCTTAATACTAAATAATTCTAGCTGGGATATGCCTAAAAATTATGAAATTTTAAAAGATATACCTTTTATAGAGTCTATATTATTAGACCCACCTTTTATAACTTATCCTAAAAAGAATACAAGAGATGGTATGTTTGAAGAAACTTTTCAAAATCCATTAAAAAATTGCAGAATAAATTTAGACCATTGGTTTTGCTATCCTGCAAAGGTAGGAACACTTTTAGCATATATATATTTCCATAGAGACTATATGGCTCATGGAGTAACTTTATGTAACTTATTTGAAATAGCTACAGAAGAGGAATATAGAGGGAAAAAACCAGATATAGTGTATGTTCTTGGAGCAAGGGATGACAATGAAAAAATACAAACAGTTTTCTATGATGACAAAGAAAATGATATTATGTTAGGGTATGTAAATTATAATGAAGCTATAGATTACTTTGGTTATATGAAAAAAATGACATTAACTCTTCATAATTTAATAATGATAAAAAGAGGATACTTACCAATACACGGTGCCATGGTTAATATAGTAACTAAAAATGACAAAACTGCTAATGTAATAATAATGGGAGATAGTGGAGCAGGAAAGTCTGAAAGTTTAGAAGCCTTTAGGGAACTAAGCGAAGATTATATAAGTGATATGACTATAATATTTGATGATATGGGTGTAGTTAAACTAAATAGGGATGAAAAACCAGTAGGTTCAGGAACGGAGATAGGAGCCTTTGTAAGATTAGACGATTTAGATACTGGATATGCCTTTAAACAAATAGATAGAAGTATATTTATGAATCCAGATAAGGTAAATGCTAGATTAGTTATACCTGTGGCAAGTTATAAAGAAATAACTACAGAATATCCAATAGATTTATTCTTATATGCTAATAACTATGAAGCAGATGGAGAAAATTTAGAATTCTTTAAAGATGTAAATGTGGCATTAGACACCTTTAGAGATGGTGCAAGAATGGCTAAAGGAACCACTACTGAAAAGGGATTAGTAAAAACTTATTTTGCAAATCCTTTTGGACCAGCACAAAAAATGGAAGATACAGAAAAATTATTAGTAGAATACTTCAATAAATTCTTCCAATCAGGAGTGAAAGTTGGACAATTAAGAACTAGATTGGGTATAAGCGGTATGGAAAAGGACGGACCTAAAAAAGCGGCTATAAGTTTACTAGAAGAAATAAAAAATATATAGTTTGTTAATTATAACAAACTAAAGATAAAAAACATTAATGAACCATTCATGTTTTTAACAAGTTTTAAATTTTATTTATTAAAAGTTTTCTATCCAGGAGAGGAATCATTTTTAAAATTCACTCCTGGATTTTTACGTTCTAGGGTGGTGAACTAGGTGAATTTTTAATTCTGCCACATTAAGAATTACTAAAGATTATTCATATGGTTTATTACATATATATATTACTGCTATTAATATATAAATTTTAAAGGTGAGTTGCAAGGATGATATTTTCAAATTTTGGTACATATCTACCGATTTAAGTTTAAATACTTAATAATTTTTTATATATAGGTTTGAGGGTATATTAAACCATATTTTAAAGTAAAAATACCCTAAAATAAAAAGAAAAGGATACTTAATAATAAAAGTATATAAAAAGAGAAAAGTTAAAAACTATAAGTAGAATATAAAAAGAGGAGGAAAAAATTCATGAAAGATGGATCATCAGCAAAGGCAAGAGCAAAGGAATTGCTTTTAGAAGGAAAAAGTAAAGAGTTTATAATGGATGAAACTAAATTAAGATTAAAAGATGTTAAAAGAATAGAAAGAGAAATAACAGAAAAGCTTTAAAATAAAAATAAACATTCATAACACTATGCTTAGTTATGGATGTTTATTTTTATTTTATTATATATTAATAATAAGTTAAGTTAATATTTAAATTTATTTAATTTATTAGTTTTAAAATAAAGTTATATTCAAATAAATAAATGTCTATCAAAATATTATAAATTTGAAAGGAATAGATTTAATGGATATACTTCGATTAATAAATGAGGTAAATAATAAAAGTAACGAAAAGAATGATAAAATAGCTCCCGTAGAAATATTAAAACAATTTAAATCTGGAAGATCTAAAGCATTAGTGTTTTTAGTAGAATATGGAGAAGACAATAAAGTAGGAATTATGAAATTTACTGATTGTAAAGAAGCCAAAGTATTTAATGAAGCCTATAAGGTAGCTACCAATAATAATATGCAAAAGTATATAGCAGAATTAATATGTAGCTATAACATAACCTATAATAATAAATTGATAAGTGCTAATTTATATGACTTAGCTGGTGATAATATATATAATATTGAAACTTTTTTAGATAAGGTTTTAAGTGAACAAGAATTAAAGAAAAATGTTATATCAAAAATAGGTAAGTTTTGTTTTACTTGGAATAAGGAGCATAAGAAAAAATATTTAACTCCTATGGAAATAGTAAAAAATGAGATGGCTTATAGGTATATGGATAAAAAGTATAAAGAAGCTTTTAAGAGTATAGGTGTTTCAAAGGATATTCAATGGGTATCCATAGATGGTACTGAAGAAATATTACCTAATCCCTATTATTATTTTAATGATGAAAATTTTTGGGGAGATTTAAAAATAACCTGTTTAACTTCCTATGCGCATGGAGATTTTCAAGGAGATAACGTAATAATAACAGAAGAAAAACCTATTATAATAGATTTTTCTGATTTGCTTAAGGATTGTAATGTATTTCATGATTTAAGATGTTTAGAAGCTATAACATTAGGAGACTATCTAGACATATATGAAGTAAAACATAGACAGCAATGGCTTAAAGTATGTAAAAGTGTAAGCCAAGATATATTAAAAGTAGATATACCAGACGGAAAAGGAATGAGTCTTTTAAGAGAGCTTATGCCACTTTTAAGGGAAAATTTAAAAATAATAGTTTCAGATATGCGTAATGTGTCTTATAATCCTAGTTTTTTTGTTGCAGGAGTTGCAGCAGGTCTAATAAACATGAGAAAGTTTATGGATATAGATAAGAAAAGAGCAGCCTTTATTTATGCAGCTTATAATTTAAAAAGTATGCTAAAGGATAAAATGGTTAATATGTATAATCCATCCCTAGATTCCTGTATGGTATTTAATTGGGTAAAGGAAAATCAAGCCAATAAATTAATAAATTTAAAAGAATTAATTGCATAATGAAGTGAAGTCAATATGTGGTTATATTTGTTTGGCAAAGAATATATTATTTCATATAAAACTTATAGGAGTTTATTTAAGAAATAATTATCAAAATAAAATAAATTTATAAAAAAGATTGTTGCACTTTGTGTAGCAGTCTTTTTTTCTACTTATGTTCACTAAGGTTATAATATATTGATTGGTTAAAGCTGGTCAGTTTAACAGATTATAAATATTAATTATAGTTGAAGCTATACTGATAAAATAATGCAATAACCTGTCAATATTAAGCGTGATATAATAATTTTTGAAGACGTTAATCAAATAATGAAAACATATAGAGAAAAATGTAAAATACGTTAATGTAACTATTTATTTTTGAAGTATTTAATTTAAGAGGAGGGGGAAAATGAAAAAATTAAGATCAATAGTTTCTGTATTTTTAATAGGAATTTTGACATTAGGATTAGTTGCCTGTGATTCAAAAAAAGAGGAAGCTAAAAATACAGAGGAAAAAAAAGATTTAAAAGGCAGCACTATAAAAATCATTGCTACATCAGAAGACTATAAGCCAGTATTTGAAAAATTCACAAAAGAAACTGGCATAAAAGTTGAGTTTTTATCTATGTCTTCAGGAGAAGTTATATCAAGAACTAAGGCTGAAAGTGGAAAGCCTATGGCTGATGTATGGTTTGGTGGTGGATTGGATGCATTTATGGATGCGAAAGATTCAGGATTATTAGAAAAATACATACCAGAAAAATCTAAAGATATAAAAGAAGAATACAAAGATAAAGAAGGATATTGGATGGGAAAAGGTTTAACAATAGTAGGTTTTTTAGTTAATAAAGATGTACTTAAAGAAAAAAATCTACAGGTACCTAAAAATTGGGATGATTTAGTTAAACCAGAATATAAAAATGAGATACTAATGTCTAATCCAGCAGTATCTGGTACAAATTATGCAGTAGTAAATGCTTTATTACAACAAAAAGGAAAAGATGAAGGTTGGAAGTACTTTGAAAATTTAAATAAAAATATATCTTACTACTCTAAAAGAGGTAAGGATCCAAAACTAAAGACTACAGCAGGAGAGGTAGCTATAGGCATAACTTATATAGATAATTCTATAGTAAAATTAGAAAAAGAAAAAAACATGCAAGTTATATATCCAGAGGATGGAATACCATGGGTTGTAGAAGGAATGGCTATATTTAAAAATGCCAGCGATCTAGAAGGTGCTAAGATATTTGAAAACTGGGTATTAAAGAAAGAAACCCAAGAAGAACTAGCTAAAATAGATGGAAAAGATGGAGCTATGCTTGTTAAACCAGGAGTTAAAGGCATAGATTTAAAAGTACCAAAGGATAAATTAATGAAAGAGGATTTATCTTCTTTTGGAAAAGACAGAAAAGAAATACTTGATAAGTGGAAAGCCATGATAGGTAACAAGTAATATGAATAGGAAAAAATTAAGGGTATCTAATAAGCTAGATACCCAATTTTATAATATTTTAGATAAATTTCTAATAATACTAATAATATTATTAGTACTTTTATTTATATTTTGGCCAATTATTTGTGTCATAAAAGAAAGTTTTTTAAGAGATGGTAATTTTACCTTGAATTTATATAAAGATGTATTTAAAAATAATAAAAAACTTATATATAATAGTGTGTTTATAGCGTTAGTGTGTACAATATTTACTACTTTAATTTCTATATCTATTGCTCTTTATGCTAGTTTTTCATCAGGTAGGATAAGGAAAATTATCACAGTTACTTTAATGCTTACAATGATATCACCACCCTTTGTGTCATCACTAGCATACATAAATTTATTTGGAAGAAGAGGTTTTATAACTCATGGAATTTTAAAATTAACTCTTAATACATATGGTTGGCAGGGCATTGTTATAATGGAAACCTTAGGTTTGGTATCTATGTCGTCCTTATTATTAATAGGTATAATAAGGGGAGTAGATAAAAATTTCATAGATGCTTCTTTAGATTTAGGAGGAGGTCTTAATTATACTTTAATAAGAATAGTTTTACCAATTATAAAACCAGGTATAATAGTTGTTGCTCTGTTAGCTTTTGTAAGAAGTTTATCAGATTTTGGAACACCAATGATTATAGGAGGTTCCTTTCAAGTTTTAGCTACAGAAGTTTATATGAATATAATAGCTAATGGAAACTTCGCTATGGCTGCAGCAATGAGTGTACTTATATTAATACCCTCTTTAATAGCTTTTTTAATATATAGATTTTACATAAATAAATTTGAAGTGTTTTCTAAAGATAGTAAAAAGCTTTTTTCTGAAGGATATGAATATAAATTAAAGGGAACTTTCGCTATTATTTTAAAAATAATCACTTGTTTATTTTTATTAGTAATGGCATTGCAATATACATCAATATTTTTAAGTGCTATAACAAAATATAAATTTAATAAAATGCATTTTACTTTAGATAGTATAAAAAGGGTTTATGAATATAATTTAAGTAGCTTTGGAAGAAGCATAATATATTCATTAATTACTGGATTAATAGGTAGTCTATTAGGGATTTTTATATGTTATTATGTGGATAGAAGAAAGGTTATAGGTGGAGAATTTATAGATTTTATATCTACATTACCCTATATAATTCCTGGAACATTTTTTGGAATAGGATATATATTTGCATTTAATAAATATCCTTTGGAATTTACAGGCACAGCTTTCATAGTAATTGCAAATTGTATATTTAAACAAATTCCTATGACTACTAAGGTATCTTCAGCAGTTTTATCTGGAATAGATTCACAAATAGAAGAAGCGGGAAAAGATTTAGGAGCATCTAATATATTTATAATTAAGGATATAATATTGCCTATGCTAAAACCAGCTTTTTTAGTTGGTTTTATAAATAATTTTACATCTACTATGACCACTATAGGAGCAATAATATTTTTAATATATCCAGGGCAAAAGGTAGCTACAGTGGAAATGTTTGATGCTATACAAAGTGGTGAGTATGGTGTAGGCTCTGTTATGGCATCATTAATAATTATAATTACGCTTATTACGAATATATTGTTTACAAAGTTTATTATAGGAGGAAAAGATGTATCTAAGGATAAAAAATTTAGTTAAAGCTTTTAATAATATAAAAGTAGTGGATAATATTAATTTAGAATTGGAAAAGGGTAAATTATTATGCCTTTTAGGTCCAAGTGGTTGTGGCAAAACTACTACCCTTAAAATGATAGGTGGATTTTTAAAACAGGATAAGGGTAGTATCATAATAGAAAATGAGGATATCTCAAAGGTTTCACCAGAAGTTAGACCTGTTTCTACAGTTTTTCAATCCTATGCTCTTTTCCCTCATATGAATGTAATGGAAAATATAATTTATGGATTAAAATTTAAAGGATATAGTAAAAAAGAAGCTTTAAAAAAAGGAGAAGAATATTTAAAAATAATAGGATTATCTGAATTTAAAAATAAAAAAATATCTCAATTAAGTGGAGGACAGCAACAAAGAGTAGCATTAGCAAGATCATTAATACTTAATCCTAAAGTGCTCTTATTAGATGAACCTTTAAGTAATTTAGACGCTAAGCTTAGGGTGAAAATGAGAAAGGAAATAAAGGAAATTCAAAGTAAGTTTAATATGACTATGATATTTGTAACTCATGATCAGGAAGAAGCTTTAAGTATTGCTGATTATTTAGCAGTAATGAATAAAGGAGAATTAATTCAGGTAGGAACTCCAGAGGAAATATATAATAATCCTAAGAATGAATTTGTAGCATCTTTTATAGGAAATATAAATAAAGTTAATATAAATAATAAGATAGAACTTATAAGACCAGAACAAATAACAATTAATAAAAGTCGGGGAGATAAAAAAGGTAGGATTAAATATAAACAATTTTTAGGATCTTATGTAAATTATTTTGTAGAAACTAAAGATGAAACTATAGTAGTACAAGATTCTAATAGTAAAAATGGAATTTTAAAAGAAGGAGAAAATGTATATCTTAATTTTTTCAATAGTTAAAAAGGAGTTATTGCTAAGTGATGTTTTTATACTTAGCAGTAAATCCTTTGTTTTAATATGAACTTTAAAAAATATTATTTTTTATAGCCATAAGATAGTATTCTACTATGGATTTAAATACAAAATAATATGATAAGTTCATAGCTACTATATAAGAAAATGAGAATATGTAAGGAGTTTTAGAGTTATCTTCCATTATATTTTTAAAGCCATTATATAATACAACTATAACAAGTATATGACCTAAAGAATATACAAACATAGAAAGTATGAAACTTAAAAATGCTACTATAACTGCCAATACTGTAAAAGTTGAATATATTACAAGAGATATTAAAGAAACCTTTAAATAACTTTCAAACTTAATTTGTTTTTTCATTATTAAAGTAACTATTACATACATAGTTAACATTATTAATCCGTAGAATAGTACAATACCTAAAACATACCAAAATAATAGTTTTGAAACAGGTATCATTTTGGATATCATTGCTTGAATTTCTGTAGATAGTGCTGCTCGCTCATGAAAGGATAAAGCGTTATCTATAAAACTTGAAAAGAAAGTTATGAATCCAGATATAAACTTCTTTATTGAAAAAGAGGTTATAAGTCCAGATATTAATGTAAGAATTACAAAGTACAAAGAAGTTATAGAAAGATTCATATTTTTTATAGATTCATTAAATTTATTTACAGGATTTTTTAAAGAATTAATAAAAAAATTTAAAAAATTAGTAAATTCATTTTTAGCTTTTCCATCTTTAAAATTTGTTGGTTTATTACCTGCTACAGGAGAACCACAGTTTGTACAAAACTGAGCATCCTCTGGAAGTTTATTTCCACAATTAGAACAAAACATAAAATCACCTCTTTAGTATTAATAGTATTAAAAAAAAGTTAACAAATAATGCTACTAAATTATAACATAAAGGATAATCTTTTAAAATAAAATGTATAAAATAATGGGATATGTATGAGTTTATGATATAATATGCATATAATTTTTAAAAAATAGAAATAAATTATGAACAAGTTATAAGCTAAAAAAGGAGGAGATGCATAAAGTTTTGTCCTAAATGTGGTTTAAGATTAGATGGTAAAGATATATATATGAAGCTAATATTACATAAGATTTTTAGTACTAGAAATACTAAGCTTTATCTTCGATACTAATGAAGGTACAGTTGTAACTAAAGAAATATATGATATAACTAAAGGACATGGCAATACTAGTACAAAGGATTTTAAAAATACTTATAAATTTATAAGAAAACCAGATGGGCAATTAATGCTAACAGTAATAGTAAAGTAAAATGGAGGGGAATATGAGTTACTGTGAAAAGTGTGGAACAAAGTTAGAGGACAGAGATAAGTTTTGCAAAAAGTGTGGTACAAAGGTAATTAAAGAACATCCAAAGGAAAAAACCTTAGAAGAAACAACTTTGGAAAAAGAAAATACATCTGAAGAAGAAATGGACAAACTAAAAGATAAAAATAATATAGATGAGTCTACTATATTAATTAATTCAGAGGATGTTCACAATGAATTAGAAAAAACTTATAAAACTATGGTTAAAGAGAGAAACAGAGAAAGTTTTTCTAAAGAAGACTATGATGAAATGGAAAATGATGATTTTGAAGAAGATGATGATGAAGACTATGGTAATAAAAATAAGAAGATTTTAGTTTTTACATCCATTTTTGTTATAGTGATATGCTTTATAACAGCATTTCTATTTAAAGATAATATAATGTGTAATCACTATATAAAAAAGGCAGACAAGGAAATGTCCGAAATAGAAAAAATACGTAATTATAATAAAGCATTAGGCTATAAATACAAAGATGAAATAATAAATGAAATTTATGAAACTGTTAAAAATACAGAGGATTTTGAAGAAAAATTATCTGGAGTTTATAAATTAAAAGAAGAAGATAAAAAGAAAGTACTTAATAAAATATTTAGTTATAAAGCTAATGATAGTTTTCAAAAAGAAAACTATGAAGAATGTGCTAAGTTACTAGAAAAAGCAAAGAAAAATGGCTACAATATTAAAGAGTTTGCCAAATATAATGAATTATTAACTAAACTTAATACAGAAGACAAAAAACAGTTTGAAGACAATTCTTCAAGCCAATATACTTATAAAAATTCAAATCCTACAATAGGAGAAAGTCATGTAAATAGTCTAGGCGATGTTTATTATAAGAATCATAATGAATATAATAATCTTCAAGGATATATTGTCCCTCAAAGTAATCAAAGATACTTAACAGAGGATGAATTAAAAAATTATGATAAATATACATTGGATCTAATTAGAAATGAAATATATGCAAGATACGGATATGCCTTTAAGGAAGAACCTTTTAAAAGCTATTTTAGTAATAAAAATTGGTATGTTAAAGATGAAAGCTTTAAAGGTGCAGATTCAGAATTAAATAATTATGAGTTGAAAAATATTAAACTTTTACTAGAGTTGTCTAGTAAAAAATAATATAAGTATTATAATCATTTAAATATAAAAGATTTAGTGAAATAATTAAAAGTATAGTCATTTTATTTATTAATTTGACTATACTTTTTTATTTTAGATAAAAATCACATATAATTTTTACCCATAAGGAAGATTATATCACTTTAAGATTTAATGTGTTGAAGAAAGATGAAGGAACTTGGTTAAGGAATGATTTAAATGATTATAAAGAGAGGTAATATTGGTATAAGAGCTTTAATTATTGTATAGAACTAGATTATTTAATTATTTACTAAAATGTACGTTTAA
This sequence comes from Clostridium sp. CTA-1, assembly GCF_054768215.1. Taxonomy (NCBI): domain Bacteria; kingdom Bacillati; phylum Bacillota; class Clostridia; order Eubacteriales; family Clostridiaceae; genus Clostridium; species Clostridium sp. CTA-1. Next base: position 14,546 of record NZ_BAAAAP010000013.1, read on the forward strand.
AGCATATACTATTTTTATATATGTATATGCTTTAAATTATGGTAAAATTATATTAATTGTATTAGTATAAAAAGAAAAGTAAGGGGTTGTTTTTTTATGTCAGAAGAAATAACAATGAAGGATATGATGGAAGAAATAAATTCTTCAATGAAAAGAATTCATAAAGGAGAACTATTAAAAGGAAAAGTAATTTCAGTTTCAGATAAAGAAGCCGTATTAAATATAGGATACATATCTGATGGAATATTGCCTAAAAAAGAAGTTGTAGATAATGAAGATGTAAATCTTAAAGACATAATAAGTAAAGATGATATAATTTCTATTTGTGTATTAGAAGTAAATGATGGTGAAGGAAATGTACTTTTATCTAAGAAAAAAGCAGAAATTATAGAAGCATGGTCAAATTTAGAAAAAGCCTTTAAAAAGGAAGAAATACTAGAAATCAAAATAGAAGAGATAATAAAAGGTGGAGCTATAGGACATATAGAAAGTATAAGAGTATTTGTACCGGCTTCTCAAATAGATAATAAATATGTTAAAGATTTAAACGTATTTAAAGGTGAAACAGTAAAGGGAAGATTAATAGAATTAGATAAACAAAAGGGAAAAGTAGTTTTATCTAGTAGGATAGTAAAAGAAGAAGAAGATGCCAAAAGAAAAAAAGAATTATGGAATAGTTTAGAAAAGGGACAAAAGATAGATGGGGTTGTAAGAAGACTAGAAAAATTTGGAGCCTTTGTAGATATAGGTGGAATGGATGGATTAGTTCATAATTCTCAGCTATCCTGGGGAAGAGTAAACCATCCTTCAGAAGTAGTATCTATAGGAGACAAAGTAGAGGTTTATGTTTTAGATTTTGATAAGGATACTAAAAAAATAGCTCTATCTTTAAAAGATGTTAAAAATGATCCATGGAATACAGCAAAGGATAAATATGCTGTGGGTAGTGTAGTAGAAGGAACAGTAATTAAATTATTGAACTTTGGAGCCTTTGTAGAAGTGGAAAAGGGTATAGAAGGGTTAGTTCATATATCAGAAATAACTGACGAAAATATAGCTAAACCATCAGAAAATTTAAATATAGGTGATAGAGTTAAAGTAAAAGTATTAGAATTAAACTCAGATGAAAAGAGAATGTCACTAAGTATAAAAGAAGCAATAGACAAACAAAAGGAAGATTTTTCAAAGTATGATGATTCTAGAGAAGATGATGTAACTTTAGGAGATTTATTTGGAGATAAGTTTAAAGATTTATTTTAATATATAAATAAATTATCACTTCAACTTAAGAAATACGCATTACTAGAACATCTACATGATAGGTTTTAGTAATGCTATTTATATAATGAATTACTAAAGGAGAATAATATGTATATTAATAGAACAGAAACAACAGTTAGATATGTAGAAACAGATCAAATGGGGGTAGTACATCATTCTAATTATTATCCATGGTTTGAAATAGGAAGAACAGAATTTACAAAGGCTACAGGTATGAAATATACAGACATAGAAAACATAGGAGTTATGATGCCTTTAACAGAGAGTTATTGTAAATATATGAAACCAGCAAAATATGAGGATGAGATTATTATAGAAACTTCTATAGAAAAATTAACCCCAGTAAAGATCATATTTAGTTATAAAATTATAAAAAAAGAAAACAATGAATTATTAGCGAAGGGTAGGACTACTCAAGCTTTTGTAGATAAGAATAATTTTAGAGTAATAAATTTAAAACAATGTAATGAAGAATTATGGAATAAATTTATGGAACTATATAAATAAATTATCATTAAAAAATGATCTATGATAAATTTTATTTTGAAAATGTATTGATAATGGTATAATTTATGTACATAATATAGTTAAATTACAATTTTATATTTTTATAGAAATTACCTAAAAATTTACCTAATTAATATAATAAAAACTAAAATTTATATAAAAATCCTATAATAGGGGGTATTATTTTGAAAATACAAAGTGAAAAAGTAGCTAAGGCTTCAGTTAAAATGGCAATTTCTTCAAGAGAGGAAGAAAAGATATTAATAGAAAAATTTAAGGCAAAAGATATCTTAGCTACAGCAGTGGATGTAGGCGGTAATATAAATTCATCTATGACCAAAATAATAGAAAGAGCATTAGTAGCATCCAAGAGATGTGGACTTATAAAAGATTGTCATGTAGATGATGGAGCCGTAGTTGGAGCTACAAGAGAAGCTTTACTTCAAATTATGGAAAAGGCTAATGGATTAAATGTAGGTGGCAAAATAGGAATAGCAAGGTCAGAAGAACATATAAGTGTATGTATATTTATGAGCATAGGTCTTTTACATTTAAATGAGGTAGTTATAGGATTAGGGCATAGATCAATTCCTAACATTTAATATGACTTCAAATGTTTTTTAGATAATTTATGAATAAATATATAACTATAATAGTATAAAATAATTAAATAATTTTACAGTTTAATAAAAATAATTCATATCTATAGACTTATTTTAAAAATTTGGGATAGTATATTTTAAAATATAAATAAGTGCACTATTAGAGGTTTTTATCTATTGGAAAAATTGTTTGATTAAAAATACACTATTATGGTTTATATATAAATATTGACAAGTGTATATTATTTATGTTATTATTCTTAACTATAAGATTAAAGCACCATAAATCTTTAATCTATAATATTTAAATTGGTAAACAATAAAAATTAAAAAATATGATTATATTATTAAATATATTATATTTTAAAACTTAAAAGTATATAGACTAATATTATAAAGAGTTATAAGGTTAGTCATAGTTAAGTAGTATGGTAGAAGTAGGATTATTAAATATAAGATTTATTAAAATAAGCTTATATTTCTAGGAAGTATTAGTAGAGTAGTGTAGTATGTTAGATTAAAAATAATATATAGATTTTTAACTTAATAAGTAGATTATAGAAATAAATTAAGTGAATTTTAATATGACAATATAAAAATTAATATAGAAAATGGCATTTAATTAATAAAAAAATAATATATAAAGTAGTATGGAAGTAATAAATATTAAAAAGTATTGTTATGTAACAATATAATTTAAAAACAGTAGTATGGTAGTTTACGGTAGGAGATATTGTAGTCTTTAAATTAAAGGCTTTATTTGAGTACTCTTCTGCTGGAAGGGTTTTTTTATTTATGCAAATAAAATCTTTGCTCCTTATTGTTTTTCATTATATTTTGCAAAATAAAAATATATAAATTAAAATTTTGGAGGATGGTAGTATGGTAGTAAAAAGAAAAATTTCAATTCTATTGGCACTGATTCTTTCAGTTGCTATCTTTGGAGGTTGCTCAAAAATCTCCAGTTCAAAAACACTAAAGGATAAAAAGGTTATAAACATAGGTATAGCTCAAATTATAGAGCATCCAGCTTTGGATTTAACTAAAAAAGGATTTGTAGATAGGTTAGCAGAAAAAGGATTTAAAGATGGAGAAAATATAAAAATAGATTTTCAAAATGCTCAGGGGGATATGGCTACAATTCAAACTATAACTCAAAATTTTGTAGCTCAAAAAAATGACATTATATATGCAATAGCAACTCCTTCAGTACAGGCAGCCTTTAATGCCACTAAAAAAATACCTATAGTTATGACAGCTATTACAGATCCTGTAGAATCAGGAGTTGTAAAATCCTTAGACAAATCAGGTACTAATGTGGCTGGAACTTCAGATAAAATATCCATAGAGGAAAATTTTAAGTTAATAAAAGATATATTACCTGGGAAAAAGACCATAGGAATATTATATAATACTAGCGAAAAAAATTCTGAAATACAGGTTAAAGAGGCAGAAGAAAAGGCTAAAAAATTTGGATTTAAAATTGTTAAAAAAGGTATAACCAATGTTAATGATATTCATCAATCCTTAGCTTCTATATTAAATGAAATTGATATTATGTTCATTCCTACAGATAATACAGTGGCTTCCTCTATGCCATTTATAAGTAATGAATGCAATAAGAAGAATATCCCAATAATAGGATCAGAAAAAGCCCATGTAGAAGGGGGTGCATTAGCTACATCAGGTATAGATTACTACAAATTAGGAAAAGAATCCGCAGATGTGGCTATAGAAATTATAAATGGAAAAAATCCTAAAGATATGAAAGTGAAATTTATGAAAGAAACTAAATTGTCAATAAACCCAGATGTGGCTAAAAAGTTAAATATAAAAATACCAAAGGATATAGAAGATAAAGCTGAGAAAGTCAAAGGAGGGAAAAAATAATGGATATTTTATTAGCAGTATTAGAGCAAGGATTTATATTTTCCATTGTTTGTTTTGGAGTATATATAACATATAAAATATTAGATTTCCCAGACCTTTCTGTAGACGGAACCTTTCCTTTAGGAGCAGCTGTTGCAGCAGCTTTTCTAGTAAAGGGATATAGTCCAGTTTTAAGTTCTTTAATAGCTTTAATAGCAGGGGCTATAGCAGGGGGAATAACAGGTATATTACATGTTAAGTTAAAAATAACTAATTTACTTTCAGGAATTTTAGTTATGGTTGGATTATATTCTGTTAATTTAAGAATAATGGGAAAATCAAATATACCTTTATTTAATCAAACACACTTATTTTCAGATACTATGAACCCTATAATTATAATTACAGTGTTTCTTTTAATATGTAAAATCGCTTTAGATTTATTTTTAAAAACAAAGACAGGATTTATATTAAAGGCTACAGGAGATAATGAACAGTTAGTACTTTCTCTTGGTGTAAATAAGGATTTAATAAAAATAATGGGGTTAATGATATCTAATGCATTAGTGGCATTAGGAGGAGCTTTAATGGCTCAATATCAAGGGTTTTCAGATGTAGGAATGGGTACAGGTATAGTAGTTATGGGCCTTGCATCTGTAATAATAGGGGAATCTTTATTTGGAAGAATAAAAGCTTTAAATGCCACTACAAGAGTATTATTGGGGGCTTTAGTATATAAGTTAGCGGTGTCAATGGCATTAACTGTAGGGTTAGCTCCTACAGATTTAAAACTTGTAACAGCAGTAATTGTGGTAATAGCTTTAAGTTTAAACAAGAATCCTTTCAAAACAATAAAAAAACAAAAAACTAAAGAGGGAGGGATTTTAAATGCTTCAAATACAAAATCTGCACAAAGTGTTCAATAAAGACACTGTAAATGAAAATAATTTATTTAATGATCTAAATTTAGATGTAAAAGAAGGAGATTTTATAACTATAATAGGAAGTAATGGAGCAGGAAAATCTACTCTTTTAAATATGATATCAGGAAGTATAAAACCAGATCAGGGCAAAATAAACTTAGAAGATAAAGATATAACTTTTAGTAAGGAATATGAAGTTTCAAAATATATAGGTAGAGTATTTCAAGATCCATCTAAAGGAACGGCACCTTCTATGACCATATTAGAAAATATGTCTATGGCAGAAAACAAAGGAAAAAGATTTGGTCTTACCTTAGGGATAAATAAAAAGAAAACCTCTAATTTTATAGATATGTTAAAGGAACTAAATTTAGGATTAGAGGATAAATTAAATGTGACTGTAGGATCATTATCAGGAGGTCAAAGGCAGGCACTATCATTAATTATGACAGCTATGAATAAACCTAAAGTGTTGCTTTTAGATGAACATACAGCAGCACTAGATCCTAAAACTTCTAAAAGAATAATAGAAATAACAGAAAAAATAATAGAAGAAGAAAAAATTACAGCTTTAATGGTAACTCATGATTTAAATCAAGCTATAAATGTAGGAAATAGATTAATAATGATGCATAAAGGTAAGGTAGTTCTGGATATAAAAGGGGAAGAAAAAAAATCTTTAACTAAAGAAAAATTGCTAAAATGCTTTGAAAATCTTAATATAGAAGATGGATTAAGTGATAGGACTTTATTTTCATAGTTATAACTTTAATGTAATACTGAATAAAATAAAAATGAGAATTTAATACACCAATTTATTAATTTATAATATGCAGCTCTTAGGGGCTGCTTTATTATTACTAAATTTAAAAAGCTTTTATATATGAATACCTAGTATATAATTTTAATAAAAGTGAAAAATCATTTTAAAGATTATACTTATGTTTCCAATTTGATGATATAATTAATGTAGCTAATAATCTAATTATCGTTAGGGAGGATTGGCATGCTTAGATTAATATACATAACTGTTTATGGGGGAATGTGCTTATTTATGCTATATTGTGCATATAGTTCTATAGTAAAAAAGAAAATAAAAATTTATGTTGGAGAACATAGGAAGATAACAGATAAAGAGAAGCTTTCTAAGGCTTTAGGAATAAATTATTTATTTCTTTCTATATGCTTTTTTATTTATGCTGTACTATTATTTTTAAATAAAACACCTAAATATCCTATATTCACCATGGCGTTTATAGTTCTTTTTATGACACCTTTTATATTAGTAAACAAATATACTAAAAATTAAAAATATAATTTATATTAAAAGTGCTGATTTATGTAAATAAACCAGCACTTTTAAGTTTTTACAAATTTACCACATTAATAAGACATTTCAATAATTTCTTTATTAAATAACATAATTAACCTATAAAGTTTGTTTTTCTATAACATTAAATTAATTTATTTTTATAATTTAATAATTAATAATAATTTACATGCTTTGACATAGAAATTTGCCATAATTATAATTATATGTAATGAAGTTATAATTTCTTTGTAGATATTTCATTGCAATAAATAATTTATATAACAGATAATTTATACAATAATCTTTATTACAATATATTACTAGTATATGTTTTTCATAAGAATAGTTTTTATAACATTGGATAACATAATTTAATAAAAGACTTTTATTGTAATTGGCAGTTGTATTTGTAGAGGGAGGAATTTTTTAATGGATAATCCTAATATTCAACGTATAGAATTAGAACATATTTATGGTAAAATTAGCCCTTTTGAGCTTAAAGATAGATTAATTAGTCTTGCTAAAGAAAGTCAGATAGAAAAAAGTGCCCATGCTCTTTTAGATGCAGGAAGAGGAAATCCAAATTGGACAGCAGCAGCTCCTAGAGAGGCATTTTTTGCTTTTGGTCAATTTGCAGTAGAAGAAACCCGTAGAGTATGGAGCGATGGTGCTTTAGCAGGCATGCCAAAAAAAGAAGGCATTTATAAAAGATTTAAAGAATACATAGAGAAACATAAAGGGGAGCCAGGAATAGAACTTTTAAATAATATAATTCATTATGGTATAGATTTTAAAGGATTTGATAAAGATTGTTTTGTATATGAACTAGCGGATGGAATTATTGGAGACAACTATCCAGTTCCAGATAGAATGTTAATTCATATTGAAAAATTAGTACAGGACTATCTTATGCAAGAAATGTGTTATAATAAACCCTTAAAAGGTAAATTTAATTTGTTTGCAGTAGAAGGAGCTACTGCGGCTATGTGTTATATATTCGATTCTTTAATTGCTAATGAGTTGTTACAAAGAGGAGATAGAATAGCTCTTATGACACCAATATTTACTCCTTATCTTGAAATACCACTAATACCTCGTTATAATTTTGAAGTAGTTAAAATTAGTGCAACAGAGACAAAGGAAGATGGAACCCATACTTGGCAATATCCTGATGAGGAATTAGAAAAATTAAGAGATTCAAGTATTAAGGCACTATTTGTAGTTAATCCTAGCAATCCACCTTCTGTAGCCATAGAATCAGATTCTATAAATAAAATAATTCAAATCGTTAATGAGAGCAATCCAAATTTAATGATAATTTCTGATGATGTATATGGAACTTTTGTAGACGAATTTCGTTCTTTAGTAGCGGATTTAGCTTTTAATACTATAGGCGTTTATTCTTTTTCAAAATATTTTGGAGTAACAGGATGGAGACTTGGAACCATTGCGCTTTATGAAGAAAATGTATTTGATAAATTAATAAGAGAATTACCAGAGGATAAAAAAGAAGCCTTGAGAAAGAGATATGGAGCTCTTTCTACTAACCCAGAGGAAATTCTTTTTATTGATAGGATAGTGGCAGACAGTCGTCAAGTAGCTCTTAATCATACAGCAGGATTATCTACTCCACAACAAGTTCAAATGGCCTTTTTTTCCGTGTTTGCAATATTAGATAAGGAAAGTAAATATAAACAATTGACACAGCAAATATGTAGACATCGTCAAAAATTATTATACGAGGGCTTAGGCATAAAATTTGAGAGAGAAGAAAATGATGCTTCTTATTACACAGAGTTTGATTTGCTTCAGTGGGCACACTGCAATTATGGAGAGGATTTTAGTGATTATTTAGAAAAAAATTATAAACCTGTAGACATACTATTACGCTTAGCAGAAAAATCTTCTATAGTATTATTAGGTGGAGGAGGATTTCACGGACCAGAGTGGTCCATTAGAATATCCCTTGCCAATTTAAATGATGAGGCTTACTCTAAAATAGGTAAAGTTCTTCATAATGTATTAGATGAGTATGTTAAGGAATGGAAATGTTATAGAGATTTACAAAAATAAATTATTATTTTAAATATAAATCTTAGTATAAAAGATATCAAAATAGATTTAATTTTAAGAACCCAAATTACTGAACACTAGTGATTTGCCATATTAAAATTAAATCTATTTTATTTTAATAGGCCTTTTACTAATATATGATTTTGTTTTGTTAATTAGATTTTTGACATATATAAACTCCTGCAACTATTAAAGCTGTTGATAAAATTGTTATTATAGTTATTTTTTCACCTAATATTATAGCTGATAGAACTATAGAAGATATAGGGACTAAATTTACAAAAATAGAGGTTTTGGAAGGCCCTATTTGTTTTATGGATATTTGTTGAACTAAATAGCCTATAACAGAAGCAAAGATGCTCATGTATAAAATTGCTATATATGAATAATAGGGAACCTTATTTATTAAAGATAAAGGTTTCTCATATATGACAAAAGGAATTAAAAATAAAGTACAAAATAAAAAACTGTAAAAGGTTAAAGTCATTGGAGAATATTTTGGCATTACCTTTTTGCTAAAAACCCCATAAGAAGCCCAACATAATACAGCTATTATCATTAAAATGTCACCCTTATTAAAATTAATATTAAAAATATTAGCTATAGCACCATTAGTTATGGTTAAGAGAACTCCAGTAAAGGAAAGAATAATTCCTATAATTCCTTTTGAACTTAGTTTATCTTTAAGAAATATAACACTTAATATGCAGGTTATAATAGGGTTAGATGCAGCTATTAAAGATGAATTTGTAGCTGTAGTGTATGTAGAAGCCTTAAAAAAGAAAATATGATAGCCAACCATTCCTACTATTCCTGTAAATAAAAATACTGGAATATCTTTTTTCTTTAGTTTATATATGTTTTTTTCTTTAATAATAATTATGAAAAAGAGCACTAATGTAGCTATTAAAAATCTTAAAAAGGTCAATGTGAAAGGTGGAATAAAAGGTGCAGAAAGTTTTGCAGCAATAAAAGCTCCACCCCAAAATAAAGTAGATAAAATCATTAAAAAATATACTTTAGAATCCTTCATAAGTAATCCCCCTTATTATAAAATACTATGATAGTTTTTATTAAAAATTATTTTTTAATTATAAGGTAAATTTATAGTTATTTAGTATTAGTATAAATATTATAGTGTTGATATCCAATACTAATAAATATTATATAAATATGAATTTTTAAGCACATAGTTTAAATTATACTAAAAAATATGGTAATTATATAGTCTATAAATCTATTTTAAAGTTTAATATAGGTTTTTTAGTGGATTCTTAGAAATATTTATTTGGTATAAAAGTATTTAATAATAAAATATAAGTGAGAAAAAATAAATATTGAAAAGATAAAAAATATATGATATCATTTACTTAAACAAATGCTTATCTTATAAGCTTTTGTTTAAGTAAACGGTTTTTGAGGGGATAAATATGACAAATAGAGAAAAAGAAATTTTAGAATTAATAAAGGAAAATCCAATGATATCCCAAAAGGACTTAGCAGAGAAACTAGGAATAACAAGATCTTCTACAGCAGTGCATATAACTAATCTTTTGAAAAAAGGATATCTTTTAGGGAAAGGTTATATAGTTTCAAAGGATGAAGAGTATGTTTCTATAATTGGTGGAGCAAATATGGATATACAAGGTTTCCCTAATGATAAATTAATATACAAAGATTCTAATCCAGGGAAGAGTAAAATATCCTTAGGGGGAGTAGGTAGAAACATAGGAGAGAATTTAACTAAATTAGGTATAAATACAAAACTTATAACTGCTTTAGGAGAAGATATATATGGAAACAAAATATTAGAAGAAGCAAAAACTATAGGTATGGATATGGAACATTCTATAATAATGCGGGAAAATACAACTTCTACCTATCTTTCAATTTTAGATGAAACAGGGGATATGATGGTTGCTATAGCTCACATGGATATATTTGATAAAATGCCTCTAGATTTTATTAAAAGTAAAAAAACTGTTATAGAAAACTCAGGTGTATGTATAATTGATACTAATATACCACAGGAGATTATAGAATATATAGTTAACGATCATCAAAATGTAAAATTCTTTTTAGATACAGTATCTACTACTAAGGCTAAAAAGATAAAAAATATTATAGGAAAGTTCCATACTATTAAATTAAATAGGATTGAGGCAGAGATATTGTCTGGAATTCCTATAAAAAAGGAAGATGATTTAGAAAAATCAGCTGAGTTTTTCTTAGAAAAGGGAGTTAAAAGAGTGTTTATAACTTTAGGTGAAGAAGGGGTTTATTACAATGATGGAAAAAACAAAGGTAAAATACCTACTCCTAAAGTTAGAGTTATAAATGCAACAGGAGCAGGGGATGCTTTTATGGCAGCTATGGTCTATTGTTATTTAAAAGATTTTTCTTTAGAAGAAACTATTAAGTTTTCAATGACAGCTTCCATACTAGCCTTATCCCATGAAGATACTATAAATCCAAACATGTCAGTTTGGAGTATAAATAATAAGATGAAGGAGATAGGAATATGTTAGAGAAATATTTAGAAATTAGTAAAGAAGTATCAGAAGCTTTAAAGGAAAATAGACCTATAGTAGCTTTAGAATCTACTATAATATCTCATGGGATGCCCTATCCTAAAAATGTAGAAACCGCATTAAATGTAGAAAAAATAATAAGAGATAAAGGGGCAATACCTGCTACTATAGCCATATTAAATGGTAAATTAAAAGTTGGACTAACAAAGGACGAAATAGAATACTTAGGTAAAAAAGGAACTGATGTAGTTAAAACTAGTAGAAGGGACATACCATTTATATTAGCTAAAAAACTCGATGGAGCAACTACGGTAGCATCTACTATGATTGTAGCTAACTTGGCAGGAATAAAAGTCTTTGGAACTGGTGGAATAGGTGGAGTTCATAGAGGAGCACAGGAAAGCTTTGATATATCAGCAGACCTTCAAGAATTATCTAATACTAATGTAGCAGTAGTTTGTGCGGGAGCAAAATCTATATTAGATATAGGCTTAACATTAGAGTATTTAGAAACTCAAGGGGTACCAGTAGTAGGGTTTGGTACAGAAGAGTTACCAGCATTCTATACAAGAAAAAGTGGATTTAAAGTAGATTATAAAGTAGATACAGCAAAAGAACTAGCGGAAGCTTTAAAAGCTAAGTGGGATTTAGGATTAAAAGGTGGAATGGTAATAGGAAACCCAATACCAGAGGAATATCAAATGGATTACGATACTATAACAAAGGCTATAAATGATGCAGTTAAAGAAGCAGAAGAAAAAGGTATAAAAGGAAAAGAGAGTACACCATTTTTATTAGCTAAGGTAAAGGATATAACCAAAGGTAAAAGTTTAGAAGCTAATATACAATTAGTTTATAACAATGTAGCTGTAGCTTCAGATTTAGCTATAGAATTAAGTAAGCTTAATAAATAATTTAAAACAGTTTTAATAAGGTGTCTTAAAAATAGATTTAAATTTAATTTAGAAAATATAAAAAATACATGTAATAAACATATAAATAAGTTTAAATAATCAAATTATAATATTTTATATGAAGTAATCATAAATTTTAAAAAATTAGGCCTATGGTAATAAGGGCCTAATTTTTTATGCTTTCATTACCATATAGTGATATAATTTATAAAAAGATTAAAATCTTAGGCTTAGGTAGAGGTTACTTAGTATAATTATTTTATTTATTTAAATATTAGTAACTTTAGAGTGTGATGAGAGTATTACAAATGATGTAAATGGGATAAAAAATAATAAATTTGGGGGAGAGAATATGAAAATTGCTATAATAGGTTCCGGAGCTATGGGATCCTTATATGGGGCTTATTTACATAAAAGTGGAGAGGAAGTTTATTTAATTAATAAATGGGAAGAACATATAAATACTATAAATAAAGAGGGATTAGTAATAGATACAGGAGATAAAAAATTAAAGTTTTATCCAAAGGCTGTTACAAATTCTAAGGATATAGGTATAGTAGATTTAGCAATAGTATTTGTAAAATCTACAAAAACAGAGGAAGCAATTTTAGAAAATAAAAATATAATAGGAGAAAACACCTATGTTTTAACTCTTCAAAATGGATATGGTAATGGAGAAAAAATAGAAAAATATATAAATAAGAATAGAATAATAGTAGGAACTACTGGTGAAGGATGTACTACTATAAAGGCAGGGTATATAAAACATGCAGGTTCAGGGGATACTTATATAGGCATGTTTTCTGGAAAAGAAGATAATATTTTAAAAAGGTTAGAAAATATTTTGAATCATAGTGGTTTTAATACACATATATGTAAAGATCCTAGAGAACTTATTTGGAATAAACTTATTATAAATGTTGGGATTAATGCTATAACAGCTATTTTAGGTATAAGAAATGGTGAAATTTTAAAAGAAATGGCTACAAAAAAAATTATGAAGGATGCAGTTATAGAGGCAGTAAAGGTAGCTAATGCTAAGGGTTTTAATTTTAATGAGGAAGAAATGACAAAAAAAGTAGAAAATGTAGCCTTAAAAACAGCAGAGAATAAATCCTCTATGTTACAAGATGTTTTAAATAATAAGAAAACAGAAATAGAAACTATAAATGGATCTATTGTAAAAGAAGGAAGTAAATTTAATATAGAGACACCTATAAATGAAACTCTGACAAACTTAATAATTTCCTTAGAAAAAAATAAGATTCTAACACCGCAAAGATAAAGAATACGCTCATAAGCCAATTCATTTCCTTAATAAGTTTTAAATCTGACTTCATTAAAATTATATTAAAGTTAAATTTATTTTGAGCTAATTTTATATATAAATCTTAGAAAATGAAAAGTAGTTAAATATAAATTTTTCAATATTAATAAAACCTTAAATCCTATAATAATATAATATAAAAATAATGTATAATATATATTAGTATTATAAGAAGTGTAATTAATTTAATATAGCATTTAGTATTTGCTATAATAAGAATAAATTAATAAGGTAGGTGGATTTTTATGTTAGATAAAAGTTGTAAAGAATTTATAGATATTTTATCCTCTAAGGAACCTGTACCAGGTGGAGGCGGTGCTTGTGCTTATGTAGGAGCTTTAGGTATGGCCTTAGGTAATATGGTAGCAAATCTTACTATAGGTAAGAAAAAATATAAAGATGTAGAAGAGGATGTAAAGGAAATATTAAAAGAAGGAGAAGTCTTAATACAGAAATTAGAGGAATTAGTAAATAAAGATGCTGAGGTGTTTTATCCATTATCTAAAGCTTATGGATTACCTAAAAATACAGAAGAGGAAAAAGATTATAAAGATAAAATTATGGAAGAGGCTTTATATAAAGCTAGTTTAGTACCATTAGAAATAGCTAAATGTGCAGCAGAGACCATAGACCTTCATTATAAATTAGCTAAAAAGGGAACTAGAATTGCTATAAGTGATGTAGGTGTAGGAGTTTTGTTTTGCAAAACAGCATTAGAAGCTTCTAAGCTAAATGTATATATAAATACTGGTATGATGAAAAATAATGATATAAAAAATTCTTTAGAAGAAGAAATCAACACATTAGTTTCTAAATACTCAACTAAGGCAGATAAAGTTTATAGTTATGTAGAAAATTTAATAAGGGGAAATGAATAATGACTAAAATATTATATGGAAATGAAGTAGCTTTAAAAATAAAGGAAGATTTAAAATTAAGAATAGATAAATTAAAAGAAAAAAATATAATACCTAAGCTAGCAATTTTACGTATGGGGAATAAACAGGACGATATAGCTTATGAAAGAAGTATAATAAAAAGTTGTGAAAAATTAAATATAGAAACTAAGGTAGAAGAATTAAAGGAAGATATATTAGAAGAAGATTTTTTGAAACTAATGGAAGGATTAAATAATGAAAAGGATATTAGTGGTATATTAGTTTTTAGACCTTATCCTAAACATTTAAATGAAAATATAATAAACTCCTCTATATCATTAAATAAAGATGTGGATTGTATGCATCCTTTAAATTTAGAAAGGATATTTGAAGGAGATTTAGATGGATTTATGCCTTGTACTCCAGAGGCTGTAATAGAAATGTTAAAATATTATGATATAGATTTAAAAGGAAAGAATATAGTCATTATAAACAGAAGTATGGTAGTGGGTAAACCATTGAGTATGATGTCATTAGCTCATAATGCCACAGTTACTGTATGTCATTCAAAAACTATAGATTTACAATCCATAACTAAAAAGGCAGATATAGTAGTGACAGCTATAGGAAAAGCTAAACTAATAAAAGAGGAATATTTTAATGAAGATTCTATAGTTATAGATGTAAGTATTAATGTAGATGAAAATGGAAAACTATGTGGAGATGTAGATTTTGAAAATGTAAAAGAAAAAGTAGGAGCTATAACTCCAGTTCCAAAAGGAGTGGGAAGTGTTACAACAACCCTGTTATTAAAACATATAGTGGAAGCAGCAGAAAAAAATAGCTAAATATAAACAGAGTTCTTGGCTTCAGAGGGCGTTTTTACTCCCTCTGAAGCTTAGAAATCGTTATCCAGGGACGTATCCGTTCTTTACTCCCACTTTGAAGAAAAGCAGAGAGTCCAAATCTTCGATTTGGTGCGAATCGCTTTCACAGAGTGCGATGGGAGTATTAGAGCGGGTAGTCATCGGATAAAAATTAAGAAGTGAAGCTTGTATCCTATGTTAATTTATATAAGATGCAGGCTTATTTTTCTTATAATAAATAATACATAAGATTTTATAGACTCTATTTTATTATTTTTACTTTTATTGAGGTTTCTTCATTTATATGTATTACTAGTTAGAGTTTCATATTTATTAATTTACAATATGAAAGTATATAAGCTTTAACTAAACAAATATTCTAGTTGTGATATAATAGGAAAGTAGAAAAAACATATTTTTTAAATATAAAAATCATATGGGATTTTTAAATATAAAATTACCATAAAACATAGGAGGAAAAAATGATAAAATTTATAGCCACAGATTTAGATGGAACATTAGTAAATAGTGAAGGAAAAATATATAATAAGGTGTTTAATTTAATAAACGATTTACATAAAAATGGGGTAAAGTTTGCAGCAGCTAGTGGAAGGTTTTATTCTCAATTAAATGAAAATTTCAATAGTGTAAAGGAAGATATGATACTTATAGCTCATAATGGAGCTCTTATAAAATATAGTAAAAACGGACAAACTCTTTATGCTAATTATATAGACAAAGAGTATATAAAATCAGTAGAAAAATTAAAAAGAAATTTTGGAGAAGAATTAATTTTAGGAGGAGAAAATGAAGCTTTTGTTGTAAATCCTTCTGAAAGTATTAAAAAAGAGTTTAGTTTTTATAATGTACCTTATATAGAATACAAATCCTTTGATGAAGTAGACAAGCCTGTTCAAAAGATAAGTTATTATGTTAAAGATGGTATTAAAGCACCTATGCTAGATTATTTAAAAGAAAATTTAAATAAGAATCTTCAATTTGTTGCTTCAGGAGATAAATGGATAGATATGATGAATAAAGAGGTAAGTAAAGGACATGCCATAAAAATACTTCAGAAAAAATTTAATATAGAAAAAGATAATACTATGGTTTTTGGAGATTATTATAATGATATAACCATGTTTAAGCAAGCTTATTATAGTTATGCTATGGAAAATGCTCCAGAGGATGTAAAAGAAAAGGCTAATTTCATAGCTGGTAACAATAATGAAAATGCAGTTTATAAAACTATAAGTAAACATATGGGTTTTATTTAATATAAAAAACTGTTTTAAAATATATTTTTGTCATAGGAGAATTCACTGATAAACAGAGTTCTTGGCTTTAGAGGGAGTTTTCACTCCCTCTGAAGCTTAGAAATCGTTATCCAGGGACGTATCCGCTCTTTACTCCCACTTTGAAGAAGATGGGAGTATTAGAGCGGGTAGTCATCGGATAAAATTTAATAACTATAAATAAACACTATCAAAATCTATTAGAATTGATAGTGTTTTTTTATTTTAATCTAATTTTTAATATTCTTTTTTAGATTTAAATATATATAGTTTAAAAATTATATGCTATTTAAATCTGTCTGGAATATAATTATATAATTTTTTTAATATAAACTATAAACTTAATTTATATAACAATTCGTAATTTATTCCTTCATAAATTTCGGAGTAAACATCTTCATAAAGTTTTTTGTTTATCCATATTTTTTCGCCCGTATATTTAAAGCCTAAAGATTCATAAAGTTTTTTTGCTCTTATATTTTTGGGATGAAAATTAAGATAAATTTCATTACAATCTTTATTATTTTTTAATTCTTTTATAATTTTTTTTAATGCAGCCTTCCCAAAACCTTTTCCTTGAAATCTATGATCTATTAAAATAGTCCAAATCTTATAGTGTTTTTCCATATCGCAGTATCCATATAAAGTAAATCCTATCATATCCTCTTCTACGAATATAATTTTAGGTTTAAGCTTAGGTTCCACTTTTGATATGGCTATAGAAAATGCTACTGAATCAACAAACTCTTCAAATACATAATGACTGCCATTATCATTAGTACTTAGTAGTATACAGTCATAAAAATTATCAATAGTTATGTCTTTAAAAAACAAGTTCATTATATCCCTCAATTCTTTATATATTGTATAAATTATAACATTTAACCATATAAATAAATATATAAAATAAAGAATATTTAAAAAATTTTAAATATAATTGAAAAAATTGTAATAAAATCATTTTAAAATAATATAAAGTTATTTTGAGAATAATATATAGTGAATTTCAATAATATATAAGGATGTGATTTTGTGAGCAAGGATTTAGATATAAAGTCTAAAAATCAAAGTGCTATAACTAACAGTGAAAATAGCAGAAACTCTACTACAGGATATATGGATAGAGGAAATGCTAGCAAAATAGCGGCAAAACAGGGAACTAGAAATAAAAATTAAATGAAAAATAATTAACCTGCTGACTTGTTGTCAGTGGGTTTTATTTAGCATATATAATATTAAAGTCAAATTAAATGTTAAGAATATAAGTATTGTTAAAAAGTATGGGAGTGAAAAGGGTGAATATAAGGAATATTAAGAATAATATCACTAAAATATTAGTAGGTTTAAATTTAATAATTTATTTATTTATATTAAGTGTAGACTTTTTAAAAATTAAAAATCTATATAAATATTCTACAAATATAAAGTTTATTAGTATAGTTGTATGTTTTGCTATTACTTTATCTATAGGAGAAAATATATATGATAAAAAAGATTTATTTATTTTAAGATTAGCTTTATTTTTTACGGTTTTAGCAGATTTTAATATGCTTGTTCTAGAAGAATTTAAATTAGGTATTTTATTTTTTATAATTGTTCAAAGTTTATATACAATACGACATGGCAGGTTTAAGGATGTAAATGGAAAAGTGAGATTTAAGTATAGAGATATCTATCTGTTTGTATTCTATTTATTTTTATTTATAATTTTAAAAAGACTAAATTTATTTTCAAAGGAAAACACTTTACTATCCATGGCTTTTATATATGCTTTATTGCTTATTCACAGCTTAATAAGAGCCTATGGAACATTTAATAATAATTTTTTTGAAAAGAAAACCTGTAAAATTATAAGCATAGGTATTACTTTATTCTTTTTATGTGACTTAAATGTGGCCTTTTCTAATATTAGTTTTTATTTATTGAGTATAAAGCAAGTGGAAAATTTAGAAAATGTATTTTTACCTTTAATTTGGTTTTTTTATCTTCCAAGCCAGATATTACTTAGTTTGAGTGGAGAAAAACAATTATAGAAAAAACTAAAAGTAAATATTGATTATATTGATAGTACGTGATAAAATCAAAATAAGAAATTATCAAGTAATAATTATTATTGTTTATTCAGAACTAGAAAGAAGGGGATAGTATGACTTGGTTTAAAGAATTGAATCCCATTATGCAGGCTCTTTTAGCTACCTTATTTACTTGGGCGGTTACAGCTTTAGGAGCAGCATTAGTGTTTTTCTTTAAAAATATAAATAAAAAAGTATTAAATGCTATGTTAGGTTTTGCAGCAGGAGTAATGATTGCAGCTAGCTATTGGTCACTTTTAGCACCGGCTATAGAAATGGCAGAATCCCAGGGCAAAATTGCATGGATACCGGCAGCAGTAGGCTTTTTAGCAGGAGGAATATTTTTAAGAATAGTAGATAGAATTCTTCCACACCTTCATTTAGGCAAAGATAGAGAGGATGCAGAGGGAATTAAAACTAGTTGGCAAAAGAGCATATTATTAGTTTTAGCTATAACCCTTCATAACATACCAGAAGGATTAGCTGTAGGAGTGGCCTTTGGAGCAGTAGGGGCCAATATAGAGTCTGCATCTTTAGCAGGAGCTATAGCTTTAGCATTAGGTATAGGAATTCAAAACTTTCCTGAAGGAGCAGCAGTATCTATACCACTAAGAAGAGAAGGAAATAGTAGATTAAAAAGCTTTTGGTATGGGCAAGCTTCTGGTATAGTTGAGCCTATAGCAGGTGTTATAGGGGCAGCGGCAGTATTATTTATAAGAAATTTATTACCCTATGCCTTATCCTTTGCAGCTGGAGCCATGATATTTGTTGTAGTAGAGGAACTAATTCCTGAAGCCCAGGAAGGAAAGGATACAGATATATCATCTATAGGAGTATTAATTGGATTTACTGTAATGATGATATTAGATGTAGCCTTAGGCTAAACAGATTTCTAAGCTTCAGAGGGAGTTTTTACTCCCTCTGAAGCTTATTAACAGACTAGAAGTCGTTATCCATTAGGAGAAGTCGTTATCCAGGGACGTAGCCGTTCTTTACTCCCACTTTGAAGAAAAGCAGAGAGTCCGAATAATCTTCGATTTGGTGGGAATCGCTTTCACAGAGTGCCATGGAAGTGTTAGAGCGAGTAGTCATCGGATAAATATATTTCCTTAATAAGAAAATACTATGATACAATAGATAGTTTCATAGTATTTTTTATTTAAAAAATTAATAATTGGATTTTATAAAAAAATATTAGAGATATATGAAAGTTTAATAATGTTATAGAGTAGGAACAAATTACAACTTAAAAGAAAACATCTCTCTAATTTATAGTAAATAAATGAGTAAGGAGGGTTTCCTAGACTTAATATTAGTAGGAGGTTTAAATCTAGAAAAATATTTACTATAAATCAAAGAGATTTTCGTGTGGTTTCAATTAATTATATGTGCTTGTTTCTTATAATACTAAGTATACAGCAAATGAAAATCAATTTCAATATAAAATGAAAAGTTTTTTAAAAAATATTGACATAAATTAATTAAAAGAATATAATCATAGTAAATAGATAGGAATACTATGAAAGAGGAGATTTTATGAAGATATCAACTAAAGGAAAATATGGCATAAAGGCTATAATAGACTTAGCTATAAATTCTACAGAAGAAGCAGTTACTTTAAAAAGTATTTCTGAAAGACAAAACATATCCGAGGGATATTTAGAACAAATATTTTCCTTATTAAGAAAGAACAATTTAATAAAAGGAATAAAAGGGGCTCAAGGGGGCTATATATTAGAAAAGGATTCAGCACATATAACTGCAGGTGAAATACTAAGAGCTCTTGAAGGAGATCTATCTGTAGTAGAACTTAATGATGATTATTTAAATAATAGAATGGAAAAATCTATTAAGACAAATTTATGGGATAGAATTAATGAAAGCATAGAAAGAGTAGTAGATTCTATAACTTTAGAAGATTTAGTAGAGGCATACAAAAAATCAGATAACCAAAACATAATGTACTACATATAATGTTGTAGTACAGTTTATTTAAAATGAATACCTAGTAAACCAATAAGAATAATTAGACATGCCTTGATAATTAGAATATAGAGTAAAGTTAATGCTATAGTAGATAAAGTAAATCTAATAGTTTATAAATAAAATTTTTATTTTACTTAAAGTAGCTATACTAATAGATATTTAGGTACTGAACGAAAAGGGGATGGTTTAATGTGTAGTGGATGTATATTTTACAAGATACCAGTAGAAATTAAAAATGAAATTTCAATTTAAAACCTAGTAAACAAATAGGCAAACTCGTACCATCTTAAGAATATTTAATGTTGAAAGGAGAAAATAATTATGAAAAAAATATATAAAAATATAACAGAATTAATAGGAAATACACCATTATTAGAGTTAGGAAAATTAAAAGAAGAAAATAAATTAAAAGCTAATATACTAGCTAAAGTAGAATATTTTAATCCAGCAAACAGTGTAAAAGATAGAATAGCCTTTGCTATGATAGAGGAAGCAGAAAAAGAAGGACTAATAAATAAAGATACAGTAATAATAGAGCCTACTAGTGGTAATACAGGTGTAGGACTTGCCTTTGTAGCAGCAGCTAAAGGTTATAAACTTATACTAACTATGCCAGAAACTATGAGTATAGAAAGAAGACTTATATTAAAAGCTTATGGTGCCGAGTTAGTTTTAACACCTGGAAAGGATGGAATGAAGGGGGCTATAGAAAGGGCAACAGAATTATCAAAGGAATATAAAAACTCTTTTGTTCCACAGCAATTTGAAAATAAATTTAATCCAGCTATGCATAAGAAGACCACAGCGGTAGAAATTTGGAATGATACAGAAGGAGAAGTAGATATATTTATAGCAGGAGTAGGGACAGGTGGAACAATTACAGGAGTAGGAGAATACCTAAAAGAAAAAAATAAAGATATAAAAATAATAGCAGTAGAACCAGAAGATTCACCAGTTTTATCAGGAGGCAACCCAGGACCACATAAAATTCAAGGAATAGGAGCGGGATTTGTACCAAGTACTTTAAACACAGGGGTTTTAGATGAAATATTTAAGGTATCTAATGAAAAAGCTTTTGAAGTAACAAAGAGTATAGCAAAAGCAGAAGGTCTTTTAGTTGGAATATCTTCAGGAGCAGCAGTTTATGCGGCTATGAAAATAGCTGAAAGACCAGAAAATGAAGGGAAAAATATAGTAGTATTACTTCCAGATACAGGACAAAGATATTTATCTACAGGAGTATTTGAGTAATAAAAAATAATTAATGAGGAAACCATAGATAGGAGGAAAAATTGTGGAAATTTTCGATGTAAAATATTTAGTACAATCATTAGTAGTTCTTTTAAAGTATGTTCATATAACTTTGTCTATAGCCATTTTATCCATGATTATAGCTGTTCTATTGGGGGTTATATTAGCAGTAATAAGAATGTATAAAGTTAAAATTTTTCATAGAATAAGTGAAATTTATATATCTTTCTTTAGAGGAACACCTATTTTGATACAGCTTTTTCTGTTCTACTATGGTTTGCCTCAAATTATTCCGTCTTTTAAAGAGATCCCAGCATATATGGCAGTGATCATTGCTTTGAGTATGAATGGTTCAGCTTATATGGCAGAAATAATAAGAGGTGCAATAATGTCTATAGATAAAGGACAGATGGAGGCTTCATTATCTTTAGGCATGACTGAAATCCAAGCTATGAAAAGAATAATTTTACCTCAGGCTGCTAGAGTTGCAATTCCTTCTTTAGGTAATAGTTTTATTGATCTTTTAAAAAGCTCATCTTTAGCATTTACTGTAGGGGTTGCAGAAATACTATCTAAGGCACAGATGAATGCAGCATCTAGTTATAGATTTTTTGAAAGTTATTTAGCAGTAGCTTTAATATATTGGGTAATGGTAGAGTTATTTAATTTTATGCAAAAATTATTAGAAAGAAAAATAGGAAAAGCTTATTAAAATTTAATATTAATAGTATTAGGAGGATATAGAATTGAATATAAAAAAGTTTAAAAAAATAATTTTAAGTATGTCATTAGTTGTAACTTTAGGAGTAGGATTAACAGCGTGTGCTCAAAAGAATAAAGAAATAAATGAAAATAAAAATACAATAAAAATAGGAACTTCAGGACAGTACTATCCATTTACTTTTATAGATAAAGATAGTAATAAAGTTCAAGGCTTTGAAATAGATATTTGGGAAGAAATAGGTAAAAGAACAGGTTATAAACCAGAATTTAAGGTAGCGGATTGGACAGGTATTATGGGAATGCTAGATACAGGTAAAATAGATACTGTAGCCAACGAGATAACTGTAACAGATAAGAAAAAAGAAAAATATTATTTTTCAAAACCTTATGTTTATTCAGGAGTACAGTTAGCTACTAAAAAAGGAAATAATAATATAAAATCTTTAAAGGATTTAGAGGGCAAAACTGTAGCTACTCAGGTAGGAACTAATTATTCTAAATCCATAGAAGATTATAATAATAAGAATAAAGGGGAAGATATAAAAACAAAACAATATAATAGTTTTTCAGGTATGTTCCAAGATGTGGATTTGGGTAGAGTTGATGCTTTAATAGAGGACAAATTAGCCTGCCTTGTAAATATAAAAAAATCAGGATTAAATTTACAGTTAGCCGGTGAACCTATAGAAGAGATGGAAAATGCATATCCTTTTGCAAAGAAGGATGAAAATAAAGAAAAAATAGAAAAAATAAATAAAGCTTTAGATGATATGAAAAAGGATGGAACACTGCAAAATATATCTAAAAAATGGTTTGGAGAAAATGTTACAGAAAAGAGTAAAAAATAATTTATTTATTTGATTAAATTTAAATATTTTTTATATAAAACTTTAAAGATATTAATATAAAATATATAGTTACAAATAATAAAATAAAAAACAGTGGTGATTATATGAGAAATAAGATATACATGGATCATGCAGCAACTACTTATATAAAGGAAGAAGTAATGGATGCTATGATTCCTTACTTAACAAAATATTATGCAAATCCTTCTTCTGTATATAATATGGCTAATAATTTAAGAATTGCTATAGATGAATCTAAAGAAGAAATTGCAGATTTTATAGGAGGAGAACCAGAGGAAATATTTTTTACATCTGGTGGTACAGAAGGGGATAATTGGGCTATAAAAGGGATAGCTTATGGAAATGGAAACAAAGGAAAACACATAATAACTTCTTCTGTAGAACACCCAGCAGTTTTAAATAGTTGTAAATATTTAAGAGAAAAAGGTTTTGAAATAACATTTTTGCCTGTAGATAGTTATGGGAAAATAGATTTAAAAAAATTAGAAGAAAATATAAGAAAAGATACTACATTAGTTTCTATTATGACTGCTAATAATGAGATAGGAACTATACAAGATATAAAATCTATAGGAGAAATTTGTAAGGAACATAAAGTTTTATTTCATACAGATGCAGTTCAAGCTTTAGGGCAAATACCTATAAATGTGAAAGAAATGAACATAGATCTAATGACTATAACTGCACATAAAATATATGGTCCTAAAGGGATTGGGGCATTATATATAAAGAAAGGCACAAAAATAGATAATCTTTTACATGGTGGTAGCCAAGAAAGAGGAAAAAGAGCAGGAACAGAAAATCCAGCTGCTATAGTTGGTTTTAAAAAGGCAGTTTCATTACTTAAAGAAAAGGGTCAAGAAGAAAACAAAAGAATAGAAAAACTTAGAGATAAATTTATAAATGGACTTTTGCAGATAGAAGGAACTAAAATAAATGGGACTTTGGGAAAAGAAAGATTAAAAGGGAATATAAATGTTAGTTTTAAAAATGTAGATGGGGAGTTATTACTTATGCTTTTAGATAGTGAAGGTATATGTGCTTCAGCAGGAAGTGCCTGTTCAGCAGGAGCAGTAGATGCATCCCATGTGCTTTTAGCCTTAGGATTAGATAAGGAATTTTTAAAAGGAACTATAAGATTTACTTTAGGTGCTAAAAATACAGAAGAAGAAATAGATTTTGTATTAGAAAAATTAAAGGAAATAGTAAAGTAATCTTTAAATTGATATGATTTGTATTATTATAAACAGAGTTCTTGGCTTCAGGGGGAGTTTTTACTCCCTCTAAAGCTTAGAAATCGTTATCCAGGGATGTACCCACTCTTTACTCCCACTTTAAAGAAGATGGGAGTATTAGAGCGGGTAGTCATCGGATAAATATATCTATATAGCTTAATTTTATATTAACTTACAAAAATGTATACAAATACTTGATTTTTATAGTAGATGGAAATATTAACAAGCATAATAATAGGACAAAAATATAAGATGGGGATGGTATAAAATGAATTATAAATATAATAATCTTATTAACTATTTAAAGGATTTAGGTAGTGTAGCAGTAGCTTTTTCTGGAGGTGTAGATAGTACCTTATTATTAAAAGCAGCAAAGGAAGCTTTAGGAGATAATGTTATTTCCATTACAGTAGTATCACCTTATATTCCAAAATGGGAAATAGAAGAAGCTAAAGAATTAGCAAATAACATAGGAATAAAATCATATTTTTTAGAAGTTCCAATGCTTGAAGAAATAAGATTTAATCCAGAAGACAGATGCTATATATGTAAAAAAGGCGTATTTAGTAAAATAAAAGAATTGGCAAAGGAAAAGGGCGTCAAATATATAGTAGATGGAACTAATTTGGATGATACAAAAGATTATAGACCAGGTATGAGAGCATTAAAAGAATTAGATGTAAAAAGTCCTCTCTTAGAAAACTCTATAAATAAAGAGGAAATAAGAACTTTATCTAAGGAGCTAGGGTTACAAACTTGGAATAAACCTGCCTATGCCTGTCTTTTGTCTAGAATTCCTTATAATCAAGAAATAAAAGAAGAAGATTTATCTAGAATAGAAAAGGCAGAAGTATATATGATGGAGTTAGGATTTAGAGCAGTAAGAGTAAGAAGTCATGGGGATTTGGCTAGAATAGAAGTGCCTAAAAAAGAAAGAGTGAAATTGTTCAATGAGGATATTCTAGATAAAGTATCAGAAAAATTTAAAAAATTAGGATTTAAATATGTTACTGTAGATACAGAAGGGTATAAGATGGGCAGTTTAAATACTGAAATAAATAAAAACTAGTTTAATATAGTTTAAAGAAAATAATTAGGAAAGTAAAATAAATTTAAAATTTTCCTAGTACATTAAAATTCACAATATATGGGTATCAGATAAAATTTAAAAAGTCTTAGGATGAAGTTCATTTATATTAAAAATAAATCTGTAAGGTGATAATATGAACATACTTAAAAGATTAATAAAAAAATTAGAAAAGGTTAATGAAAAAGAATTTGAAAATAAAAAATTAGATTGTTGTGACTTAAATAAAACTAATATGGTTAATAATAAGCCTAAAAGCAAGTAATTTTAAAATTGTAGTAAATAAGAATAATTGTGTAAAGCAAAAACTATTTATTATGTATTAAAAAAAACAATAAGTAAATAGATATTTTAATAATTTAGTAGGGAGGTGAATATTTTGAAAAAGAAAGTTTTAGTTGGTATGAGTGGAGGAGTAGATAGTTCAGTAGCAGCGTATCTTTTAAAGGAGCAGGGTTATGAGGTTATAGGAGTAACTATGCAAATTTGGCAAGATGATGAGGAATTTATAGAAAAAGAAGGTGGATGTTGCTCTTTAAGTGCAGTAGCGGATGCTCGGAGGGTAGCAAATAAAATAGGCATTCCTTTTTATGTTATGAATTTTAAAGATGCCTTTAAAAGAAATGTTATTGATTATTTTGTAGATGAATATATGGAAGGAAGAACACCAAATCCTTGCATAGCCTGCAATAAATTTATAAAGTTTTCTTCATTTCTGGATAAAGCCATGGCTATGGGTATAGATTATGTGGCTACAGGTCATTATGCTATCATAGAAAAGCATAATGATAGATATATAATAAAGAAATCAGAAGACGATAAAAAAGATCAAACCTACGCTCTTTATAATCTTACACAATTTCAATTGGAAAGAACCTTGATGCCCTGTGGACAGTATAAAAAAAGTAAAATTAGAGAAATAGCTAAAGAAATAGGTCTTAGGGTTCACAATAAAAAAGATAGTGAAGAAATATGCTTCATACCAGATAATGATCATGGAAGGTATATTAAAAATAGATTTCCTAATAAGGTTAGAGAAGGTAACTTTGTAGATAAGCAAGGGAATATATTAGGTACTCATAAAGGAATAGTATATTATACCATAGGACAAAGAAAAGGATTAGGTATAGCTTTTGGAAAGCCTATGTATGTAGTAGATATAAATCTATTTAGAAATGAAGTAGTTTTAGGAGATTTAGAAGATCTTTTAAATACAGAACTTATAGCTAAGGATACAAATTATATACCCTTTGATACTTTAAAAGAGCCTATGGAAGTTGAGGCTAAGATAAGATATTCTCAAATTCCTTCAAAGGCAATAATAACTCCTGTAGAAGATGGTAGAGTAAGGGTAAATTTTCATGAAAAACAAAGGGCTATAACTAAAGGTCAATCTGTGGTTTTCTATAAAGATGATTTATTAATAGGTGGAGGAATAATTGAAAAGTAAAGAAATAAAAGAGATTCTCAAAATAAAATCTATTTTGAGAATCTTTTTTTATTTAAATATATTTTCAAGTTCAATTTTTATATCTTCATAAATTGCAATTTTATAAATATCTTTACAACAAAATATTTTATAAGGCTGATGATTTCTATTGACTAAAATACATTAAGCTATTGAAGTACTTGGTTCAATTATATTATATATATTCTTGTTAGTTAGAACTTTCTAATATAAGTAAATGAAATTTATAATATTTGAAAGTTATATAAGTTTATTATTTTAGTATGAATTTTCTTATTATCATATAAATATTATATGATACAAGTTATTTACAGTACAAAATATAAATGATATGATAAACATGAAAAGTATGAATAATATGAATGGAGTTGGAGAAAATGTCAAAAATAAAAGATGGAAAATATATATTTGGTACAGTAAAAGTAGGGGAAAGAGGGCAAATTGTTATCCCAAAAGAAGCAAGAGAAAAATTTAATATAAATGCTGGTGATAATCTTATAGTGCTAGGAGATGAAAAAAAGGGAATAGCTATAGCTAAAGTGGATATAATGAAGAGTTTCGCTGTAAAATTCTTAGAGGAATTTGGTATGGTTGAAAAAGAGAAAGATAATGACGAAGAGTAAATAAATATAATCTATGTAGTATGGTCTACAGGAGATATAAAAAGGGGTTTTATAAAAATGTGGGGAGCAAAATTAAATTGGCTTGTATTAATTATGGGAGCATTTTTAGAATTTATAGTTCCATATATATTAGTTCTTTTTTATCCAAAGTACAGCCATAGTAGAGAAGTTTTAAGTGCCCTTGGAGGAAAAAATAGTCCTGTTTCTAAGTATTATAACCTATGGCTTATAATTTGGGGAATTATAATGAGTCTCACATCAATTACTTTTTATAGAGCATACTCAGAAGTTTCAAATATGCTTGCAGTTATAGGAGCAATAATATTTATATTATTTGGAGGAGGAGCATGTATATTATCAGCAATGTTTAGTGTGGAGGATAGAAAAATTATAGAATCTATGGAAGGTAAGATTCATGGGATAGGTTCGGGTATAGGATTTATTGCATTAGCATTTATGCCCTTAATAATTAGTAAATTAGCTTATATGAAAAGTGAAAGTTTATTAGGCATGATTTTTATTATATTTTTTATTATTAATATAATAATTTTTACACTTTTTGTTATGAGTGAAAAGGATCACTTTTCTAACACAGTTATTGGATTAAGTGGACTATGGCAAAGACTGTTACTAGCAAGTTTTTATATACCTTTAGTTATATTAGCAATAAAAAATATAAAGTAGGTAGTAATTTTTTATATTTATTACAGCAAAGTAGTTTTAAAGAAATAGAGTGGGATAGGATTAATAAGAATACCTATATGATTACTGGATCAAAATAAGAATAGATTTTTAAATAGAATAATAAAAAAGACTTTAAGGTAATTAATAAAAAGAAACCTATAAATATACAAATGTTCTCATTTTCTATTTTATAGGTTTCTTTTTATGATATATTATTTTAATTTATAAATTACAAAATAATTTTATTTATGATTACCTGTGGTAGGAATATTATTTTGTAAAATATGAGATATATTTTTCATAAGTAAGCTCGATCTAAATATTAGAAGAACTTGATGAATAGATATTTTCAATTTGTTCTCTACAGGATTGTATAAATTTTTCCCTATCCTTTTCATAGAATCTTTCCAGCTGTAGGTTATTTCCCTGTAAAACCTTATAAGTATTTGCAAGGTTATCTGCAATTTCTTGTCCTTCTTTTTTTGTATTTGCAAACAGTAAGAAGGCTCTATCCTCAAAATATAAAATTAATTCATGAGAAGTTTTAGCCTTGGATCTTGGTTTTATAACTAAATCACTAATAGTTACTGGATTAAATACTACTAATAATAATGTATTTGGATCAAATACATTGAATTCACTGTTCAAAGGTAACCCATAGGTAATTATAAAAGATTTGGTTCCCATTATTTTGCTTTTTTTAAAGTTAAATAGTAGATTTTGATTAACTTCTTTAGTTACAGTTCTATCAAATTTTTCAAACTCGGGTATATTATTTAAGTTATGTATTTCTGAAATTCTCTTATATACTGGACATTTTGTAAAGTCACTTAAGTATAGTTTAGTTTTTATTAACTTAGTTAAGGAGTAAATTATAAAAGGGGACATAATTATTACAAAAAGTAATGCGGGCCTAATAAAAAACTCTGGATCACTAAGATAACTTATATAAAAATCAAAAGATATAAATGCTACAAATATAACAATTAAAATAGAGTATGCTAGCACAAGTCTTTTATTAATACTTTCGATATTTTCTTTAATGCCACCATCATTTAGATTAATAATTTTAGACATATTTATCCCTCCGTTGAATGTTCTATAAATGTAAATAGATAATTAGTGTTTAAACTTATTTATATTACTTATGATTTTTCATTTCATCATTATATATAATTTTAGATTTCATTTCACTAGCAATAGAATTTATCATTGCTTCAGAATCTGTAGTTTTATAAAATACAGCCCTATATATTTCTTTTTTTGCATAATATATAGCTAAAACTAAATAGAATAGATGATATCCCAAAAATAAGTCTTTAGTAAGTTGTAAATCATCATAAATCATAATGTTATTAAAAAATGTATTAATTATATAAGTGTTGATTGGTAAACTCTTTATAACTTGAAAATAGCTAACTTTATTACTTAACGAAAGATTTAGTATTGCTATGAAATAATAAAATACATATCTTAATAAGATGTTTAAAAATACTACTAGTATAATAGACAAAAAATTTTCATTGCCTGTGCAAAATTTGGAATATACTGTAGCTGAAACAAAAAGGAAAGCAACTATGGAAAAAATAAAATAGGCCTCCCAATAATTTAGAAATGTAAAATGTAGTGCAAGTTCTTGAAGAATTAAAATCCCTAAAGTGGATAGCAAGGAAAAGATTAACCCTTTAATTGATAAATAATTATTATTAATATTATTACTTTTTAAATGTTCTTTCATAAAATCTTTCCTAACATTAAAAGATTTTCATTAATGCATTAATAAATTAGTTCTTATCTGTGAAAATTTTCAATCCTCAATAATATATCATGTTATTATATTCATGTAAATAATTGAAATTGTCTTATTTACCATTATTTTGTCCACTATATTCCTTTTAAAGGAAATAACTAATTATATAATTATTGAAAATTATCAGCAGTGATTTCTAGCCAGAATGTTTTTTTGTTTTTATAACATCTATAAAAGAATATATTAATATATTTAGATTAAAACTTAAATTTTTACTTTATATAAAAATTTGTTAAAATATAAATAAAGAAAATTTTTCATGGGAAAAAAATTTCTTTAAGTATTTATTCTATTACATAGATAAGATTTATTTTTTATCTATCTTTAGTTATGGAACAACAGGTAAGCTTTTTTCATTCTATTTCAGTTATATATGAATTTAAACTAATATTTATTTGCAGATAAAAATACTAATTTTTATATCATTAGTATTTTTCATATTTATATATGAATATGAAAAAGTTTGATATAAAGTAAGGAGAAAAAGTAATGCTAAGAGTAATAATTTGTGAAGATAATAGGGTACATAGAGATAAACTGAAGCAATTTGTAGAAAATACTATATTAAGAGAAAAATTAGATTTAGATATAGCACTAGCTACAGAAAGTCCTGAGGAAATAATAAGTCATATAAAAGAAAACAGGAACACTGGTATTTATCTTTTGGATGTAGATTTAAAAAATGATATAAATGGTATAAAGCTGGGTGAAAAAATTAGAGAATTAGATTCCTTAGGATATATAATATTTACTACTACTCATTTAGAAATGAGTTATTTAGCATTTAAATATAAAGTAGAAGCTATGGATTATGTAATTAAGGATGATGAGGATTTTAAAGAAAGAGTAAATAGCTGTATTATAAAGGCTTATAATAGGTATCATAAACAAGAATATGAAGAAGAATATATTTCAATAGATACGGATACACGAATAATAAATATTAGACCCAGTGATATTTTATTTATTGAAACTACAGGAATCCCTCATAAAATAAGAATCCATGAGGAAACTAGACAGATTGAATTGTATGCAAACTTAAAGGATATACAAAAAAAACTTCCTTTAAATTTTTATAGATGTCATAAATCATATATTGTGAACAAAGACAAAATTCAAGAGATAGACAAGAAGCATAATAAAATAATAATGGAAAACGAAGAAGAATGTTATGTTTCATTTAGATATATGAGGGGACTCTTGGTATGACTTTTACTAAGTTTATAAATATGTTTTTATGCTATATGATAATACCATCTGTACTAATGAGTATTTTATGTTCAATTTCAATATATATCTTATATAAAAATACAATAAATATAAGTAATATAAAAAAATATTTTATCATTTCATTTATAACGGAAATGGTGCTTACCACTGGTTCATATACTTTAATACTTCCTATACTTTCAATTATAACTATTGTTCAATTAAGAAATAATGAAAATGAAAGTAAAATAAAAACATTGATTACTATTTATAGTGTATATTTGGCAAATACAATATACACTTTTATATATGCATTTTGGGGTGCAAGATTAGATAATGTATCACTAGATTATATATTAATTCAATTTATAATAATGTTACCTATTATAGTGTTCGCATCTTTAATAATAAAAAGAACTGTATCAAACAAAAGGAGAAATAAAGAAATTTCATCATCCCAAATAAGATTTAGAATGATTTTAATGATAAGCACATTATTAACTGTAATGATAGCATCAATTTATATATTTACATGTACCTCTATAATAAATAATGAAAAGATAGATTTTATTATGGGCAATTTTGTTCCAGAAGCTTTGCCACTAATATCAATTATGCTTACAAGTATTATAGTTTATTATTATGATAAAAGTGTTGAATATAGGGTTGAATTGAGAAGGAAAATTGAAGAAAAAAATGAAATAGAAGAATATGCTCATATTATAGAAGAGATGTATAGTGAAACAAGAAGATTCAAACATGATTACATAAATATGCTTTCACCTCTTAAGGAATATATAGATAATGAAGATATAGAAGGACTTAGTGAGTTTTTTTATAATAATGTTATTGATATGGACAAGAATATAAAATGGAGTAATAGCAATATAGATAAGCTTAAATATATTAAAGTTCAGGGACTAAAGGCAATACTATCAACAAAACTTATAAAAGCTTCATCAATGAATATAGACATAAATGTTCATATTGTAGAAGATATTGATTATATACATATAAATATAATGGATTTATGTAGAATAATAGGAATACTTATGGATAATGCCATTGAAGCAGCAGGAGAATGTGAAGCACCTAAGATATGTATTGCTGTTGCAAATAAAAATGATTATGTGGTTATAGCAGTACATAATAATTTTTTTGGAGACAAGCCTATAATTCATAAAATATATAAAGAAGGATTTTCTACAAAAGGAAAGGGAAGAGGCTTAGGCTTATATACTGTAAAAAATATTATAGATACGAAATATGGAAATGTATTTTTAAATACATCTATTGAAGGGAATATGTTTATTCAGGAAATATGGATAAAATATATAGAAAAGACATCCTAATTAAACTGCACATCGAAGTGTTAGATTTTTGTCTAATATATGGTGGTAGTTTAAAGAAGGCTGTCTTTTTTCTTAACCGTAAAGTTTTATTTCATAACCGTAAAAATAAAGCTTTTTATGAATAGATAAGGTTCACTTAGGAAGGCATAAAAAATAGTCTATATAACTTTGTTAGTATATAATCATCAAATAAAAACAAGTAATGTGCGTTGATAGGCACAGGATATTAAGAGGAGCTGATTATATATGAAAAAAAAATGTTTATTAAGTACTCATAATCTTACTAAAGAATATAAAAACAAAAAAGCAGTAAATAATCTTAATATTACTGTATATGAAGGAGATGTTTATGGATTTTTAGGACCAAATGGAGCCGGGAAAAGTACAACCATAAAAAGCATTATGGGACTTATAAAACCTACTTCAGGTAAGGTTATTATTAATGGATATGATGTAGAAAAAGATAGCCAAAAGGCTATTGAAAAAATAGGAGCTATGGTAGAAGCCCCAAGCTTTTATGGAGGATTATCAGGATATAAAAATCTTATCCTTATGGCTAATCTATATGGTGCTTCTAAAGAAAGAGTGGATGAAGTACTCCAAATGGTGAGATTAACGGATGCAGCTCATAAAAATGTGTCTAAATATTCTCTAGGAATGAAACAAAGGCTTGGAATTGCGAGAGCTTTTTTAAATAATCCCAATATAGTTATATTAGATGAGCCAACTAATGGATTAGACCCTCAAGGAATAAAGGATATAAGGGGACTTATACAGGATTTATCAAAAAAATACCATGTAACATTTCTTATATCATCACACATATTAAATGAAATTCAATCAGTATGTAATAGAATAGGAATTATAGAAAAGGGGAGCCTTAAGATTGAAGGTTATGTTGAAGATCTTTTAAATACAGATGAGGAAGTAATAGAAATTTATACAAAAGAAAAAGAAAAAACTTCTCGTTTATTAAAAAATATGAATACTTCCTCAAAGATTGAATGTTTTGAAGGTGGTATAAGAATTAAGATAAAGAAAGGTAATTTTCAAAATATAAATAAGCTTTTAATTTCTAATGATGTTAATGTTGAAAATCTACATTGCAGTGAAACTTCATTGGAGGATTATTTTTTCGATGTAATGGAAGGAGATAAAAAATATGCTTAAGGTTCTAAAAAATGAAGTTATAAAAATGTTTAGTGGTAAAAAGTTTTATGTATTAGCAATGACTTTAATTATAAGTATAGCTATTATGGCTGTTTTGGGAAAATCCCATCCACAGGATGGAATGAATGCAAATAATTTTGTGATCGAAACTCTTTTTGGAATGCTGATGAAACCAATGATTCCAATATTTATGGTGTTAGTAATAACTGAAACATTAACAGAAGATTATATTCATGGAACTATGAAATTTTCATTAATGACTCCTATTAAGAAAAGTGATTTTATAATTGGAAAATTTTTATTTATAGCTTTATATGCGCTAATATTTTTAATTGTGGGTTTTGTTGGAAGTTATATTGTTGGAACTATCGCTTTTAGTTTGGGGAATAATGGAGATAGCTTAAATTTGTTTATTAATAATATAAAAGTCTATGCTAGTATAATATTACCTTTATTATCCTTTAGTGCAGTTGTAAGCTTTATTGCAATGACCATTAATAATAGTGGTGCAATGATAGGATTAGGAATTGGAATTGATGTTATTATGATGATGATAGATTCTCAGATGAAAAATATAATGTATTATACATTTTCTGGAGGAATGTATGCTTATAGGATTGTACAAAATTTAAATTCTGATAATATTCTAATGCTTTCACTTACTGCATGTATATATATAACTGTTTTCTTAGTACTTAGTATAGTTGTGGTTAAAAGGAAGGATATAGTGTTATAAGGTTCAATAGGAAATATATTTTGGTTTAGGGTTATTGGTTTTTAATGAAATATGTTAACAAGAAAAAGTGCTAATCTTGTGAGGATGGAGCACTTTTTTATTTGCTTTTAATTTCTATATCAAGACCAAGGAATTTAGTATTAATTTCTAAGTGATGTATAAAATTTTTTGATCCTTACGATAGCTATTTTAACATCGGGGGGTGTAGACAAAATTTTTACGGTGTAGATGTAAAGATATATAGTGCTTCTTAATATAATCTTATATATATTATAAAGCGACAAGAAATATATATTATTTATAAAAAACATATTTAAAAACAATGAAATGGTTGTTATTATATAAGAAAAACATAATAATGTATGTTAATTTTAGCGGTATTTATTGTAGCTAAATTGAAGAAGAAAATGTAAAGGGGACAGATCAATGACAACGAGAATGGAGACAAAGCATAATAAACCCATATCCACATTAAAGATGATAAGAAAAAATTTCACCTATTTTAAAAAGAGTTTTTTTATAAATATTGGATTTGAATCGACATACAAAGTGTTGACAAGCTTTATATTTCTCCCATTTATTACAATGGTGCTAAATTATTTTATGCATCTAAGAGGGATGAAGATGATGGCAAATAACCAAATATTAAGTTTTATAGGAAGTATTCCAGGAATTTTGACAATTTTAATTTTGGGAATTCTTAGCTTCCTTTTTATTTTTATAGAATATGCAGGGCTTATTGTAATATCACAGGAAACATACTTTGATAAAAAGATTTCAGCAAAAGCATCTTTTTTTACAGCAATGAAAAGTATTAGAGGTATTATAAAAATAGGCTCTATTCCAATTGTAATATATGTTCTTTTTATTATTCCTTTTGTAGCTAGTTCAATGGGGTTGTCTTCAAGTTTACTCCCGAAGATTGAAATACCAGCCTTTATTATGGATGTAGTATACAAAACACCAAAATGGATAAGTTTATATGCAATTGTATTTTTTATACTATTATATTTTTTAATTAGATGGATTTTTTCATTACACGTTGTAGTATTGGAAGGAAAGGATTTTTTTAGT
The DNA here is from genome assembly GCF_054768215.1 of Clostridium sp. CTA-1. Lineage (NCBI taxonomy): Bacteria > Bacillati > Bacillota > Clostridia > Eubacteriales > Clostridiaceae > Clostridium > Clostridium sp. CTA-1. Next base: position 50,273 of record NZ_BAAAAP010000013.1, read on the forward strand.
GCATTAAAGAGGAGTTCACAGCTTGTAAAAGGATCTTTTCTTAAAATTTGGACTACTATGTTTTTCTGGAACTTAAGTATTTTTGCTATTGTAGCAGTAGTGGTGATTTTAGTGGGAATTGGTATGGTGCTTTTAAATGAAGTACTAAAAGGAAATGTGAAACTATTTGTAACTATTCTTTCCTTTGTTACAACAATGGGTGGAATATTAGTCATGATAGCCACTTTATTTATTTCTCCACTTACTATTATGTTGATTACTCAATTGTACTATAGACAAGCCAAAATGAAAGATGGTGTAGAACCAACCCCTATGATTATTACAGTAACACCAAGCAAAATAAACTGGCAAAATTTATTTAATCGACATAAGAAAAAATTAATAGCAGTTAGTGTGCTAGGAATAATGATATTTACATGGCTTTCCTATATTTATTTTATTACTTATGAATTCGATGCTAATAACAATTTGGTTACTGTTACCGCTCACAGGGGAGATGCTGTTAATGCACCAGATAATACTATGAGTTCACTTTTAAGCGCTATTGACAACAAAGCAGATTATAGTGAGCTAGACGTACAGGAAACAAAGGATGGAGTGGTGGTTTTAACCCACGATACCAATTTAAAGAACAATACAGGGGTAAACAAAAATATTTGGGAATTGACCTTTGATGAAGTAGAAAAATTAGATGTGGGAAGTCATTTTTCACCTAAGTTTGCTGGCGAGAAAATTCCAACCTTGGACAGCATTATGAAATCAGCCAATAAAAATATAAAGCTGAATATAGAAATTAAACTGAATGGACATGATCAAAAGCTAGAAGAAAGGGTAGTAAAGCTTATAGAGGACAATAATTTTGTAGATCAATGTGTAGTTACGTCATTAGATTATAATGTCCTGCAAAAGGTAAAAAATTTAAATTCTAGAATCAAAGTGGGATATATTGTATTTGCAGGTATGGGAGATGTTACTGCATTGAATGTGGACTTCTTAAGTGTAGAAGAAGCCGTTGCAACGCCAGAATTTATTGAGAAAGTGCATAAAAATAATAAGAGGATTCATGTTTGGACAATAAATGATCCCGAAAAAATGGAAAAGTTTATAGAGTTACAAGTAGATAGTATTATTACAGATAACTCTAAAGAAGTAATAAGGTTAATTCAGGAGAAAAAAGATAAGCAGCTTAGAAATGAAATAGATTATATTTACAAAATTGTAGCATTATTTAATGACTAGATAAAGTTTTAAAACTCTTGAACTATTTGTTATATAAGAAAAAAGGATATAAGTGTTAATGAAAAGTCACGCTGAACTTATTCAGTCCTTAGAAAGAAATTTAGTCATGTGGTTGAATTTCGGATGGAAGTATGAGTGCATACAAATTATAAAATAAGTAGTGAGGTAAATAAATAAATTGTTAATTTTTTAAAAAATTGGATATGAATTAGAAGATTTTGCATATAATTTGGTTTGGAATTCACAATGATATTATAAGACTTAAATTTTAAAATATATAATAGATTTAGATTAATGTAAATCTATTTAGGGAATACTAAAATAAACTAAAGATATAATTGAAGGGTGCGATAGTAGTGGATAAAAACAATAATAAGGAAAGTTTTATGGCGATGCCTATAGAAAAGCATGATACTGCTGCGTGGGCAAATATCGAAAGTATGAAACCTATTTGTAATGTATCTATCCCAAGTGAAGTTGAAGTGAGAAATGCCAAAGAATGGGTAGATACTAATCAAAAATAGAAGGGAAACTTATAGGTTCCCTTCTATTTTTGATTTATACTATTTATCTGCTAAATGCCTATAGTTGTCGTATCTTTCACGAGCATGTTGTTCAGCCATATCTGACATTTTTGCAGCAATATCAGGGAATACATTCATTAGAGAAGAGTATCGAACTTCTCCTTGAATAAATTCTTTAAAAGGTTTTGTTGGTTCTTTTGAATCTAAGATGAATGGATTCTTATCTTCTTCTTTTAACATTGGATTATATCTATAAAGATGCCAATAACCTGATTGGACTGCTTTTTTCTCTTCTGCTATACTTGTTCCCATGCCTGTTTTTATTCCATGACTAATACAAGGAGCATATGCAATTATTAATGAAGGTCCTTTATATGCTTCTGCTTCCGCAATTGTTTTAATAGTATGGTTCATATTTGCACCCATAGCTATTTGAGCCACATATACATATCCATAACTCATTGCCATAAGCCCAAGATCTTTTTTCTTAATTTTTTTACCAGCAGCAGCAAATTTAGCTATGGCACCAGTTTGAGTAGACTTGGAGCATTGACCACCAGTATTAGAATAGATTTCTGTATCCATTACAAATATATTAACATCATCTCCAGAAGCTAACACGTGATCTAAGCCGCCAAAGCCTATATCATATGCCCAACCATCTCCACCTATCATCCAGTGAGATTTCTTTATAAGATAATCTTTTTTCTCCATTATTTCATTTAAGATAAGATTATTTTGATAATTTTCATTTGATATAGTTTCTAGTATTTTTGCTGTAGCAGTTTTTGAGCCTTCACCATCATCCATTGAATCCAACCATTGTTTAAAAGCATCCTTAAGATTCTGGTTAATTTCCATATTTAATGCTTCTTGCATTAAATTAGCCAATCTTTCTCTGACCTGTTTTACAGCAAGGTACATTCCATAACCATATTCAGCATTATCTTCAAATAGAGAATTACCCCAAGAAGGACCTTTGCCTTGTGAATTTGTAGTATATGGAATTGATGGAGCACTACCTCCCCAAATAGATGAACATCCAGTAGCATTGGCAATCATCATTCTATCGCCAAAGAGTTGTGTTAGAAGTTTAATATATGGAGTTTCTCCACATCCAGGACAAGCTCCGTGAAACTCTAGTAATGGTCTTATAAACTGGCTGCCTTTTAATGTTTTTGGATCCATTAAATTTTCTTTAGTAGTAATATTAAGACCAAATTCCCAGTTTTCAGATTGCATTTCAATTTGTTCTTCCGCATTTTTCATAATTAAGGCTTTACCTGGTGCTGGACAAACATCTGCACAATTACCACATCCTGTACAATCTAATGAACTTATTTGAATACGATATTCTAAATCTTCTAACCCTTTTCCAGCAGCTTTTTTTGTTTCAAATGTATCAGGTGCCTTTTCTTTTTCATCTTTATCTAATAAGTAAGCTCTTATTACTGAATGAGGACAAATATAGGAGCACTGATTACATTGAATGCATTTATCAATTTGCCATTCTGGAATCATAACAGCAATACCACGTTTTTCGTAAGAAGTGGTTCCTAATGGGAAAGTACCATCTTCCATTCCATTAAAAGCGCTAACAGGGAGTTCATCTCCTTCATGTCTAGACATAGGTCTTTGAACTTTTTTTATGAAATCAGGTTCTTTTTTCATTGATGTTGGTTCAGTTTCAGCATTTTTCCATGAAGATGGAATATTAACCTTGTGTACTGCATCAATACCTGTATCAATAGCTGCTTTGTTCATTTCTACAATCTTTTCACCTTTTTTACCATAAGTTTTTTCAACTGAGTTTTTTAAAAGCTCTACAGCTTCATTTACAGGTATTACATTAGCCAATTTAAAGAACGCAGATTGCATTATCATATTAATTCGACCGCCTAAACCTATGTTTTGTGCAATAGATATACCATCAATAATATAAAAATTTATATTATTTTCTGCTATATATTTTTTCATAGAAGCTGGTAGTTTTTCTTCTAGTTCTGCTTCATCCCAAGGACAATTTAATACAAATGTGCCATTTTTCTTTAATCCCTTTAGAACATCAAAATTGTATATAAAGGATTTGTTATGGCAAGCAATATAATCTGCATTATAAATTAAATAAGGTGATTTTATTTTATCCTTTCCAAATCTTAAATGGGAAATGGTGCTACCGCCAGATTTTTTACTGTCATAAGAGAAGTATGCCTGAGCATATAAATCTGTATTATCTCCAATAATTTTTACAGCAGTTTTATTTGCACCTACTGTTCCATCAGAACCTAATCCCCAGAATTTACAACTTATAGTACCCTCAGGAGTTGTGTCAACTACATCCTTTTCAGGTAATGATGTATTGGTAACATCATCAGTAATTCCTATTGTGAATCCATCCTTAGGGTTATCTTGATTTAAATTATCAAATACTGAAATAATTTGAGAAGGTCTTGTATCTTTAGATCCTAAACCATATCTACCACCTACAATAATAGGCTTATCTTTTGTATTATAGAATACTTTACATACATCAAGATATATAGGTTCTCCTATTGAACCAGGTTCTTTTGTACGGTCAAGAACAGCAATTTTTTTAACAGTTTTAGGTAGAGATTTCATAAAATATGTTGGACAGAATGGACGATATAAGTGAATTTTTATAACGCCTACTTTTTCTCCTTTATTTATTAGATAATCTACCGTTTCTTCTATAGTATCACATACAGAACCCATAGCAACTATAATATTTTCTGCATTAGGATCTCCATAATAATCAAAAGGATGATAGGATCTTCCTGTAATTTTTTCTATTTCTCGCATGTAGTTTTCAACAATATTAGGTACTTCTTTATAGAACTTATTTGATGCTTCTCTTCCCTGAAAATAAATATCTGGATTTTGAGCAGTTCCTTTAAGAGTAGGATGTTCTGGATTTAATGCCCTAGATTTAAATTCTTTTAGAGCATCATAATCTACTAATTTAGCTACATCATTATAATCAATAGTTTCAATTTTTTGGTATTCGTGAGAAGTTCTAAAGCCATCAAAAAAATGTAAGAATGGAACTTTAGATTTAATAGCGGATAGATGTGCTATGTTTGCTAAGTCCATTACTTCTTGAACATTTGAAGCTGCTAAAAGTGCTACACCAGTCTGTCTTGTAGCCATTACATCTTGATGATCACCAAAAATTGATAGAGCATGAGTGGCTAGGGCTCTAGCAGATACATGAAATACACCAGGTAATAGTTCACCAGCTATTTTATATAGATTAGGAATCATTAATAACAAACCTTGAGAAGCAGTGTATGTAGTTGTTAGTGCACCAGCAACTAAGGAGCCATGAACAGTTCCAGAAGCTCCAGCTTCAGATTGCATTTCAACAACTTTTACAGACTGACCAAATATATTTTTTTTCCCATGAGCAGACCACTCGTCTACACCTTCTGCCATAGGAGTGGAAGGTGTAATTGGATAGATAGCTGCAACTTCAGTAAAAGCATAGGATGCCTCAGCAGCTGCTTGGTTTCCATCCATTGTTTTCATAATTTTTGCCATAAAATATTTCTCCCTCCTAAGATTTTAATTTAATAAGACATGTTTATTATTTACTAGTAAAGTATTATAAATACATGTAACATAAATATGGATAGAGGACTAAAAGAAAAGTCATTAAATTTCCTTTAACTTTACTGCTTAATAGCTTAGAAAGTTTTTTATACTTACCATCTTTTTTTATGATACGGTAAAGAGTATCTGTGGGGGATAAATAAATGGAATATGATGAAATATAAGGAAACAAGCCAATAATGTTAAAAATGTCATTGATTTATGTTATAATCTGATTGCAAAGGATGAGTTAGTAATAAGTAATATAATTTTAAATAATATATAGTCTATTTATAAAGAAATGTATCATTTTTACATAGGAGGATTAAAACTTATATGAAAACTTATACTTTTGAAGCAGAGATAAAAAAAATTGAAGGAAAAGATGCTACATATATAGAGATACCTTTCGATGTTGAAAAGGAGTTTTCAGCCAAAAGAGTTAAGGTATTAGTAAAATTCGAAAATGAACAATATAGGGGCTCAATTGTAAATATGGGATTAGCTTGTTATATAATTGGAATCACTAAGGAGATAAGAAATAAGATTGATAAAACTTATGGAGATATTATAAAAGTTGAACTACAAAAGGATGAGAAAGAACGTATAGTTATTGTACCGGAAGAATTTAAAGTTAAGCTTTCTAATAATAAGATAGCAAATGATTTTTATGAATCTCTATCATATTCTCAAAAACGTAAATATATTCAATGGATAACATCAGCTAAAAAAGAAGAGACTAAAGTAAAAAGAATGAAAGAAGCTATAGTTAAATTAGAGAATAAAATTAAAATGTAATTTTGATTTATAACCCAATGTAAGTAATAACATTATTACTTACATTGGGTTATTTTAAATTTTACATGAATTTTATATTAAATATTTAATTAATATTATTATATATTGGCATTATAGAGAGATAAAATATAAATTCATAGATTAAGTTATTAAAGAGTTAGGAGATAAAGAGAAATGTAGCGGGAATAATAAATTTTTAGAAGTATAAACTAAAAATAGTTTAGTTATCATAGAAGTTTATATCTGAAAAGTAATAGAAACTACGATTTTGTTTCATGTAAAAAATTTATATAAAAAATAAGAGAAGAAAAGGAGATACAATGAAAGAAAGAAAAGTAATAATAAAAACAGGCTTGAATTTAGAAAATAGCTATGCTAGCCTTCCAGAAATATTTTTTACTAGGCAAAGCCCAAGCCGTGTACCTTCACCAAAATTAGCTATATTGAATTATCCGTTAATAACATCCTTAGGATTAAATGCCCAAGTACTACAAAGTGCTGATGGAGTAGATATACTTTCAGGAAACAAGACTCCAGAAGGGGCTATACCTCTTGCTCAAGCATATGCAGGACATCAATTCGGGCATTTTACCATGTTGGGTGATGGAAGAGCTCTACTGATAGGGGAACATATCACTCCACTAGGTGAGAGATTTGATATTCAGCTTAAGGGTTCAGGTAGAACTTCATATTCACGAGGAGGCGATGGAAAAGCAGCGCTAGGTCCAATGTTAAGAGAATACATTATAAGTGAGGCAATGAATGCATTAGGAATTCCTAGCACTCGTAGTCTAGCTGTGGTTACAACAGGTGAGTCAATAATGCGAGAAACTGAGCTACCCGGTGCGATACTAACTCGTGTAGCTGCCAGTCATATACGTGTTGGTACATTTGAATACGTTTCAAGATGGGGGACAGTTGAAGAGCTTAGAGCCCTAGCTGATTATACTTTGGAAAGACATTTTAAAGTAGGGTATGATAAAGAGAACCCTTATCTTTTTTTGCTTCAGGAGGTAATCAAAAAACAGGCTGATCTTATTGCAAAATGGCAACAGATTGGTTTTGTTCATGGAGTAATGAATACCGATAACATGACAATTAGTGGAGAAACAATTGATTATGGTCCTTGCGCATTCATGGATGCATATGACCCTGAAACTGTATTTAGTTCCATTGATATTTATGGTAGATATGCCTATGGTAATCAACCTAATATTGCTGCATGGAATCTTGCAAGGCTTGCTGAAACTCTGTTACCATTGTTGCATATTAATCCAAATGAGGCTATCAAGATAGCAGAAAATGCGGTTTCAGATTTTACTAAGTTGTATAAGAATAATTGGCTTTCTGGAATGAGGGCAAAACTTGGGATATTTAACGAAGAGTTTCAGGATGAATACCTAATTGAAGATCTTCTAAGTATAATGCATAAGTATGGTGCAGATTATACCAATACATTCCGCGCATTGACTTTTGATAATATAGAGGATACGGTACTGTTTGGTAAAGTGGAATTTGATAAGTGGTATAAGCTATGGCAGGAGAGGCTAACAAGACAAGAAGAATCAAAGCCCTCTTCAAAACAGCTTATGAAAAGTAGTAATCCATCAGTAATCCCACGTAATCACAGGGTAGAAGAAGCACTAGAGGCTGCGGTGAAAGAAGGAGACTATAATGTGATGGAGAAACTTTTAGATGCTCTTTCAAAACCATATGATCACTCTAAAGAACAGGATTATTACTCTAAATTGCCTGAACCATCAACTTGTCCGTATCAAACCTATTGTGGGACCTAATACAAAAGGAGCTAGTAAAATATATTAAGTTTTACTAGCTCCTTTTGTATAAAAATATAATAGAACCCTGAACTTGAAAATATATTAATTATATTGTATATGGGAAAGTCCAAACTTTTTTACTTAAAGTGTGATGAACTGTATCTGTGGACAAGCAAAATAAATAAAAATAATAACATAAAAAAATGATATTTAGAATACTATTAAATAATGAATACTAATTTTAACTTTTCATAGATTATAAATGCTGAAATAGAAAGACATATATATTCTTAGTATAAAAGGCTTAACTTCATATTTCATATAAGAATAATATTAACAATATTATTGATGTTAAGACTAACTTAAGGGGTTGAATTATTTGAATATAAATGAATTTATACAGCCTAACAATCCAACTTATGAGGAAAGAGATAATATGCTAAAGTCAGCATTAGAAGAAGTGGGGAGAATAGAAGACTACAATAATATAAAAGAATTACTTGGGCCTCAAGCAGATATTACAAAGATTATTTCTCCGGGTAAAGGTAAGGGGACTAAGATTGGGATAATAGGTGGAGGAGTTGCAGGATTATCTTCTGCCTTTGAACTTAGAAAACTTGGTTTTAATATAACAATTTTTGAAGCGCAAAAAGAACGTGTTGGAGGAAGGATATATACGTATTATTTTGATAAAGATAAAAAAATTTATGGTGAACTTGGTGCTATGCGTATACCCGTAAGTCATGAAACAACTTGGCATTATATAGATATTTTTGGGTTAGAAACTAGACCCTTTGTTCAGGAAAATGAAAATGGAATTATATATATCAGAAACAAACGTGCAAGGAACGATCCAGAGGGCAGAAGTGTAATGAAGAACATATATCCAGAATTTAATTTGTCTACCTTTGAAAAAAATGAATCATGGCAAGAAATTTTGAGTTATGCATTAGAAAGCGAATTGAATAAGCTAGATACTAGTACAAAAAAAGAAATATTACAGATAAAGAAAGAGTATTCGCCAAAGGTAAAGGAATTAGGAGCGCTAAGTACAAGAGAAGTTATGGAAGATAAGGGGTTAAGTCAAGGGGCTATAGAATTGTTATCATATCTTTCTCCAATTATAGGTTATTTTTACTATGGTAGCTATATTGAAAACTTACAAGACCAATATATTGTAAATGATTATTATAGATATTATATAAAGGGAGGGCTATCTAATTTACCTATATCTTTTTATAATTCTTTAATATCTAAAAATCCTAAAGAATACACAAACATATCCAATTCTAATTTAGGAAAGGTAAATTGGAAGAATGGACGAACAGTAACTGGGATTTATAAGATTGATGAAAAAAAGAAGATTAGAATTAAATATAGAGAAGAAAAATCTTTAGAAACACATTGTGAAGATTTTGATTATATAATTTGTGCAATACCATTCTCAAGTCTTCGTAATGTAGAAATATATCCTAAGTTTACTCCAGAAAAAATGCAAGCAATTAAAGAAGTAGGTTATGAAGCAGCTCAAAAAACATTACTTCTATGTAATAATAGCTTTTGGGAAGAAGGAGATAAAAATGAGAGAATAATAGGTGGTAGTTCGAGTACAGATTTAATAATCTCAAGTATATGGTATCCAAATAATCACCTTAGCAAAAATATAGAGATTAGTAAAAATAAAAAGAGATATAAAAAACATAAGAAGTATAAATCATGGAGTAATCCAGGAGTTCTTTTAGCATCCTACAATCTAAATCTTGATGCTGTACGGTTAGGTAACATGGATGAGAAGATACGAGTGGAATTAGTAAAGCGACAGGTTGAGCAGGTACATGGTCTAAGTAGAGGATATCTTGATTCAATAGTAGAGTCTTATAAGACAATAGAATGGGATCATGAACAAGGTTTCTATGGAGGAATTAGTCATTATAAGGAACAACAACAGAGTCTTTTTGCATATGCATCAGAACAGTCAGAGTATGATGGAAGAGTATATTTTGCGGGTGAGCATATATCACAAACACATGCATGGATTCAAGGGGCTTTAAGTACTGGTATGAAGGCAGCTAATAGAATAGCAGAACACTATAAATATAATTTAAATAAATTATTATAAGCAAGATATAAATAAGCTAAAGGAGCTATACTCTATTAGCTTATTATTTTTTTATTTGTAATATATTTCTAAACTCATGGGGGCTTATTCCACTCCATAATTTAAATTGACGACTGAAATGCGAAACATTCCTATAGCCTATACGTTCACTTATTTCTGATAGACTAATGTTAGGTTGACCTAAAAGTATTTTAGATTCATTAAATTTTAGCTGATTAAGATAGGTTTTAGGTGAAATATTATAAACAGATTTAAAGTTAACTAATAAATACCCGGTGCTTATATTTAGTTGATTAGCTATATACTTAATTGTTAGTGTTTTTAATTTATCTTCAGATGGATTAAGACAAAATTCACGGAAGTTTTGTTTGATTTTTTCAGATATACAACGAGCATAATAAAGTCTACTATCATTACTTTTAACTTCTAATATTTTTTTTGTTTCACAATATTTAATGAGTTCCATGATTAATTCAATTAGTATAATTTCAGACTGTAATTTAATAAGCATAGGTGAAGTATCGGCATTCAATAAGTCAATCCATTTAATTAAAATATCCTTTAAACATGAATGTATTATATTTTTCTCTGTAAATATAAAATCACAATAACATATAAAATCATGATGAATTTGTGGTTCATCGATATCAAAATGAGCACAGAAATATGTCATACCGTCTTTGGAAATACAGGTATTTGTATGTCTATATCCTGGTGGTATTAAGAGAATTTCATTTTTATTGATTATATATTCATGTTTATTAGCTTCTGTTAGCTGTTTACCATCTAAAACTATTAAAATTTCAAATGCATGATGATACTCCTCTAAAGCTGACCAACCTTTTTCAACATTATGCTTATGTCCGCCAAAAAACCTAATATTTGAATCCACAGAGGGTAATTTTTTTACTTTATCTAGCCAGTTCTTGTCCATAATTCTCACTCCAATACATTTAAAAATGGTATAAATCCATTGATTTATGATATAGATTTTATCATAAGTTGATTATAAAATTAAAGTGCAATAAAGATAACGCTTACTGTTAACGTTAATATAGTATTTTAAAAATAAATTTAGTGTATATCTTTGTGCAGAATCAGATGATTTATAGATCAAAGGAGGGAGAATATAGGTGAACACAGTAAATTATAAAGTTAATAATGATCCAAATAAAGAAATGATTAATTTTTCTGAGAAACTTGGATATGGATTAGGAGATTTTGCATGTAATTTGGTTTGGAATTCTCTTAGTATGTTTATATTATACTTCTATACTGACGTTATGGGAATGAGAGCAGCGATAATAAGTACACTTATGTTAGTTGTTCGTATAATTGCAGGGTTTATGGATATTGCTTCAGGAATTGTAGTTGATAAAACAAAAACAAAGTATGGTAAAGCTAGACCATGGATTTTATGGATGGCAATTCCTTTTGGAATAAGTACAATATTACTTTTTTCTATTCCTAATATAGGGGAAAATGGTAAGTTAGCTTATGTTGTTATAACCTATGTATTATTAAATGTAATTTACACAGCAATAAATATTCCATATGGTGTATTAAATTCTTTAATGACCCAAGATCAAAATGAAAGGTCAGAAATTAATATTTATAGAATGTTTTGCTCAACTGCTGGATCACTTTGTGTCAGTGTTTTAGCTTTACCTCTTGTATCTTTATTTGGAGGAGAACAAAGTGCATGGATCATAACCTTTGCTATATTTGGTATAGTTGCGACATTTATGTTCTTTCTTACATTTAAGACAACAAAAGAAAGAGTTACAGCAGTGAATGAAGAAAAATCGCAAAATATTTCCTTTAAAGATGGAATGAGAGCTTTAATTCAAAATAAATATTGGATAATTATAGTCTTATTATTAGTTGTACTTTTTATGAATATGGGAATTATGGGTGGAAGTATGATTTATTACGCCCAGTATATACTGAATGATAAGAAGTTAGTTGGAGGATTGTCAATAGCACAAAATATTCCTACACTGATTGTTATGCTGACTATTGCGATGCCATTAATAAAAAAGTATGGTAAAAGGAATACTGCAATTTTGGGTTCTATTATTTTTATTTTAGGTTCATTGTTTGCTCTAATAGATTTAACAAGCGTTAAGTTAATTTATATTTCTATCATTGTAAAAGGAACTGGAACCGCGTTAATTTCTGCTACTATTTTTGCTTTATTAGCAGATACAATTGAATATGGCGAATGGAAAACAAATGTTAGAACGGAGGGACTAGTTTATAGTGCAGGAAACTTTGGATTAAAAATTGGAATTGGATTAGGTACAGCCATTGTTGGATGGTTATTAGCATTTAGTAATTATAATGGATCATCTAAAGTTCAAACCGATACAGCTATAAATGCTATTAACATTTTATTTATATGGTTACCAATGATTTTATCAGGCGTACAAATTATTTTACTTAAATTTTATAAGTTAGATAAAATATATCCAAATATTATTAGCGATTTAAAAAAGAGAAAGATATAGAAGGGGGAAGAATATGAAATTTATACATTATAAAACTAATAAAAAATATAAATTTTTAAAGAATGAAATTAATAATATTACGAATGGAAGACCAACATTGCACGTTTCACAAATTGAAAATAGGGTCATAGAGGGATTTGGAAGTTGTTTTAACGAGTTAGGGATGAAAGCATTAAATCACTTAAACAAAGATGAAAGAAATAAAGTACTTGATCAACTATTTTCTACTAAAGGTGATTGTCGTTTTAATCTTTGTAGAATGCCTATTGGAGCAAGTGATTATGCAACAGAATGGTATAGCTATAATGAAAATGAAAACGATTTTGATATGGAGAAATTTAGTATTGAAAAGGATAAAAGACTTCTTATGCCCTATATAAAGGAAGCATTAAAAAGAAATCCTAATATAATTCTAACAGCTTCTCCATGGAGTCCTCCAACTTGGATGAAAACACAGAAGGCTTACAATTTTGGAACTCTACGCTTTGAAGAGAAAGTTTTAAAAGCATATGCTCTTTATTTTGTTAAATTTGTACAAGCATATAAGGAAGAAGGAATAACAATTCATCAAGTTCATGTTCAGAATGAAGTTGTTGCAGATCAAAAATTTCCATCTTGTAGATGGACAGGAGAGCAATTAAGGGATTTTATTAAAAATTATTTAGGACCAGCCTTTGAAAAGCATAATATTAAGAGTGAAATTTGGTTAGGGACAATTAATGCGCCAGAGCCCTATGTTGAATGGTTAGAAGATTATACACAAGATTTCGATGTTTATGCTGGCTTAGTATTGAGAGATCCAAAAGCATATAAGTATGTTAAAGGGGTAGGATATCAATGGGCAGGAAAAAATGCTATTCAGCGTTCAGTTGAAGCATTCCCAGAAAAAAGATTTATCCAAACTGAAAATGAGTGCGGTAATGGCAAAAATACATGGATATATGCAGAATATGTTTTTAATTTATTCAGACATTATATTGTAAATGGCGTAAATGGATATATGTATTGGAATGCTGTTTTAGGACCAAAAGGAATGAGTACTTGGGGATGGGAACAGAATTCTATGATAACTGTAAATCCAGAAACTAAAGAAGTTATATATAATCCAGAGTTCTATGTAATGAAACATTTTTCTCATTTTGTTCAAAAAGGGGCAAAAAGATTAACTACTTTAGGTGTAGATTCTGTCGATACAGTAGCTTTTAAGAATCCAGATGAATCTATAATTATTGTAATTTCAAATAAAAATGATAATTCGAGAATTGCTAATATTGAATTTGCAGGTGAAATATTTGAAGTTGAATTAGAAGAACATTCATTTAACACTATTGTTTTAGAATAATTATTAAGAGGATGCCCGGGTAAGGGCTTCCTTTTTCAAATAAGCTAAAAGAGGGAAAATAATATGGATAATAAGCATTATTTAAGTATAGATATTGGAGGAACTTTTATTAAATACGGAGTTTTAGATCATTCAGGTAATATTATTTCTAAAAATAAAAAAAGAACTTCAAGAAATATAGATGATTTGCTATTCGATTTATCAGAAATAGTAGAAAAGCAATCTGAACATATAAGTGGTATTGGTATTAGCGCTCCAGGGAAAGTAGATACAAGGGAAGGAGTAATTTATGGAGGAGGTAATTTAACTTTTCTAGATAATTGTCCCATAGTATCAATTCTACAGGATAAATATAAAATTCCTGTAGCAGTAGAAAATGATGGCAAGTCAGCAGCTCTTGCAGAGATGTGGTTAGGGAATTTACAAGATGTTGATGATGGTGCTGCAATTATACTTGGTACGGGAATTGGAGGTGGAATAGTACTAAATAAAAAGCTAAGGAAAGGAAAGCATTATTCCGCAGGGGAGATTAGTTTTATGATAAATAAATCAGAAGAAAAAAGTGATTTAAAGTTTCATGGATTTAATGCTTCAGCGGTAAGAATGGTAAAGACAATTGGAGAATATTTAGGCTTATCAGATCCTTTAGATGGAGAAGCAGTGTTTAAATCTATTATTTCAGGCAATGATTTTGCAAATCAAGTATTTATAAATTATTGCGATAGTATTGCTGAACTTATTAATAATATTCAATGTACTTTGGAATTAGAGAAGTACGTAATAGGTGGAGGAATTAGCACAAATAAAATATTAATTGAAGGAATTGAAAATTCATTTAATAGATTGAGAATGAGAGAGCCATTATTGCAAAAATCAATACACAGTCCAATTATTCAAGCTACAAAATTTAATAATGATGCTAACCTTTATGGAGCTTTGTATAATCTATTATTAGATGAAGAAACTATTGATATAATAAAAAATAATGAAAATATGGGGGATTAATTATGAAAACAAATTTTCCAGAAAATTTTTTGTGGGGTGGTGCAGTTGCAGCTAACCAATGTGAAGGAGCTTATAATATTGATGGTAAAGGATTAAGCGTGCAAGATGTAGCGCCAAAGGGAATAAAAGCTGGTCCTACATTAGAGCCTACACAAGATAATATGAAACTTATAGGTATAGATTTTTATCATAGATATAAAGAAGATATTAAGCTTTTTGCAGAAATGGGGTTTAAGGTTTTTAGGTTATCAATTGCTTGGTCAAGAATATTTCCAATGGGGGATGAAAAAGAAGCAAACGAGAAGGGACTACAATTTTATGATGATGTTTTTGATGAATGCTTGAAGTATGGCATACAACCACTAGTAACAATATCTCATTATGAAACCCCATTACATTTATCTAAAACTTACGACGGGTGGAAAAGTCGTAAAATGATTGGATTTTTTGATAAGTATGCTCGTACAGTTTTTAAAAGATATAAAAATAAAGTAAAATACTGGTTAACATTTAATGAAATTAATTCAATTACTCATGCGCCATTTTTAAGTGGTGGAATTTATACACCACTAGAAGAATTAAGCAAACAAGAAATATATCAAGCTATTCATCATGAATTAGTAGCTAGTGCAACAGCAGTAAAAGCATGTCATGAAATTATTCCTGATGCTAAAATAGGATGCATGATTTTAGGTATGCCTGTATATCCAATGACACCATCATCAGAAGATATGTGGGAGACTCTTAATAAAGAAAGAGAAAATTTTTTCTTTTCAGATGTTCAAGTACGTGGTTATTATCCATCGTATTCAAAAAGATTTTTTAAAGAAAATAATGTTAAGTTAGATATTACACATGAAGATATAGAAATATTAAAAAATACTGTAGATTTTATTTCATTTAGTTATTATATGAGCATTTGTGAGTCTAGTGATAAATCTATAAAACCAGGTGAAGGAAATATTATTGGAGGAATACCTAACCCTTATTTAGAAGCAAGCGAATGGGGATGGCAAATTGATCCTAAAGGATTAAGATACTATCTTAATATATTATATGATCGTTATCAAAAACCATTATTTATAGTTGAAAATGGATTAGGAGCTGTAGATGAATTAGTTGAGCTAGAAGATGGGACAAAAATAGTATTAGATGATTATAGAATTTCATATTTAAGAGATCATTTAATTCAGGTAGCAGAAGCAATTGAAGATGGAGTAGACTTAATGGGATATACTTCTTGGGGGTGCATTGATTTAGTTAGTTTTACTACTTCTGAGTTAAAGAAACGTTATGGATTTATTTATGTAGATCGTAATGATGATGGAACAGGGACATTAAAACGTTATAAGAAAAAAAGCTTTTACTGGTATAAAGAAGTAATTTCAAGTAATGGAGATATTGAAGCACTATGTTCAAATATTAGTATTGAAAAAGATAAAATATAATTTGAGATAGTATAAATAATTTTTAGTTTTTATTATTACTTTAGTGTTTCATTAAATTTATATGACCTACATAAAATATCCTGCCTAATAATTAGGCAGGATAAAAATTTGTTATTGTAGCTTTTAATGTTCCATTTCCACTATTGATATATACATGTTGATTAGATGCAGAAAAACTTATTGAATCATCAGGAGTTAGTTTATAAGTTTCATTGTTTACTTCTAATGTTAATTCACCTTCTAACACCATAATATATTCTTGGCATTTTTTAGAATGACCTATAGACTTATATGAACAACCTTCATCAATTTCAATTTGAAAAAGTTCAAAATTACGATAGGGTGTACTAGTATAGTAACAATATACTCGATAATGCCCTTCTTCAGTAAATTGAGCTTCAATATCCCTTTTCTTTATAACATAGGTATCATGTTCTTTTTGCTCAAGTAATGATGTATAAGGCACTTTCAATCCTTTAGCTATTTTCCATAAAGTATTTATAGTAGGATTAGTGTCACCTTTTTCAATTTGAGATAGCATGACTTTACTAATACCAGATAATTCAGCAAGTTGACCTAGACTTAAATTTCTTTCAGTACGAAGTGTTTTCAGGTTTTCAGCAATAATAGAATTTATATTCATTAGGGTATAACCTCCTATAATGGTATTGACAATTATAACTAACAAAAGTAAAATAAAACTAACGCTAAATATATTTAACGTTCGTAAACTATTATATAATAATTACTTAAATGAAACAAGAGAAATGAGAATAAATAGAAAAGTTTTGTTTTTGCATCTAAGGATAGGGAACTTAAGTATTTTAGTGAAGATTCATTTTTATTCATATTTTGTAATTTTTAAAGGAGGATATTATTATGATAACAAGGGAAGAAGCGTGGAATTTACTTAATGAATACAATAAAGAGGCATTTCATATTCAACATGCTTTAACAGTTGAAGGAACTATGAAATATTTTGCAGAAAAATTGGGATATGAAGATGAAGCAGAATTTTGGTCTATGGTTGGGTTGCTTCATGATTTAGATTTTGAAATCTATCCAGAACAGCATTGCATCAAAACTCAAGAAATTATGAGACAGCGAGGTCTTGATGAAAAATTAATAAGGGCAGCAGCTAGTCATGGATATGGACTTTGCTTAGGAGAACTTCCTAAACCAGAGCATCAGATGGAAAAAGTATTATTTGCAGTAGATGAACTTACAGGACTTATTGGTGCAGCTGCAAGAATGCGTCCATCTAAGAGTGTCATGGATATGGAACTTTCAAGCCTTAAGAAAAAATTTAAGGATAAGAAATTTGCAGCGGGATGTTCACGGGATGTAATTAAGCAAGGTGCAGAGATGCTTGGATGGGAGTTAAATAAATTGTTTGAAGAAACAATTTTAGCTATGCGTTCTTGTGAAGCATATGTTAATAATGAAATGGAAGTATATAATAATTAGTGTATATATTCATACTAAAGAAGTTTAGCTAAAAAATACAGTCTAAATTAAATTTTAAATATATATTTATATAAAGCTAAAAAGAGGTTATATATAGATTTGCTTAAATTAAAATCTATATATAACCTTATATTTTGGAGTATGGAGTTTGTGTATGGCAACTGTATTTTATTTAGGATAACACATTTGTTCCTAAATTAACTGAATTACTATTTTCTATTGTATTATATGCATCAATAGCATTTTTTAAATATTTCTGTCTCTTTTTTTCAGTAATGGATTTCGTAGAGTCAGAAGTATTAGGGTCATCAGGATTTTTTGAAATATTTTTTATCCTCTCCTCATTTATAACTCCAGTTTGAGTAGTGAAGTTTTTTAATAGTTTAAGAGAAGATTTATTTTTTCCAT
This sequence comes from Clostridium sp. CTA-1, assembly GCF_054768215.1. Taxonomy (NCBI): domain Bacteria; kingdom Bacillati; phylum Bacillota; class Clostridia; order Eubacteriales; family Clostridiaceae; genus Clostridium; species Clostridium sp. CTA-1. The sequence continues at coordinate 68,520 of NZ_BAAAAP010000013.1, forward strand.
TATTAGAAGTAGGGTTAATCTTATCTTCAGTATCTTCTAGAGTAAAATTTGATTTCACATTATCAGAGTCGTTTGAAGCTTCCTGTATATTTTCACTTTGTTTTTTTATTTTTTCTATTTGCTTTTGCTGAATTTGAGCATCTAAAATCTGAATTTGATCTTTTAGGGGTCTGATCAATTCCTCCTTAGGTTTGGGTGGTGCAAAGTCATTTTTTATATTATCAATTTCTTTGTTTAAAGCAGCCTTCTTTTGCTGAAGACTTTGGATTTCTTTATCAATTTCTTTTTGCTCTGCTTCCATGTTTTTTGTGCAATCTTTACCGGTATTTTTCATAACTTGTTTTAACATTGGAGCAGAAGAAGTTGAATTAATTTTCATTTAAAACATCTCCTTTTTACAGTCGGTATATAAGGAATTATTAAGTTTCTTTTACTTTAAGCATAAGATTTAAAACGAATTTATTTTTTCCTTCTATAATATCTAAAATTCCATTATATTTTTCTACTATCATTTCTATATTAGAAATTCCTATACCATGGTTGATCTTATCATTTTTTTTAGTCACAATTTTATTCTTATTATACTGAATTTTATCTGTAGCACTGTTTGAAACCTCAATAATTAGGTATAGATCTCTAATATAAGAATTAACAGAAATTTCTTTGTGAATATTTCCATTTTTAATCCTCATACAAGCTTCCAGTGCATTATCTAAAGCATTGCCCAAAATGATACATAAATCTACAGAACTTAGTGTCAGACCCTCAGGTATTAGAAAATCACAGCTGAATTCAATACCTTCCAGTTTAGCAATATTATATTTTTCGTTTATAACTGCATCGGAAACAGCATTGCCTGTTTTTATCTTACAATCCAGCTTATTTATTGTTTGACCAAGAGTATCTAGATAGTTATTTATCTCTTCAATGTTTTTACTTTTAGCTAGATTTTTTAAGCAAATAAGATGGTTGTTCATATCATGCATTATTCTGCGAATACCACTATAAACACCCTCAAGATTTTTACTGTGATCAATTTGCAATTTAAATTGTTGTTCCATTAATAAGTTTTTTTGCTGAATTTCTTCTCCTTCAAGCATTTTCTTAAAGGTGTAGGCGGTGATAAGTATAGAAACTAATAAAGAAATACTTACCAGAGGCACAGCAGAATAAATTCCAGGAAAAATGGAAAATAAATAGTAGTCTTTATTGTCAACATGAATAGCTTGAACAAAATAGAAAATCAATATTAAACTATAAGTTGCCAAGCATGGAATAAGTAAATATAAGCTTTGATAGGTATTTACAGTTCTATCTTTGAAATTTAAAAATTTGCAAATATTTTTCAAAACCATAAAAAATAGAGCTAAATTTATAAGTTCACGACCAAGGTTTATTAGGCAAAGAAGAAAAAGGTCTCTTCCAGAACCTATATTTAAACTATTTATGTAGGAAGAAATATGAAAATCAAAGCTTAAAAAAGTAATATAAATAAGCAATAAAATTGCGTCTGGAACAATAGCAGCATAAAGTTTTATAAGAATATTTCCATAACACAAATAACATAAAAGTATAAACCAAAGCAGATCATTTACTATAATTCTAAAAGGATATTGTATTTTCAAAGTTAAAAAATTAAAAATAATAAGAAGAACTACGAAAAAAACAAACTTATAAATTTTTCCTTTAAAGCCTAAAAATTTATTTAAGAAATGGTATTGAATCCAATAGTGAAAAGGTAGAGCAAGGGTTGCAGATAAGAAACCTATTTTATCAATTAGTTCAATATTACCCATATTATAATCCCTCGCTTTTTAAATAGTACATAAAGGTCTTTGAAAAATCAGAGAACTTGTGTTTAGAAATATATATTTTTTCACCATTTTTTAAAGTTATAAATACAGCATCATAGCTTCGTACATACTTTAAATTTACAATATAGCTTTTATGACATCTGAAAAAGCTACAGTCTTTTAATTCATTTTCAACATCAGATAATTTTTGATAATATTCAATGACGTCATAAGTGGTATGAACCTTTATTTTTCTCAGTTGAGATTCTATATACAGTATATCTTTAATAAAAATTTTAGTGGATTTACTAATAGTTTTTGCAAGAATAAATTTATCTGTTCCTTGAAATTGTAATAAAGCAGAATATAGAACTTCTCTTAATTTTTTTTCTTTTACAGGTTTTAAAATGTAATGAAAAGCTCTTACATCAAAAGCTTCAAATACATATTCCTTAAGAACAGTTATAAATATAATGATTGCTTTTCCATTTGTTTCCCTAATTTTCTTTGCTGTTTCTATACCACTAAGTTTATCCATATATATATCTAAAAAGTACAAATCCATTTCTAACTTTGACTGTAGTAATTCTTCACCACTTTCATATTGATATATGAAGTAGTTTATATTTTTAAGTTTTAAGGCTTTTTCTATCATATTTATAAGTGGAATTCTTTGATGAACTTCATCATCGCAAATTGCTATTTTTAGCATAAGATCACCTCGGAAATAATTATAGCATATACTACCTCCTCTCCAGAAAATACAACAGGTTACCTAAGTTCTAATCAGTAAATTTACTATTTGGAGCAGTGTGTTTTTTATACAGTCATTATATCGAAAGCTATTTTTCTAAGTTCATGTAGATTGTAATAATATAACTTGAAAATGTAATAAGTGGATTTAATACTAATATAGGAGTAGAAAAAATAGACATGGAAATATTTATAAATTAAATTTACAGATATATTTACAAATGGGTAAATATATGATATTCTATGACTGTAAAAATAAAATAGTCACAGAGAAGAGGCAGGCTTATGGGTACAGCTTTTACAGATAATGAAAAAAATATAATAAAAACTAAATTAAAGGCTTGTGCAAGTAGTTGTATGAGTAAGTATGGTATAAAAAAAACTACTGTTGATGAATTAGTTAAAGAGGTTGGTATTTCTAAAGGAGCTTTCTATAAATTTTATGATTCTAAAGAATTGCTTTTCTTTGAGGTATTTGAGGATTATCATAGTGAAATATATGGAGCTGCACTTAATATTTTAATTACACGTACAGATTTAAGTGAAAGAGAGCGTATAGAAGAGGCTCTTCTTAAAGCTTGCAAACTTATGAAAGAATCTTCCATTATGTATATTGTGGAAAATGAACTGCAATATTTATTGAGAAAGATACCACCTGAAGTATTAGAAGATCACTTTCATAGCGATGATGTACACATAAAAGAACTCGTTAGAAAATCAGGAATTACTATAAATAAAAGTCCTGAATTTGTTTGTGCAGTTACCAAGGCTATTATGCTAACACTTTCTCATCAAAAAAATATTGGGGAAGAATATTATGATGGTGTACTAAAGTTACTAGTTAAAGGGGCTTGTCAGCAGCTATTAGAAGGATAAAGCAGTGAAAGATGAGGGGCAATTTTAAAAAAGAAAAATAAATTGCTCCTAATCATTGTAATAGGGAAAATAAAAAATTTAGGTTAAATAGTATAATTGATTGTATAGAATTAGTTTAAAAACTTATATGGAAGTATGCATTTATTAATAATGAGGGATAATTCTAATGTTGTGTTGATAATGAAAATCATTTTAATGCATTAAATATTTATAATATATTCATTTATAAATATTTAATTTAGTTTAAGTACATAAATATATTTGTTCAAAGGAGGTATAATAATGTTTTTAGATGTAAGAGATATTAAGAAAAGTTATGGTGGAGTAGAAAATTCAACTCAGATATTTAAATGGAATTAGTCTAGGGGTAGAGAGGGGACAAATGTGCGTTATTTTAGGTCCTAGCGGTTCAGGAAAATCAACGTTACTTAATACAATCGGAGGGTTAGACAGAGTAGATGAGGGCCAAATTGTTGTAGATGGGTTAGATATTAGTAAGTTAAAAAGTAAAGAATTATCACTTTACAGAAGAAATTACTTAGGGTTTATTTTTCAGTTTTATAATCTTGTACCTAATTTAACACTAAGGGAAAATATACAGGTATGTGAATATTTGTCAAAGGAATCACTAGATTTAGATGAATTATTAGAAGTATTAGGTATAAAAGAACATAAAAATAAGTTTCCATCCCAATTATCCGGTGGACAACAACAACGTTGTGCTATAGCAAGAGCCTTAATAAAAAACCCCAAGTTATTATTATGTGATGAACCTACAGGTGCTCTAGATTATAAGACCTCCAAAGAAATCTTAATATTACTAGAGAAGATTAATAAAAAATACGGTACCACAATACTTATTGTTACACATAATACAGTTATTAAAGATATGGTTCATAAAGTTATAAAGATTAAAGATGGACAAATTAGTAATGAATATGTAAATGAAAATCTAATACCAGCAATAGAATTACAGTGGTAGAGGAGTTAAAAATATGATTTTAAATAAAAGAATAAAGAGGGAATTAAAAAATAATATTTTTAGATATGGGGCTTTGTTTTTTATGCTCATATTAGGAATATCTATGGTTATTGGTACGTCAGCGGCTACAGACTCAGTAATTAATACTATAAAAGAATGTAACAAAAATAATAATATTGAAAATGGGGAATTTTCAGTATTTGTACCATTATCAGGAAAAGATAAGGAATATCTTAAGAGAAAAGGAGTTCAAATAGAAGAAAATTTTTATATGGATTTTGATTTAGATAATAGTTCTACTCTTAGAGTATTTAAAAATAGAAGGGGAATAAATTTAGTTCAGTTAAATGAGGGTAAACTAGCAGTAAAGGATAATGAAATAGTTTTAGAAAAACATTATGCAAAAAAGTATAATTATAGTGTGAATGATATTATTAGAATAGCAGATAAAAAATATATTGTAACAGGTATTGGCACGGCTCCAGATTATAATTTAGTTATGGCCAATCCTTCAGATATATCTTCCAATATAGAGAAGTTTAGTATTTCTTTTGTAAGTGAAAAAGCATATAATACTTTAAAATCTAGTGGTAGGTTTAAATCCAGCGAAGAATATTGTTATAGTTATATTTTAAAAGGTGAAATGACAGATAAAGAATTAAAAGATGGAGCCAATAAATTAGAAGGTGGAGCTATAAAGCTAAGGGATGGATTAGAAAATCTCAGTGATGGAGCAGGCGTCTTATCTGGATCTATGGGAGAGTTAAGATCAGGAATCGATGATATAAAATCAGGTACAGCATCCCTAAAAAGGGGAAGTGAATCTTTAGAAGGAGGAATATATTATCCATAATAAAAAGCACTTTTTATTATGTCAAAGAATATTATTGATATTAAATAGGAAAAGAATATGATAAATATATTGTATTCTATAATTTAGAATATTTTTAAATGCATCTTGCAAACTATTAAATTTTAATATATTATTAACTTAAAGATTTAAATGTTATATATATCCATATTTGTTGTTATATTTAAATATAACAACAAAATGTGAATTTATTATTATATAAGTAATTTTCTGAATTTTTAGAATTTATATTAAGAAGAATCAAAATAACTTATCTTAATTAAGAAAGGAGAATATAGGGGGATTTTAAATACTGTTAAAGAAAGTTTTTTTTGTCTTTTTGCGCAAACGATTTCACTATATGTATTAGTTATTATATTTTTTTATTAATAGAGATACAATTATATAATTTAGACCTCACAATATAATGAACTTTCTTCTAACAAATAATGCTTAAACCATTTATATAAAAATTAAAGGAGGAATTTTCATGTATTATGGTAATAAAATTTTAAAAAAATATGGAAGTTTTATTTTATCTTTAGTATTAGCTTTTACTTTAAGTCTGTGTTTTACATTTAAAGCTTTTGCAGCAAATATGAGACCTGATTATAAATGTTGTGTAATGGGACCATTAGAGAAAGTAGATAATTGGAATGATTTTAAGAAGCAACTAATAACTCTTAAAAATAATGGGGTTTACGCTATTACTACAGATGTGTGGTGGGGATATGTTGAAAGTGCAGGTGATAATAAGTTTGACTGGAGTTACTATAAAACTTATGGAGATACTGTTCGTGCCGCAGGATTAAAGTGGATACCTATTATATCAACTCATGAATGTGGTAGTAATGTAGGTGATTCTGTAAATATACCTTTGCCTTCATGGTTATGGGCAAAAGATACTGCTGATAACATGCAATTTAAGGATGAAAATGGAGTTTATAACAAAGAGACTCTTAGTCCATGGTGGTCTGATACAGCTAAACAGTATGATGAGCTTTATGAATCATTTGCTTCAAATTTTAGTTCATATAAAGATATTATAGCAAAAATATATCTTTCATCTGGACCAGCAGGTGAATTAAGATTTCCATCTTATAATCCATCAACAGGGTGGTCTCGTGGATTTTTACAATGTTATACTAAAGCAGCTAAATTAGATTTCCAAAATGCTATGAAAAATAAATATAATACTATATCTAGACTTAATAGTAAATGGGGAACAAGCTTAAAGAATTTCGAAGAAATCAATCCTCCAACAGACGGAGACAATTTTTTTATAAATGGTTATAAAACAACATATGGCAATGATTTCTTAACTTGGTATCAAAGTGTGCTTATAAAACATTTATCAAATATAGCAACTAAAGCGCATAATCGTTTTGATTCAGTTTTTGGTGTTACAATAGGAGCAAAAGTATCAGGTGTTCACTGGTTAATGAACAGTCCAAATATGCCACATGCTGCAGAGTATTGTACAGGCTATTATAATTATAGTACTTTGCTTGATCAGTTTAAAAAATCAAATTTAGATTTAACATTTACATGTCTTGAAAGGGAGGATTCAAATCCATATAATTATCCTTATTCAGCACCAAAAAGTCTTGTTATAAACATTGCAAACTTGGCTAGAGAAAAAGGTATAAAATATTTTGGAGAGAACGCATCAGATATTTATAATAATAAAAAAGCATATGAAAATTGTGCTGAAATGTTATTTAATTATGATTTTTCAGGGTTTACACTTTTAAGACTTAAAAATATAGTTAATTATGATGGAACACCTACCGCTGAAATGTCTCCTTTTGCGGATATTTTAGCCATTAAGCCAGTTCCTGTAACATTTACAGTAAATAATGTTAATTTAGAAAGCGACGAGAATTTATATTTAACTGGAAGTAGATGGGAGATGGCTAATTGGAGTACGGAATTTTATCCTTTACAATTTAAAAATAATAATGGAAGTTATACAATTACCACATATCTTGCTGAAGGTCATAATTACGAATTTAAAGCGATAAAGAAAAATAATAATGGAAATGTAATATGGCAAGGTGGTTACAATCAGTTTTATAATGTTCCAAAAGGTGGAGATTCCCATACTTGGAGTTGGTAAAATATAAATGTATTATTTAATTGAAATATGTACAAAATAGATAAAACAATTTAATTATTGTAAAATAATTTCAATTCTAGTGTTGACAGTAAATTTAAATCATGATATAATTCACTCAAAATATTAAATTAAAAGCTGTGATGAGAAGAAGTAAAAATATAAATTCTTTTAAAGAGAGCTTCTGGTTGGTGAAAAGAAGAAAAGAAAGATATTTTGAATACATCTCTGAGCGGAGCACCGAATCCTTATTTAAGGTAGTAGATTGTTTTCGGAATCCCTGCACCCGTTATAGTGCTAGAGTATAGAAACTATGTTTAGTTTAGTACTTGAAAAGGTTAGATATGGTGACATATCTAATAAAACGAGGTGGTACCACGTGAGTATAACTCCCGTCCTCTAGTTAAGCTAGAGACGGGATTTTTTGCATTTAAAATAAAATTTAATTAGTTGAAAATAACAACACTAATTGAATTTTCATGTATTTTTAAAATATTAATTTTAATAAATAAAAAGTTAAAAAATAATTTATATAAATAAGCGCTTAGAAAATTATGATTTAAATCTAAAAATAATAAAATAATTACCATATGCATATGGCCTTACAAAAAAATATTATAATTTTAGGGAGGCTATAAAAATGAAAAGTATAGAAGAACAAATAAAAATAATATCTAAAGGTGTAGATGAGATTATAAATGTAGAGGATTTAAAAAGTAAATTAGAAAAATCACAAAAGACAGGAAAACCTCTGACAGTTAAATTAGGATTAGATCCTACAGCACCTGATATTCATATAGGTCATTCAGTGGTTTTAAGAAAAATAAGACAACTGCAAGACTTAGGACATAGAGCAGTTATAATAATAGGAGATTTTACAGGAAGAATAGGAGATCCAACAGGAAAGTCTAAAACTAGAAAACCATTGACACAAGAAGAAGTTATGTTTAATGCTAAAACCTACGAAGAACAAATATTTAAAATAATAGATAAAGATAAGACTGATTTAAAATTTAATAGCGAATGGTTAGGTAAACTATCTTTAAGAGATACTATAGAGTTAACTTCAAAATATACAGTGGCTAGAATGCTTGAAAGAGAAGATTTTAAAAAGAGATTTGAAAGTCACTCTAGTATAGGAATACACGAATTCTTTTACCCATTATTACAAGCTTTTGATTCTGTTACTCTAAAGGCAGATATAGAGTTAGGGGGAACAGACCAAAGATTTAACCTTCTTATGGGAAGAACTATACAAAAGGATTTTGATCAAGAAAGCCAAGTAGCTATTCTTATGCCATTATTAGAAGGAACAGATGGAAAAGATAAAATGAGCAAAAGTTTAGGAAACTATATAGGAATAAATGAAGATGCTAATGATATATATGGAAAAGTTATGTCTATACCAGACGAAATGATAGTTAAATACTATGAATTAGCTACAGACATACATCCAGATGAAGTAGCGAAAATAAAAACAAAATTAGAAAAGGAAAATGTTAATCCAAGAGATGTTAAAATGGAATTAGCTAAAGAAATAGTAAGACTATACCATGGAGAAGAAGCATCTATAAAAGCAGAAGAAAATTTCAAAAATATATTCCAACAAGGAAATATGCCAGAAGATATAGATACGTTAGAAGCAAATTTAGATGAAACAAATATAGTAGATTTAATAGTTAAAGCAGAATTTGCTCCTAGTAAAAACGAAGCTAGAAGATTAGTAAAACAAGGAGCAGTAAAAGTAAATGGAGAAAAAGTAGATGAAGAATGTAAAGTAAAAAATGAAGATATACTTCAAGTAGGAAAGAAGAAATTCATAAAAATATTAAATCAAAAGTAATTTAATAAAATTTATAAAAAATCTGTGTAATTTCCAATAACAATGGAATGTACGCAGATTTTTTATTTTAATCTTGTCACTAAATTGTAAGATGTGTAATTTATAATTTACATTATAGTATAAACAGAGTTCTCGGATTTAGGGGGAGCTTTTACTCCCACTAAAACTTAGAAATCATTATCCAGAGATGTAGCTGCTCTTTACTCTTAACTTTCAGAAGATGGGAGTACTAGAGCGGGTAGTCATGGGATAAAATTAGAATTTTAATTTGTTAAGGGGATGATTTTAATGAGTATATTAAAAGCTATAGATCTTAAAAAATACTATGGAGAAGGGGCTAATAGAGTAAAAGCGTTAGATGGGGTTAATATTGAAGCGAATGAAGGTGAGTTTGTAGCCATTGTAGGCACATCTGGAAGTGGTAAAAGTACTCTTTTGCATATGTTAGGTGGACTTGATAGGTCAACTGGTGGAAATGTAATTATAAGTAATAAAAATATATTTGCAATGAGTGATGATGAACTTACAGTATTTAGACGCAGAAATATAGGTTTTGTATTTCAAAATTATAATCTTGTACCCATATTAAATGTATACGAAAATATTATACTCCCAATAGAGCTTGATGGAGGAAAAATTGATAAAGAATATATAGATAATATTATAAAAGTTTTAGGTTTAAGTAGTAAGATTAATAATATGCCTAATAATCTTTCAGGAGGTCAGCAGCAACGTGTTGCAATATCAAGAGCATTAGCCACAAAGCCATCTATAATACTGGCGGATGAACCTACGGGAAACCTTGATAGCAAAACCAGTATGGAGGTTATGGGACTTTTGAAAATGACAAGCAAAAAGTTTAATCAAACAATAGTTATGATAACTCATAATGAAGAAATTGCACAACTTGCTGACAGAACAATTCATATTGAGGATGGTAAGATTGTTGGGGGTGTCTCCTATGAAATTTCAAAATAATAATAAAGCTATTATAAAAAAGCTTACTAAAAATAGTATAAAAGCTAATAAAATCAGAAATATATTTGCAATTATTGCAATAGCTATAACAACTATATTATTTACGTCTTTGTTTACTATAGGCATGGGAATGAAAAATTCAATTGAACAGCAAACCATGAGACAAGTAGGAGGATGTGCTCATGGAACTTATAAATATATAACACAAGATCAACTTGATAAAATTAAAAAACATCCTTCCATAAAAGAACTTGGATATTCTGTTATGTTAAATTCAGCGGAAAATATAGAATTGTTGAAGCATTATACTGAAATTAGATATGCTACAGATACCCAAGCAAAAATGTTTTTTTCTAGTCCAACAAAAGGAAAGATGCCTGAAAAGGAAAATGAAATAGCAACAGACACAGCTGTTCTTGACTTGCTAGGAGTGCAGCATAAAATAGGAGAAAAGGTTAGAGTAGAATATTATATTGATAAAGAAAAATTTTCTAAAGAATTCATTTTATCAGGTTTTTGGCAACATGATGAGGTTATGCCTGCCAGCATGATGTTTGTATCTAAACAATTTATTGATAAAAATATTGGAGATAGAATTAATAAACTTCATAAGCCAGGAGAATATGTGGGAACTATAAATGCAGATGTTATGTTTAAAAATAGTAAAAATATTGAGGAAAAAATGAAAAAGGTTATAGCTGACAGTGGTTTTAGCTTCGATAAATCACCTAATTCCATTGCTTTTGGAGTAAATTGGGCTTATTTAAGTACAAACAATGATAAAGATTCATCCATTATAATTGCAGGTGTTGGAGCGCTTTTATTAATTATTTTTACAGGATATTTGATAATATATAATATTTTTCAGATATCTGTAATCAAGGATATTCGTTTTTATGGATTGCTTAAAACAGTTGGTACCTCTTCAAAACAAATAAAAAAACTTATAAAAAATCAAGCACTGTTGCTATCTGTTATAGGAATTCCAATTGGTCTTATCTTGGGTTATATAATTGGAAATGTGCTTTTACCTATTATTATAAGCACAAGTAATATTAAAACAAGTTATATATCCTTTAGTCCTATTATTTTTATTGGATCTGCAGTATTTGCAATTATTACAGTACTAATAAGTTGTAGAAAACCTGGTAAAATTGCAGCAAAGGTTTCTCCAGTAGAAGCAACAAGATATGTAGATGCTACTGTTAAATTTAAAAAAGAGAAAAGGTCTTCAAATGGTGGCAAGATTTATAATATGGCTAAATACAATATGCTAAGAAATAAGAAGAAAACTATTTTGGTAGTTATTTCAATATCCTTAAGTTTAATAATTCTTAACTCAGTAGTTACTTTTGTAAAAGGTTTTAGTATGGATAAATTTATAGAACATGAGATAGCAGCTGATTTTATAGTAGCTAATGCTAATTATTTTAGTATGAATAAGCATTTTACAACGGAAAATGATGTTATATCTGAAGAAATGATTAGTAATATAAATAAACTTGACGGAATTAAAGGGGGAGGAAAAATTTATTATAATGTAGAACCTAGTAGCATAATTTTTAATGGCAAAAAATCACCTTTACAATTGTATGGTATGGATGATTTCCCTTTATCTAAATTAAATGTAGTTGAAGGTAAAATAGATTTAGAAAAATTTAAAACAGGTAAGTATATTATTGAAAATCTAGGTTCAGATGATAATGGGAGAGTCAGGACTGAAGAAAGTAAATGCAAAATAGGGGATAAGGTTACTGTAAAACTAGAAAATAATGTAACTAAACAATATGAAGTTATGGCAAAAGCAGAACTTAAATACAAAATGTCTGTTAGATATTCAGGTAAAGATGAGGCAGAAATATGTATTCCATCATCAGAATTAAAAAAAGAAATAAAAAAACCATTAACAATGTCTTATGTGTTTGATGTAGATGATAAATATGTAGACAAAACAGAAAAATTTTTAAATGACTATACTAAAACTATTGAACCACAAATGAATTATGAATCAAAACAAAAATATGAAAATGAGTTTAAAAAATTAGAAAATATGTTTTTATTAGTAGGTGGTGTTACTAGTTTAATAATTGGAGCAATTGGAATATTAAATTTTATAAACGCTATACTTACAAGTATAATATCAAGAAGAAGAGAATTTGCAATGTTACAAAGTATAGGTATGACTAATAAACAACTAAATAAGATGCTAATATTAGAGGGAGTTTTCTATGCTTTAGGATCAATAGTTACATCTATAATATTAGGTAGTATAGCATCTTTAACAATTGTCAAAACAATTGGAAGAAGTTTATGGTTTTTTAAATATAAATTTATATTAACTCCAATTTTAATTTCATCACCAATCTTAGTTTTAATATCAATATTAGTTCCTTTTGTTATATATGTAAATGTAAATAATCAAACTATTGTTGAAAGATTAAGAGAATCAGAATAAGTATTAATATTAAGAGAGTGCCTCAAAATAGATCATATTTTCAGACACTCTCTTAATTTCATGGTATAATATGGATAAATAAAATTAGTAAATAGAAAAATTAAATGATTAAAATGAGATAGATTAAGTTTTTATAAGTTTAATTTGTTTACTATAGGGGTGATTTTGTGACTAATATATTAATAATAGAAGATGACAGACTTTTAAATAGAGGTATAAAATATGTACTGATGAAAGATAAATATAATGTTATTAGCTCTTATAGTTATGATGAGGGATATAATGAATTTTTGAATAATAATATCGATCTAATATTACTTGATATAAAACTGATGCATAAAAGTGGGCTAAAGCTTTGCGGAGAAATTCGTAAGATTTCAGAGGTGCCTATAATTTTTATAACAGCTAATGATACGGATCAAGATATGGTAGAGGGTTTTAAAAAAGGATGTGATGACTATATAGCAAAGCCATTTTCTATGGAAATTTTAAGGCAAAGAATTAAGGCAGTATTAAAAAGAACTAATATACAAGATAAAAATACGTTTAAGTATAAAGACATAACTATTGATTATAACATGATGATTTTAAAAAAAGGTGAAAAAATAATAAAGTTAACTACAACAGAATATAAGATCATAGAATTACTCACTAAAAATAAAAATCAGGTTATGCCTCGAAAAATAATATTAGAAAAATTATGGGATGCTAATGGTAATTTTGTAGATGAAAATGCATTAAGTGTAAATATTCGTAGACTCAGACAAAAGATAGAGGACAACCCTAAAAAACCTAAGTATATAATTACTATATTTGGAACTGGATATACATGGGGTGAGATTTAATGAAATTTAATTTTAAAATAGCTTTGTATTTTTTTATGATAGTGTTTTGCTGTATTTTGTTTGATTTATATGCATGGTTTAAATATAAAAATATAAATTTTATGATGTTGATTACAATATTCTCAATTCTAATGATAATGTTATCTATAATACTTATATATGTTTTAAAGAAATACATGGAACATATTCTAATACAACTTTCAGAGGTTATTGAATCTATTACAGACATGAATGAGAATGAAGTTTTTTCTGTTTTAAATGATGATATGTTATCAAAACTTCAATCTCAGGTTATTAAATTGACTAATATACTGAAAGCGCAAAATAGAAGAATAAAATATGAGAGAGATGAGATAAAATCCTTAATTTCAGATATTTCACATCAACTAAAAACTCCTTTGTCAAATTTAAAACTGTATTATGAGATTTTACAAGATACTTCAATTTCTAAAGAGGAATATGATGAGTTTAATTTTAATATGAAAAGTCAGATTGAAAAGCTAAGTTTTTTGCTTGAAAGTATGATCAAAATGTCACGGCTTGAAAGTGGTATAATTAAACTAACCCCTAATAAAGCAAGCATAAATAATGTTTGTTTAATTGCAATAAAGCAAGTATATAAAAAAGCAAAAGATAAAAATATAGAAATTAGGTTTAATGTTGCAGAAGATATTGTTTTAAATATCGATAAAAATTGGACTACAGAAGCTATTTTTAACATTATAGACAATGCTGTGAAATATACAAACAATAATGGAACTATTGTAGTTGATAGTATAAAATATGAAATATTTGCAAGAATAGATATAAAAGATAATGGGATAGGCATAGATGAGAAAGAAATAAATAGCATTTTTAAAAGATTTTATAGGGGACAAGGCAGTGAAAATGAGGAAGGGGTAGGTATAGGATTATATTTATCAAGACAAATTATAGAAAAACAAAATGGATATATTAAAGTAAAATCCAAACTTCAAAAGGGATCTATTTTTTCAATATTCATACCATGTTAAGGATTTGAATATAACGCATAAATTGTTTAAAAAGGAATTATGATTTAAAATTAAAAAATTGTATACAAGAAGATTTAAATTCCTATGGTTATGAGATCATAGTTTTAGAAGAATTTGATAATGTATTAGAAAATTATTAAAAAAATCCTCAATAGAAAGGGATTTTTTTATTTTAAAGCAATATAACTATTTAGGTAGGTGTTGACATTTTATAAAGAAGGTTATATAGTTAGTTACATAGGTAACTAACTAGTTATGTAGCGAGGTGATAATAATGAATTTAAATTTTAATGAGCATATTACGATATACCAGCAAATAGCTAATGCCATTGAGGATGGAATATTAAAAGGAATTTATGAAGAAGAAAGCCAAATTCCCTCCACAACAGAAATTTCAGTAACTTACAAAATAAATCCAGCTACAGTAAGGAAAGGATTCAATTTGTTAGTAAGTGAAGAAATAATTTATAAGAAAAGAGGGTTAGGAATGTTTGTTTGTAGTGGCGCAAAGGAAAAGTTAAAAGAAAAAAGAAAAAATAATTTTTTTGAAAGTTATATATTGAGCCTTGTAGATGAGGCTAAAAGGTTAGGAATAACTATAGATGAAATAATGGATATGATAAAAGGGGGTTATAAAAATGAGTAATATATTAATAAAGAATGTTACTAAATCATATCAAGGAAAAGAAGTCCTCTCAGATATCTCTATTAATATAGAAATTGGTAAAATATATGGACTTCTTGGAAGAAATGGAGCAGGAAAAACGACTCTTTTACATCTTATGACTAATAGAGGGATATTAGATAGTGGAGAGATTTTAATAGATGAAGAAAGCATTTGTGAAAATGATAAGGCACTTTCTAAAATTTATTTTATGGAAGAAAAAAATCTTTTCCCTGAAACAATGAAAATAGTAGATGTTTTTAAGTGGACAAAAGAATTTTATGAAGACTTTGATATGGAATATGCTATTAAACTAAGTAGAATGTTTAATTTAAATATAAAGAAAAAAGTAAAAAATTTATCAACAGGATATAAATCAATAAGTAAAATTATTGCCACATTAGCTTCAGGTGCAGAAATTTTAATTTTTGATGAACCTATTTTAGGACTAGATGCTAATCATAGAGAACTTTTTTATAAAGAGTTATTAAAGGTTTATGATGACGGGGAAAAAACAATCATAATATCAACTCATATAATAGAAGAAATTTCTCACCTTTTAGAAAAAGTAATTATATTAAAAGAAGGTAAAATAATAGAAAATGATTCTGTTGAAAATATACTTAATTTAGCTTATGCAGTTTCAGGTAGTAATGATGCTGTAGATAAATATATAACATCTAAAAATACAATAGATATAGAAACTTTAGGTTCATATAAAAAAGCCACAATTTTACAAGAAAGAACTAAAGAAGATTTAGATAATATAAAGAAACTGGAATTAGAAATTAGCACAGTAGAACTTCAAAAATTGTTTATATATTTAACAAATATGGGGGAGTAATAAATGGAAAAGAGTAATAAGATATGTAAAATTCAATTAAAGACTTCTATAAAATCTATAGTTACTTATTATAGTATATTAATAGGGTTATTAATATTAACATTAATACAAAAATTTATGTTTACAGATTATAATACTCAGGTAAATGGTATAGATTCAGCAACAGTAATTTTTATATTTATAGTGGCATTAAATTCATTTAAATCTTCTTTTTATTTTTCACAAGGGAATAATATTTCAAGAAAGAGTTTTTATTGGGGAAATATAAAGTACGGTATAATAATATCAGCAGTTTTGGTTTTCGTTGATGTAATTATAAATAGAGTATACAATATTTTTATGAGGTGTCCTACTATTTTTGATATGATTTATGGACAAATAACATATTGTGTAAATGCTTCTTGGGAATTGACATTAGATCATAGTGTTTCAAATTTATTGGGAACTTGTGTATGGACTTTTGTATTATATGTATTTGTATTTATGATGGGTCTATTAATAACTATGATTTATTTTAGATTAAATAAATTAGGTCAAATAATAATATCTTGTATTCCAATAATATTAATTATATTTGTAAATAATTTTCCTTATGATATTTATAACAAAGTGTGCATATTTATTGAAAATGCTTTTGGAATTAGTGAAAATCCAAATCCATATATAACAATTCTAACATTTAGTATACTAAGCATTTTAGTAATGGGAGTACAATATTTATTAATTAAAAAAGCAGTTACGGATAAAATTTAATCATAAAAATAAAAATGGAGATTCCCATTTATGGCCATTTTTTAATTAAAGTTTCCTAAAAGTTTAAAGAAATAGCAAGTTTGAAAAATAGTTTTCTAGCAAAGGTGACTAGGAATTTTATAGGAAAACAAAATATTAGACATAAAGGAACTCTAGGTGATAAAATAGTTGTAGTAAAAACATTATATTTTAATATGTTAAAAAATCAATGTTAATATAACTTAACAGAACTAATTTTTGTATAAGGAGATTAATTTATGAGTTTCAAAATAAAAAAGTTTAATGAATTGAGCGTAGAAGAAATATATGAAATACTAAAAATAAGAAATGAAGTTTTTATTGTAGAACAGGAATGCCCTTATGAAGATTGTGATGGTAAAGATAAAAATGCATATCATTTGTTTTATATGGAAGAAGGAAAGGTTATTTCTTATTTAAGAATATTAGAAAAAGGCTTATCTTATGATGAAATATCTATAGGAAGGGTTTTAGTGGATAAGGATTATCGTGGTAAAGGTTTGGCAAGAAAGTCTATTTTACAAGCCATAGATTTTATACAGAATAATTTAAAAGAAAACTCTATAAGAATCTCAGCACAACATTATTTAATGGATTTTTATAAAAGCTTTGGATTTAAACCGGTATCAGAGGTTTATTTGGAGGATAATATTCCACATATAGAGATGTTATATAAAAAGGATATATCTATATAATTATTAAAATTATTTTTATATCAAGAGTTGTAGAGTAAGTTTTTTATAAGGAATTCTTTTTTATGTAATTTTTATAGCAATCTATTGGAGGATAAAGAAAACAATGAATCTAAATTTGCTAATGTGAGAGTGTTAAGCTGAATATTGTGATATAAAAAATTAAGCTTCAAAAGAGTTAAAACTCTTGTAGAAGCTTAAATTTTTTTTGTGAAAAATTAGAATTATATTAATAAAATTAAATTTTAATTAATAACATTGAAAACTATCTATTCTATTTAAGTCAATTCCAGCATAAGCCCAATTATATCCAGTCCACTTCCATCCAGATATAGATTTGTTCCCTACATATACAATCCACATCCAGAAAGGTTTTCCTCTAGAAGGCCAAATATAAGTAAATTTATATCTACAGAATCTTATAGAACCAGGATCAACAGCTTTAACATTAGGCCCACTTTTACTAGGCTTAGTTGGAGGAATGTTTGGAGGTGGTGTAGATGGAGGTCCTCCTTGAGGAGAAAAACCACCTGGCGGTGTCATAAAAGGTGGCATTGGAGGAGGAGCTGGCCCTCTCATGTAATTATCATAATAAAAGTAATAAAAATAAGGATACATCATATTAACTCCTATAAAATTATTTACAATATTAATGTATTCTAAATTAAAAAAAATGCTAACAGATACTTTAAAATTAAAAACTAACATAAAAGTGAAAAGTATATATTTTAATAAAGGCATAATATAATAAGTTTAGTATTCACTAATATGTATTTGAAAGAATAGTATATAGAGGGGTAAAAAATTAGAAATATTTATAGAAACAATAAAATTAAAAAAGTTGATTTTAGTAACAGAAATGCTTGTCCATCATAATATATAGTATAAGCTAAAAAATTAAATTACAAGTAATAATAATTAATAAAATAAGCTTTAAATAAAATATTTTTATAACATGGGAGGAATAAATGATGTCAATGGATGAAATGAGAGGTAATTACGATTCAAATTCATATAAATCAGCTGATCATGACTGCCATAAGGATTGTGGTAGGGTAATAGAAAGTCAAACTTTACCATTATGTGAAGGAACTAATATAACACCAACTGCTGTAACAACACCAGTAGTAGCTAAGATACCAGTAGTTCTTGCAGAAAAAGAAGTTCAAATAGATGTAGAAGCTAGAATGAAGTTAAAAGAAAAATTCTTTGAAATAAAAAGAATTAAAAAAGATGTATTTTTAACTCAATGTGAATTGTTACCAAGAGCAGGCGTTATAGAAAATGGTGTTCCAATAACAGGAAAATTATTCTTAAGTGGATTTGTTAGAAAGAATATAGAATTTGCTACTGCAGACTGTGTAAAACACGATGTAGTAAGTGGTGAAATAAAACACACTACAGAAAAAATACCATTCACTTGCGTAACAGAAGTAACCTATATAACTCCTCCAATATTAGGCAATAGAGGAATTCAACAAAAAACAGATTTATTCTGTGGTAGATGTGATTGTGAGTGTGAATGTGAAGAAGAAAGATTAGGAAAGTTAACTTGTGAAGAATTTTTAGAAGATTCAATAACACTTGTAGAGAAACCATTCTGCGAATTGCTAGGAGCTAGAATATTTGAAGCAGATATACAAAGAAAACCTTGTTATGAACACGGAGAAAAGGTTTTTGATGAATTACTAGAGAAAATGGTAGTTCACATTAGAGTAAAAGTTTTACAATTACAACAAGTAGCTGTAAATGACACAGACGCTGGTACAGGAAGTATGTGTAGAAAATAATAAGAAAAGTCGCTAATGATAAGAGTACTAATAAATAATGCTAAATAAACAACTTTAAGATAATTTAGGAGAAAGGATTTCTCCTAAATTATCTAATTTTATATGTGGATTTTTATTTGGAGTGGATAGGGTTTATTAATAATATATGTATAAATCAAATAAATATTCTTATAGTAATTATATTTAAGGGGAATTTCTAGTGTGAAAAATAATAATTTTAAAAATTTTATTATACTTATACTTATATTTCAATTACTGCAAGAAGAAGAAAAAGAAAACAATATATATAATCTAATTAATCTATCCAATCTAAATAAAATGGAAAGATTAATTATGGAAGAAAAAGATAAACAGCTTTCCAATGGAAGCATTAAATTTAAAAATACAAAAAGTAAATGGAGCTTCAATGAAGACAATGATAAACAAATTTCTAGGGGAAACGTTAAGTTAAAGAAAGAGAACAGTAAACAGATTATAAAGGGGCTCAATGAGTCAAAGAATAAAAAAGGGAAACAGGCTTCCAATGTAAATATTGAATTAAAGAAAGAAAAAAGTAAAAAGACTCCTAAGACAAATGTTGAATTAAAGAATCAGAAAAGCAAGCAGATTCTTAAGGAACAGAATGAGTTAAAGAAAGAGAAAGAGAAACAGCTTCCTAAAGTAAAAGCTGAGTTAAAAGAAGAGAAAAATAAAGAGATTGCCAATAGAAATACTCAATTAAAGAATGAGAAGAATCAACAACTCTCTAAGATAAATAATGAATTGAATAAAGAAAAAAGTAAGCAAGTTCAAAAGACAAATATTGAACTAAAAAATGAGAATAGTAATAAGATTATTAAGGAACATAAGGAAGAAAAACAAAAAAAGCTTCCTAAGGTAAATGTTGAATTAAAGAAAGAGAACAGTAAACAGATTATAAAGAGGCACAATGAGCCAAAGAATGAAAGAGGGAAACAGGGTTCCAATGTAAATATTGAATTAAGGAAAGAAAAAAGTAAAAAGACTCCTAAGACAAATGTTGAATTAAAGAAAGAAGATAGTAAACATATTGTTAAGGGAGATAATGAATCAAAGAATGAAGAAAGTCAACAGGCTTCCAAGATAAATACTGAATTAGAAAAAGAAAAAAATAAACAAATTTCCAAGGAAAATATTAAACTAAGAAATGATAAGAGTAAGCAGAATGTGAATAAACATAAGGAAGAAAAAGAGAACCAGCTTCCTAAAGTAAAAGCTGAGTTAAAAGAAGAGATTGCTAATAGAAATACTCAATTAAAGAATGAGAAGGATCAACAGCTCTCTAAGATAAATAATGAATTGAATAAAGAAAAAAGTAAGCAAGTTCAAAAGACAAATATTGAACTAAAAAATGAGAATAGTAATAAGATTATTAAGGAACATAAGGAAGACAAACAAAAAAAGCTTCCTAAGGTAAATATTGAATTAAAGAATCAGAAAAGCAAGCAGATTCTTAAGGAACAGAATGGGTTAGAGAAAGAGAAACAGTTTCCTAAAGTAAAAGCTGAATTAA
This sequence comes from Clostridium sp. CTA-1, assembly GCF_054768215.1. NCBI lineage: Bacteria > Bacillati > Bacillota > Clostridia > Eubacteriales > Clostridiaceae > Clostridium > Clostridium sp. CTA-1. The sequence continues at coordinate 89,316 of NZ_BAAAAP010000013.1, forward strand.
AAGAAGAGAAAAATGAAGAGATTGCCAATAGAAATACTCAATTAAAGAATGAAAAGAGTCAACAGGTTTCTAAAATAAATACTGAATTAAATAAAGAAAATAACAATATAAGAAAAAATACGTTTTCTAAAGTACCTATAGTAATAGCAAGTTTTGGAACAGAAATAACAGAAATAGTTTTTACCAAAATAGAAGATACATTTATAGATATAAAAGAAGTTAAAAATAACATTTTTATAGAAGAGGCTAATTTAATAAAATTAAATTTTAATAAGGCTGAATTGTTTATTAGTGGTTATATTAGAAGTTATATAGAATATATAACATTAGATAAAATAAATGAAAATTCTATTACAACTAAAAATCAAGGAATAATTTCACATAAGGATTTTAGTAAAGCTATAAACATAAATTTATTATTTTTTAATAATATGAAAGAAGGAGAAGCTTTTTTTGTAGATTTTAATAATTATATAAAAGATAAAAAAATTTTGTTAGGCAAAATAGAAAAATTAGATATAAAATCTAGTAATATTTATAAAGATGTAGAGAGTTCTCCTTTTGAAAGAGAAAAATGCTATTTAACATTACAGCAAAATTTATTAATAAGGGCAAAGATTAATGTTTTACAAAACAATGTAGTTCTTTTGTAAAGGTATTATAATTATATAATCAAAAAAAATTATAATGAATATTATAAGAGTGTAATTAATATTAGAAAGGAATATATATGTGGAGACAACCTAATATAAGTTATATAGTTAAACCAGGAGATAGTTTATTCAAAATTGCTAGATCCTATGGTATAACTGTTGAACAATTAAAAGAATATAATGGACTTGTTTCTGATGAGTTGTATGTGGGACAACAAATTTTTATACCTATATCTATCTATGAAGTAAAAAGAGGGGATAGTTTATATTCTATTGCTAAAAAATTTAATACTACTGTAGAAAGTTTGATGGTATTGAATAATTTAGATAGTATAAACCTAAGTATTGGACAAATACTTTATATACCCATTTATACTGAAGCTATAATGAAAGTAGAGGATGGAAATATAAGAAGCAGACCTGATATAAACTCACAAGTATTATACAAAATGGATAAAGGTGCTAAGCTTCCGATCATAAATGTGCATAAGGATTTTTATGGAATAAAATTATTTAATGGAAATGAAGGTTTTGTATCAAAAACTATAGTAGATTTTAAAACTTATGGTAATATGAAGCCTGTAGTAGCTGTAGATGGATTTTATACATTAGAAGAAGGAGAAACTTTACCAAGCTCTTACGAATCTTTTGTTACTAATAGAAATTTAATATCTGAAATATGTTTATTTATGTTTAGGATAGATCCTAATGATGCTACAGCAATAGAAAATTTTGGACAGTTTACAGATGAGTATGTAGAAGAATTGGTGAATATTGCTCATAGAAATAATGTTAGAATATTAGCCGTAGTTCATAATCTATTGTATAGACCTGGTGGTACTACAAAGGCTAAAGATTTAGTTAAAGAATTAGTATCTACTAAAGAAAATAGACAAATCTTTATAAACAATTTGATAAATTTAATAGAAAAGTATAATTTTGATGGTGTAAATATAGATATAGAAGATGTTTATATAGAAGATAGAGACAGATTATCTTCTTTATATTTAGAAATGGGAAGAGAATTAAGGAAAAGAGGATATTATTTGTCAGCTTCTGTGCCAGCAAGAGTCAGCGATGAGCCCTTTAATCCTTTTTCAGATCCTTTTGACTATAGAATCATAGGAAGTGCTGTAGATGAATTTATTGTTATGTTATATAACGAACATGGATGGCCAGGTAGTGGACCGGGACCAGTAGTTTCAATAGGATGGATGAATAGAGTATTAAATTATACTATAACTAGAGTTCCGAGAAATAAAGTAGTAGCTGCAGTTTCAGTGTTTGGATTTGATTTTAATTTAACTACAGGAAGAAATACTTATGTTACTTATGCAGGAGCTGTAGAAATAGCTAATAGATATGGAAAAGATATAATATTTGATGAAGAAACAAAAACGCCTATGTTTAGTTATATAGATGAAAATGGTAATAATCATGAAGTTTGGTTCGAAAATGCTGAAAGTATATACGCAAAGGCAGAATTAGCCTTCAATAAAGGTATAAAAGGGATAGCTTTATGGAGATTAGGAATGGAAGATGAGAAAATCTGGGATTCCATGAAAAAAGATATAGTAGTTAAAATGGCTTAATGGTATAATTTAACTAGTAACCCAGCACATGGTGCTGGGTTCCTAGCAATTTTATATAATTAAAGTAAAAAAATAATTATTTAGCAAAATTCCTTAATTATAAATACTTATTTGAAATTATAGGGAATATATTAATAGTATAATATAACTGAACATAAGAGGTGAAACTATGAAAGAGAAAAATTTAATAAAACAAATAGAGTTATCTGTCATAGAAAAAATGGGTATAGCTTATTGTTACTGCAAAATAAGTTTGGACTCATATGGTCAGTTAGAGGATTTTATTTTTATGGAATCTAATGATTATTTTAAAGATTTAACGGGTTTTACAAAAGGATATATAAAAAATAAAAAAGCTAAAGATATAAGGTCTTTTGAAAGTCATAGAATAAATATAATGAAAGCCTTAGAAAAACTTTTATTATATAAAGAAGAAAAAATGGAATTTGAAGATTATTTTGATATTACTAAAAAGTGGGTTAAAGTATTATTGTATACAGAAAAAAAACAGGCTTTTTTTATTACACTTTATGATATAACCAAATATAAAGTAAAAGAAATAGAATTGAAAAATACAATTAAAAAATATAAATATCTTATAGAGTTATCTGCGGACTCAATAATAATTAGAAATTTAAATGGAGATATAATATATTGCAACAAGTCTGCTCTTAATTTGTTTGGATATTCCTTAGAAGAAATGAAAAAGCTTAATATGATAGACTTAATACCTAAATCATCCATAAAAGATATAGGGTTTAATATGTCTATAGGAGATAAGCCTGTTGAGAGAGTACATAAAAGAAAAGATGGAACGCATTTTTATGGGGAGGAAACAACAAAATTAATAAATATAGAAGGGGAATTGGGGATTGCAACATATATAAGAGATATAACAGAACGGAAAATATACAATGATAAAACGAAGCAAATGGCCTATTTTGACTCTCTTACAGAGTTACCTAATAGGAACTCTTTTTTAAAACAATTAGAGCATGAAATAAAATTAAGCAGGAAAAAACAAACCATATTAGCTATAATGTTTTTAGATCTTGACAAATTTAAAGAAGTAAATGATAACTTTGGCCATTGTACTGGGGATAAACTTTTATGGCAAGTAGCTAAAAGGGTAAAAAATACTATTAGTTCTAAAGATTTAATAGCTAGATTTGGAGGAGACGAGTTTACTATATTAATAAGAGATATAGCTTATGAAAAACAAGTTGAAGATTTAGCTAGGGATATAATAGAAGTTTTTAGAGAACCGATATATATAGAAGGAATATATGTAAATATAAAGACTAGCATAGGTATAAGTTTTTTCCCAAAAGATGGGGATACATCACAGGAACTAATAAAAAAAGCAGATAAAGCTATGTATGATGCCAAAAAAAGAGGGAGTAATAAATTTCAAATATATAAATATTGAAAAATGTTGTGTAGACTTTAAATATAATAATTTAATATTTTTAATAAAAATTAGGGATGTATTTTTATAGATGATAAGTATGTTATCTATAAAAATATATCCTATTTAATTTTAGAGCAATATTTTGTAAATTTGAAAGATTTATAGAAAGTTTTAAAAAAATATTGAAAAAATCATTAAATAAAGTATACTAGATATAGAGGATTTCAAAAAAGTGAAAAACAAATCAAAAATATGAAAAAATATTTATTAAGGTTAATACCAGATATTAAACCTCATATTCATATAGATTCATTTTATAGAATGAATATTTTAATCTAATTGAAGTAAGTACATATAGTTAATTATACATGATTTTATTTTAAATATAAAGGTTTACATACGTTTTAAGGAGGAAAAATTAATGAAGGATTATAGTGTGTTTGATGTAATAGGGCCAATTATGATAGGACCTTCTAGTTCACATACTGCAGGAGCAGCTAGACTTGCTAAAGTAGCTTGTTCTATATCAGGAGACAATATAGAAGAGGTTAAGTTTTATTTACATGGATCTTTTGCTAAGACTTACAAGGGACATGGAACAGATAAGGCTTTAATAGCAGGTATATTAAATATGGATCCCTGGGATGAAAATCTTGGAAAATCCTTTGAAATAGCTAAGGAAAAAGGTTTAAAATATGAATTTATAGAAACAGATTTAGGGGATGCTCATCCTAATACTGTTAAATTTGTTATTAAGAAAACCGATGGCACTGTATCAGAAATCATAGGTTCTTCTATAGGCGGTGGAAATATAGTTATAACATCTATAGATGGTCAATCTATGGAATTTACTGGGGGTAATCCTACTATTGTAACACATCATAAAGATGTGCCAGGGATAATATCAAGAATTAGCACAATGATGTATTCAGAAGGCATAAATATTGGAGCTATGAAGGTTTTTAGAGAAAGTAAAGGTACAACTGCAACTATGACTTTTGAAACAGATGGAGAAATACCAAAGAAAGTAATAGACGAAATAAAAGCTATTAAGGATATAGAGAATGTAAAAATTATAAATCCAATAAAATAGGAGGAAAAATTAATGTTCGTAAACACAGGAAAAGAACTTATAAAAGTATGTAATGAAAAAAAATTAAAAATATGGGAATATACTTTAAAAATAGAAGCAGAAAGTAAGAATATAAGTGAAAAAGAAGTATTTGAGACTATGAAAAAAGCTCTTAAGGTTATGCGACATTCAGCAAAAATAGGAAGAAAAGAAGAAGTTAAATCTGTAAGTGGATTAATAGGTGGAGATGCTTTAAAGTTAGAAGAATATTCTAAATGCGAAAATACACTAACAGGAAGCTTTATGGTAAGAGCTATGGCTATGGCTATTTCAACCTCTGAGGTTAATGCAGCTATGGGAAGGATTGTAGCATCACCAACAGCAGGTTCAGCAGGAATATTGCCAGCGGTAGTTATAGCGGCAGGAGAAAAATTAAACAAAAGTGAAGATGATTTAGTTAAGGCTCTATTTACAGCCTCTGGGTTAGGAATACTTATTTCTAAAAATGCTACAACAGCAGGAGCAGAAGGTGGATGCCAAGCAGAATGCGGTTCAGCTGCAGCTATGGCATCTGCAGCAGTAGTAGAAATGATGGGAGGAAGCGTAGAGCAAGCTTTAGATGCAGGAGCTATAGTTATAAAAAACATACTAGGGCTTGTTTGTGATCCAGTGGCAGGACTTGTAGAAATACCTTGTGCGAAAAGAAATATTGCAGGAACAGTAAGTGCTTTAACTACAGCAGATATGGTAATGGCAGGAGTTACAAGTCATATTCCTTTTGATGATTCAGTTGAGGCAATGTATAGAGTTGGAAAACAACTTCCATCTTGTCTTAGAGAAACGGCTTTAGGTGGGGTGGCTGTTACTGAGGCAGGATTAAAGCTTAAAGAAAAAGTATTCGGATGTACAGGTTGTAAAAAATAGATATAAGTAGCATTATATAAAAATTGTTAATGAACTAATAATTTAAACTAATAAACAGCGTTGTCCGAAAAATCTAGTTTATAAACTATTAATTTTATTTTAAATGAAAAAGCTATGAAATATAGGATTAACACCTTAATTTCGTAGCTTTTATTTGTTCGTATTATTTATATTTAATTGATTGAATACAAATAAATAATTTTCAATATTTAGGTTACACAAAAATTTTTTATAGGATTTATGTTTTGAAATAATATATAAAATTTAATAATTTTTAGAAATATTTTCTAAGGCTTTAGCTGTGGAAGTTAAATTTTCAATGGCAGCATTTATTTCTCCAACTTCAGATGCTTGTTCCTGAAAAGACACATTTATTTGATTTATGTTTTTAGTAATATTGGACACGGAAAGTTGAATATTTTTAATTATATCTTCAATTTTATTTATAGATTCTGCACTGGATTTAGATAACTTTCTTATTTCTGTAGCAACTACGTTGAAGCCTTTTCCAGATTCTCCGGCTCTAGCAGCCTCAATGGCTGCATTTAGACCTAAAAGGTTTGTTTTATTAGCTATATTTTTTACAAATTCTAATATTTCATCTGTATTTTTAGCTTCATTATTTGTTTTTTCTACATTTTCTAATATATCTGAATTTGTTAGAGCTACATTTTGAATTGTCTTTAAAACTTCATTACTAGATTTGGTGATTTGAGATAAAGCAATTGAAAGATTTTGAGAAAGTGTAGACATTTCAATATTTTTAGCTAGATTTTTTACTATAGCTATACAACCAACTATATTTCCATTTTCATCTTTAAAGGGGACAGATATATTTTTAACTTCTTTTCCAAAAACATCTTTACTTATATTTTTTTCTATAATTTTTCCTGTTTTTATTGCTTCAAAATCTCCACCTTGGTTGCTTATGAAGTCTCCTGCCTTAACGCTTAACCCAAATTTTTCAGCTCCATCTATTTTTATATATTTTTCTCTATCACATACAGATACTAATATATCTTCAGAAAAAAAGTGATGTAAATAAGGCACAATATTTTTAAAGTAATCAAATACTTGATTATCAAATGAGTTACTTATCATTGTTTATCCTCCAATCTAAACTATATTACATTATAAAATTCAACAAAACATTATTTTATCCTTTTATTTATAAATAATAGTTTAAGTGGAAAATTTTTAAATAAATCATTTTAATTATTAAAAGTCAAGTTTATAATAGTTTAGATATAACTTTAATTTATTTCCTATAATTTTTTTTATAGGAAGGGACAAAATAATAATATAATGATTAAAAGGAGGAGAAAAAAATGAGTAAATATGAATTTGATATAAATGATATAAAAAATATACAAGTAGGTGATTTACCTTCTGCAAAGATTGGAATAATTGATAGTTTATCAGGAAAGGATAAACATAAAAATGCTATAGAACAGGATAAAATGGCTTCTTATATTGCTGGTCATGAATTAGGAACAGAAATAGAAAATCTTTTAAAGGGTGATCAAAGAGATTATTAAATATATTTAAAATAAAGTTTTAATAGAATATTTTTTATGATTTTTTAGAACCCTCAATAATTAAATAAAAGCTATGAATTAAAAAATAATCTTTTAAATTCATAGCTTTTAACCTTAAAACTAAATTTTTATTTTATTAAGTTGTAATATATTTATTTTACACCTCTTACACTATCTAATATCATTTGTTGCCTTTTTTCATAGTCTTTGTCTAAATCCCAATCAGGCTTTTTTTCATACATTCTATCATTATTTGTTTTATTATTAATTTTTCTTGATTTTTCATCAGATTTCATTAAAAATACCTCCTTAAAAAGAAAAAGGATTATTATTTTATTTTTAGATATAGAACTGTACATTTATAATTTAACCAGCATATATATAATGTATACTGTAAGCTTTTTTACTAGAATATAATAAAATGTATTTAGTTAATATTTTTGTTATTAACTTTAATTTAATTTATTTTTTAAATTTTTATGTTAATATAAAGGTTGGACATTAAAAAGGATAATATTGAAATATAAAATATATAATTAAAAACAAAAGACAGGGGGATGGAATAATGAATAATCTAAACATATGTATAGATATAGATGGTACAATTACAGAACCTTATTATTGGTTAGACATAAGTAATAAATATTTTAATAAAAATGTAAAACCAGAAGATATAATTGCTTATAATATTGAAGATGTCTTAGGAATAACAGAAGAAGAATATATGAAATTTTATGAAAAATATAAGGTAAGAATTCATACAGAAGAAAAATTAAGAAAGGGAGCTAAAGAAGTATTAAATGAATTAAATAAATATCATAATATATATTTTGTAACAGCAAGAGAAAAATCCTTAGAGGTTCTAACAAAATCTTATTTAATAAATCATTCCATAAAATTTAGAGATTTATATGTTTTAGGAAGTCATTATAAGGTAGATAAGGCTAAGGATTTAAATTGTGATATATTTATAGAGGACAATCCTAGCAATGCAGTAGAACTTTCAGAGGCTGGGTTTAAAGTGATTTTATTAGATACAAATTATAATAAACATATTAAAGAAAATGAAAATATTATAAGAATAAGCCATTGGGATGAAGTATATAACATAGTTAAAGAAATTTCCTCTACAGAAGAAAAGGCTATATAAGGAAAGTGCATAGCACTTTCCTTATAAAATTTCTTTTATAACTCTAAGAGCATTTTTGTATATTATCCTTTCTATTTCACTTTCATGGAATCCTTCCTTTTTTAGTGCATTTATTAGTTTTTCTATTTCATTACTAGATTTTATTTCACTAGGAGTTTCGATGCCATCAAAATCTGAGCCTATGCACATTGAATCAATTCCACCTACATTTTTTATATGTCTTATATGAGCTATCATTTCTGATATTTTTCCTTCTTCACTTTGACCTAAAAAAGTTTTTTCAAAATTTATTCCCATAACGCCACCTTTATTAGATAAAATTTTTATCATATCATCTGTTAAGTTTCTAGAGTGATTTGTTATAGCTCTAGCATTTGAGTGAGAGGCTACAAAGGGTGATTTTGAGTATTTTACTACATCATAAAATCCTCCATCAGATAGATGAGACACATCTATTATCATTTTTAATTTGTTCATTTCTTCTATTACTTCTAATCCAAAGGGAGTTAAGCCATTATTCATAAATTCTTTGCTGCAGTTTGGAAATCCTATTTCATTAGGAAAATTCCAGGTTAGGGTTATAAGTCTAACACCTAATCTATAAAAATTTCTAAGATTATATAAATTGCCCTCTAAAGCAGCTCCTTCTTCTATAGTTAAAAAAGCAGATATTTTATTATTTGATAGGTTTTTATTTATATCTTCATAGTTTTTAGTAAGTGCAATATATTTTGAGTACTTTTCCAATTCATTATGAAAGAAATCTAACATATTGAGTGCAGTCTTTAAAGGAGAGTTAGTTTCAGTTACATCTATAAATAAAGCAAAAAATTGAGCTAAAGAATTGGAAGCTTTCAGCTTTTTGATATCTACACTTAATGAGTTTTTATATAAAGTTTCATTCTCACTTACTGTAATATTTTTATTAGAACAAGGTTTTTTATTTATAAGAGCATATACAGTGTCACAATGCATATCTATAAAATTCATTTTGTACCTCCAGTTTGTTTATATAGAAATTATTATATTGTAAAATAATTAGTATGTATGATTAAGTTTAAGGTTAGATTATAACTATAGAAATATGTATTATTAAGTAATTTTTAGTTATAGTTTATTTGAAATAATGGAATAGCTTCATCTAAACATTATTAATAGCATTATTATTTTGCTTGTTTATATTATAATGTATATATTAAATTATATGTCATATTTATTTATTTTGTTATATATTAGTTGAATGAGTAAAAAGTAAAAGCTTAAAATATTAATTAAAGGTATGTATTGTATTATTTATTAAATATAACATAAAAAGCGTGGAGAGTTTCCACGCTTTAGTTTGTTTATAAACATATTTTCGAAACAGTTTTCATAATAATATTATTTACTTTATTTGTTCATTGTAAGCGAAGCAGTTAAAACAATAAATCCAATGCTTAAAATTGCTAATATTATAGTTAATATAGTAGCTTTTTTCTTAGATGTTTTTCCCATAGTATAAATACCAATACCTAAAAGTACATAGTACCATATATTAAAAATATCAATATTAGCTATTAAAGTATTTTTTACAGAAGGATTTAAGATAGCATTAATACCTACAGCTTTTTTACTTATAAGCATATATATAGCTTTAAACATACTACCTATACAAGTGGATAAACCAGCCACTAAATATAATGTTACGGTTTGTTGATAGCTTAGAGCAACTTTTGAAATCTTAAAAATTATAAATATTAAAAGAGCCGCACCAAATACAGCTATTAATACACCTATTAGGCCGGAACCTATTTTTAGAGCAGGACTATTCATAGTATCCATAGTTTTTTTTGTCATTTCTAATGCTTGAGGATCTAATCCTTCAAATTGTTTTTCCATTTGTTTTTTTACAATTTCCTTTGTAAGATTAGAGCGTATTAGTTGATAAATGATTGCACAAATAGTTGTTATTAAAAATAATATTCCAAATTTAGGGTTTTCTCTATAATGTTCAAATAATTTGGAAGGGGATGTAAAGAAAAATTTAAATTTTTCTTTTAAAGTTAAGTTTAAATTAGTATTTACATTTTCTTGTTGTTCCATAAATGAAACCTCCTATATAATATAATAAATTTGTTTAAATATATAAAGAAAAATAATTGCATTATTAAATCTTTATGGGAATTTTAATTATCCTTATAAAAATAAGTTATTCATCTTTTATAGAGCTTATTACATCTAGCTTAGCTGCTTTAGAGGCTGGGTATAAACCAGATAAAAATCCTACACAGGATGAGAATAATAATACAAAAGCTACAAGGCCTATACTAGATACAGCTATTTTTACATCACCACTAGAAGAAGTAGAAAGTTTAGATTTTAGCATTGTATTTATTACAAAGCTTATAAAGCTTCCTATAAGTAATCCTACAACTCCTCCTGAAAAACCTATGGCTGTGGCTTCTCCTATAAATATCTTTTTTATATCTCCTACAGAGGCACCTACTACCTTCATAACTCCAATCTCTTTTTTTCTCTCCAGTATGGACATGTTCATTGTATTGGCTATACCAAAGGCTGCTACCAATAAAGAAATACCCCCTATGGCACCTAATATTAGTTTTATTCCACTCAAGGTTTTACCTATGCTGCTTTGCATTTCTTTAAGGGATTGATATAAATATCCATTATCCTTTAGATATTTTTCTGCTTCACTGCTTTTTTCTTGGCTTTTAAGCACTAAATCTATACTTTCATAACCTTTATTTTTTAGAAATTTTTCATCATTGTTTTTATAGATTAATATATTTTTAGTAAAGGATAAAGGAGTTTTAATTTGATAATCATCTGAGAAATTTTGTTTACAGATTCCACTTACTTTTACGGTATAGGTTATCCATTCTTCTTCACCTTTTTCATTTGGTCTAGAAACTTTTACTTTTAATTTTTTCCTTAGAATTTTCTTTATTTCTTCTTCTTTTACTTTATCTACGTCTTTTTTATTTAAAAGATAAGCAGCCAATTTATAACCTAAAATCACTTCATTTTTAGAATCATTAGGATATTTGCCAAATAAAAGTTCATGATCTTTACTATAATTTTTAAATGACATACCTGTTAAATTACTAGACTTCATTTCTGATTTTTTATAAGCTATATCTGCATTAGTATTAAGTTTGGGTATTGAATAGTTTACAAATTCTAATTTATTTAATTCCTTTAAAGTTTTATCATTTAATATTTTTTTCCTATTTTTTATATTGCCTCCTTGATAGGTTGCAGTAGAATCTGAATAGGGGAAAATATTTATTATGTTTACATCTCCAAAGGAATTTAACTGTGAGGACATATATTTTTCAAAGCCATTTCCTAGGGATATTATTACATATATAGCTATACTACCTATAATTACTCCTAGCATAGTTAAGAATGTTCTTCCTTTTCTTTTTAAAAGGTTTCTCCATATAATTTCTGCAAGGTCAGTAAGTTTCATATTAATCACCTATTCCTAATAGGCCTTTAAAAAAACCTAGTATACCAGAACTATTTTTTTCTTTTTTAGTAGTATTAGTGTCATCAATCTTTCCCTTAATAGAGAATTCTTGTGAAACTTTAGAAGGTTTGTTTAATTCGTCTTTAAAGCTTATTTCTACAGTACCTTTTATATCACCAGATAAGTTTAAATCTTGTTTAAATTCATTTTCATCTTCTGATTCCATAGTGCCAAAATATTTAGTGAAGGTTTTATCCTTAGCTTTAACATTTACCATTACATCTTTTAAAGTGGATTTACCACTATTAACAAAGTTTAATGATAATTTTTTGCCTTCTCCATTCTTATTAGAGGAATCTAAAGAGGTTATAAGTAGGTTAGGTTTATTTCCTAAAATTAAACCTATTATTCTAGTTTCTTCTACATATTCTCCATATAATTTATAGCCTATTTTAACTAAAATATTATAATTCCCAGCTTTTAAATTAGGATCACAGGCCATTTCTATAGTTGCATCTTTAGAAGTTTCACCATCTATATGACCTACATAGATTTCATTGGTACTTCCAACAGGAGAAAAACCTGTTAAGACTTTTTTATCTTCTGAGCCAACTAAGGTTATAACTACATCTTTTAGATTAGCTTCTTTATTATTAGTTATAGAAAAATTAATCTTAAATTTACTTCCAGGTTCTATTATTTCAGGAGAAGAGGTTACTTTGTTTAAGGTTATTCTTCCTGATTCAGCATGAGCTAATGAAATAGGGGAAAGACATAGAACTAATAAAAATATTAAAGGGAAAAAACTTTTTTTCATTATTGAGCACCTCCTAAATAATTTTATGTAAGATAATTAGTTATTAAATACTTTTCCGTCTACCACCTTTATTATTTTATTTGCATAATCACAAACTTGAGAAGAGTGAGTAACAATCACAAAGGTTTGTCCAGTAGTTTCATTTAATTCTTTTAATATATTTAGAATTTCTATACTATTTTTGCTATCTAAATTTCCAGTAGGTTCATCTGCAAGTACTATTTTAGGATAGTTTACTAGAGCTCTAGCAATAGAAACTCTTTGCTGTTGCCCGCCGGATAGTTCAGAAGGCTTATGATGAGCTCTTTCTTCAAGTCCAACTTTTTTAAGCATTTCAAAGGCCCTATTTTTTCTCTCTTCTTTAGAAATTCCTGAAAAAATAAGAGGCATTTCCACATTTTCTAAAGCTGTAAGTTGAGGGATTAAATTATAGGACTGAAAAACGAAGCCTATATTATGTCTTCTAAATAATGCTAAATTATTTTCAGAAAGACCATTGATTTTTTCATTTTCTATAAAAATATCGCCAGAGGAAGGGGGCATTAAACCACCTAATATATTTAAAAAGGTAGATTTACCAGAACCAGATTCACCAATAATAGCAACAAATTCACCTTTTTCAATTTCTACAGAAACCCCCTTAAGTATGTCTACATTCATTTTACCTATAGTGAAAGTTTTTTTTACATCAGTAGCTTTAATTATGCTCAATAGAACACCTCCTTTATCACTAATACTGTATATATACACTATACACAGTATTAGTATATAACCTTGTGAACATTTTGTCAACGATTTACTGTATAGTTAATATAAATGAAAATAAACCATTAAATATATACAGTACTTTTATCGTATATAATGGTTTATTTTTAAAGGAGCATTATTTATTAGCTTTAGGATCAAATGCAGTGGCAAAAATATCTCCTAATATATTAAAGTTTAAAACTGTAAAAAGTATAAAAAGTCCAGGAAATATAGCTAAGTAGGGTGATGAGGAAATAAAACCTTGAGCATTTTGTAGCATACTACCCCAAGAGGAATTAGGTGCTCTAACTCCTAAGCCTAGAAAACTAAGGGATGACTCTGTAAGAATAGCAGATGCAATATTTATAGTAGAGGCTACCATTACAGAGGGGATAACATTTGGAATTATATGTTTAAAAATAATTCTATTGTTAGGAGCACCTAAAGCCTTTGAACATAGTACATATTCTCTTTCTCTTAACGAAAGGGTTTGAGCTCTAACTATTCTAGCTATGTCCATCCAACCAAACAATCCAATAATAATAATTATATTTTCTATACCAGGTTTTAAGTAGGCATTAATTATAAGTATAAGAAAAAAGGTTGGGATACACATTAATATATCTATGGTTCTCATTATTATATTATCTATTTTTCCACCTATATAACCACTAAAGGTTCCTACAATAGTTCCTAGAGTTGTGGATATAATCATAGATATAAAACCTACCATTAAAGAAGCTTTTCCACCATATAAAGATCGAGTAAAATAATCTCTACCCATTTCATCCGTGCCAAATAAATGTTTTAAACTAGGATTAGCTAATTTGTTAGATAAATCTATTTTGTTAGGGTCATAAGGGGATAAAAAAGAAAAGGTTGAGGAAAGAACTAATATCAAAATTATAGATAGAGATATATATCCTAATTTATTTTCTTTAAATTGTATTTTTAAATTTATTTTAAGTCTTTCATTCAAAAACAAATTTATCACCTACCTAACTCTTTAATTCTAGGATCTATTAAGCTATAACATATGTCTGCTAAAAGGTTACCTATTATAAGTAAAACAGAAGTTAACATAGTTATAGCCATAATAAGAGGATAGTCAAAACCAAATATAGCTTTTATACCTAGTCTACCCATACCAGGCCATCCAAAAATAGTTTCAGTTATAAAAGCACCAGCTACTAAATTAGGCAAGGACATGCCTAATATAGTGATAATAGGCAAGAGAGCATTCTTTAAAACGTGTTTATATAATATTCTTTTTTTAGATAACCCTTTAGCATAGGCGATCATAACATAATCTTCAGACAGTTCAGAGATTACATTGGATCTTATATATCTAGTAATAACTGATATGTTTCCAAAACTTAATACTGTGCAAGGTAAAATAAGATGCTTTAATACATCTAATCTAGAATCTACACCTATGGTATGCATACCAACACTAGGTAGCAATTTAAGGTTAACAGAAAAAATGTATATTAGTATCATAGCAAACCAAAAACTAGGTATAGATATACCGATATAAGAGATTATTGAAAGAATGTTGTCTATAAGTTTATTTTTATTAACCGCAGAAATTACTCCAAAAATTATACCTAAAACTAAAGAGATTAATAAAGAGGAACCCATAAGAAGTAAGGTTGCAGGAAGTCTCTCTATTATTTGTGTAGAAATTGGTCTAGAGTTTATTAGAGAATAACCTAAATCACCTTTTAATACATTTTTTAACCATAAGATATATTGGATATATATAGGTTTATCAAGACCTAAATTATGTCTGATTCTAGCTATATCAGAAGGCTTCATTTTCGGATTTATAAAGGCTCTAATAGGATCTCCAGGTGCTAATTTTATTAGTAAAAAAGAAATTATAGAGATGAAAATAAGTATAGGAATTGCTTCTATAATTCTTTTTCTTATGTATTTACTCAAATATATCCTACCTTTCTTAATTGTTTTTATCATATAATGTAAAAATAAAATAATAATTGTTAGCTAAATTTTATTGTTTTAATGTACTAAATAAGAATAAATAATTATTATAAAAGTTTAAAATGCCAGGTTTATTTAAAAATAAACGGTATTAAAAGGGGAGATCCAATTAATACCGTCCTTTTAGTTATTAAATTTTTATTCTTCTATGATATAAAGTTTTGATAAGTCTTGGAACATGTATACAGGAGCTGTTTTAGCTTCTTTTATACCCCCCACATTTTTATTTACTGCTATTGTGGCATTAGAATAGCAAATTGGGTATACAGGCATATCTTCTATAAGTTCCTTTTGAATAGTTTTATAAATTTCTTCTCTCTTTGTTTTATCAGTTTCTACAGCGGCTTTATTCCATAGATCATCTAATTTTTTATTATTATATCTAGAAGCATTGAAAGCACCACCTGTCATAAATACTTCTTTATAAGCATCAGGCTCACTACCCATTACATAGCCATTAAATATTAAATCAAAATCAGCTTTAGCTGGATCATCAATTTGCTGGAAGAAGGCATTTGCTTCTAAGCCTTTTAATTCAACATCTATTCCTATATCTTTTAAATTTTCTTTAACTACTAAAGCTTGATTTTCTAAAGTCTTTTTATCATTTCTATAAACCAGTTTAAGTTTTAAATTTTCAGCACCGGATTTTTTTAGTAATTCCTTTGCTTTATCTTTATTTAAGTCATATTTAGTAACATCTTCTGTATAATATAGGGCATTTTTAGGAAGTGGAGAATAGGCTTTAGGAGCATATTTCTCACTTTCATAAGCAGCCTTTATTAAATCATCTTTATTTAAAGCATAGGCTATAGCTTGTCTAACTTCTTTTTTATCTAGACCTGTTGTTTTACAATTTAAGACTAAATTATCTACCATACCTTCATCGTAGGCAATTACTTTCAATTTTTCATTTTTTTCAAATTTACTTATACCACTAATATCTATATAATTAGCAGAAACTTCACCATTTTCAAGAGCTACACGGGAAGAATTTGGATCTGCAATTATTCTATAGGTTATGGTATCAAGATGAGGTTTTCCACCAACATAGTTATCAAATTTTTCTAAAGTTATACTTTCACCTTTTTTAGATTCTTTAAATTTAAAGGCACCAGAACCTATAGGTTTTTCATTTTTAGCACTTTTTTTAATATCTTTTTCTCCTTCAAATACATGCTTAGGAATAGGAGATACCTGAGCCAAAGAATTCATAAAAGGCATTTGAACTGTTGGTAGTTTAAATTCTACAGTTAAGTTATCTACCTTTTTTACCCCTACAGGTTTATCATTAATAACAAAGGCACTTCTAAAAGGTGAATTCTGTTTTTCATCCATTATTTGTTTCATAGTAAATATTAGATCCTCAGCAGTTAAAGGTTTACCATCATGCCATTTTAAATCTTTTTTTAGTTTTACTGTGTAAGTTAAAAAGTCATCTGAATGTTTTACTTCTTCAGCTAGAGTGTAATCAATTTTATCTCCATTCATATAAAATAAAGGTGCAAATAAAGCATTGTCCATAGTCATAGTATCTCTATCGTAAGCGTAGATTGGATTAAGTATTTCTGGTTCACCACGTATGGAAAATACTAGATTACCTCCATCCTTAATATTTTCTTTTGTAGATGTTTCTTTGGCTGTATTACTATTTCCACAAGCAGCAGCCACTAAAGTGGTTGAGGCTACTAATACCATGGTTAATAGTTTCTTCATTTTCATAAAAAAACCCCTTTCCTAATAGTAAAAATTAATATACTGATTCTATTAATAAATGATACCATTTTAATAAAAAATTGTTAAATAATAAAAGCAAATCATGGGTAAAGTAGGTATTTGTTTTAGTTATATTGTTTGAGAAATACATGAAAATTTATAGATATATTTTTATTAGTTATTAAAAATGAATTGTGACAATATATATATAAGTTACATAGTATGTTATTAAAGCTCAGGGATTTAGCTGAAATCCTTTTTTATTGTGCAAAATAAGATTTCAAGGAGTGAATAATATGAAATGTGGAAAAGATTTTTGGGGCAGCATGGAGGAATGTGAATTAGCAAGAGCTTTTATATGTCCACAAAAATTTAAAAGAATTTATAAGGTTGAAAAGGCTTTGCGAAGAGGGACCTTGTTTCCAGATTTATATAGACCATATAAATCTCGCTATTAACAAAAGGTTATATTTATATTTGGAGGAGATAGTATGTTAGATAAATGTTCAAGAGAAGAGTTATTATTAATGCTACAACAATATCAGTTTACGGCTGTAGAATTAAACTTATATTTAGACAATTATCCTGAAAATAAAAGAGCTTTAGAATATTTTAATGAAATTTCATGTAAGCTAATGGAATTAAAAGAAACATATGAAGAAAGGTTTGGACCTTTATTCAATTTTGGTTACAGTAAAAGTAAATTTCCATGGCAGTGGACAACACAACCTTGGCCTTGGGAAAGAGAATATTCAAAAATGTAGTTGAAACATTTAAATAGGAGTGAATAATATATGTGGATTTATGAAAAAAAATTAGAATATCCAGTTAATTTGAAGAGCAAAGATTTGGGAATGGCGAAATTCCTTCTGGCGCAGTATGGTGGACCAGATGGCGAATTGAGTGCAGCTTTAAGATACTTATCTCAAAGATATACAATGCCAACTTCTAAATCTAAGGGGCTTTTAACAGATATAGGAACAGAAGAATTAGCTCATGTAGAGATAATTGCTACTATGGCATACCAAATCATGGAGAATGCAACACCTAAGGAAATGAGAGAAGCTGGGCTAGGATCTTATTATACACAACATGGCAATGCTATATATCCGGCGGATGCTAATGGGGTACCTTGGACAGCAGCATATGTACAATCTACATCAGATCCTATAACAAATCTTCATGAGAATATGGCAGCGGAACAAAAGGCTAGAACTGTTTATGAGCATCTTATGAATTTAACAGATGATCACGACATTAAAGATGTTTTAGCATTTTTAAGACAAAGAGAGGTAGTACATTTCCAAAGATTTGGAGAAGCATTAATGAGTGTGGAAGATAAATTAAATAGTAAGACTTGTTATTAATAAATTGTAAAAATAAATTTATTAATAATAAAATTGTGTGAATTTATTAAGAATTGAGTTATAATAAAAAATATAAATCATAATTATAAAGTAACAATCCAAATTGAATGGTATAATTTGGATTGTTTTTATATTTGTAACTCATTTGTTACAAATATAATGTATAATTACAATATAATTTATATGTTAATCATAAATAATTTTTAAGTAAAAAAAGGAGTATTTATGTCTAAAAAGAGACAAAAGGAAATAAAAAGAAGAAAAAATAGAAAAAAGAAAAAAAAATCATTTATAGGAAGACTATTTTTGTTTTTAGTTTATGAAGTTATAGTAGGTGGAATTTTTTCTTTATTGATTGCCTTTTATGGACCTTTTGATAATGTAAAAAGTACATTAGTGGGAACAGCTATGGCTACATATAAGCATCAGTATATTGCCACTACTTTTTTATCGAAGGATGAAATAAATAAAATTTTAAATAAGGATAAAGGAATAAGAAATTCAAATTTAAAGGAAAATTATGGTGATATAAAAATAAAGAACAAATATGGTAATTCAGTAGAAAGATATGATATAAATACAGCTAAATTTGATGGTTATATATTAGAAATCAAAAACCCCCAAAAAGTAAAAATAGGATATACAAAGTATATGGGAAAAATGGGTGAAAGAACTAGTAAAATGGCTGAGAGGCATGGAGCTGTAGCTGCTGTAAATGGTGGTGGATTTAGGGACGTATCATCCACAGGTAAACTTTGGACAGGTACCGGAGCTTATCCAGAAGGACTTGTAATATCTAATGGTAAAGTTATTTACAATGATTTTAAACCTGGCCAAAAGGCTAATATTACAGCATTTACAAAAGAAGGATTATTAGTTGTAGGAGATCATACTGTAGATGAACTTTTAAAAATGGGAGTAGTAGAGGCCTTGTCTTTTAGAAATACATTAATAATTAATGGAAAGCCTATACCTTATAATGAAGGTATAAATCCTAGAACTGCTATAGGACAAAAGCAAGATGGAACTATAGTCTTATTAGTTATAGATGGGAGAAGGGGAATAAAACAAGGAGCTACTCTAGAAGAGGTAGAAAATATACTGCTGCAAAGAGGAGTAGTTAATGCTAGTAATTTAGATGGAGGATCCTCTTCAACTATGTATTATAAAGGAAAAGTTATAAATAGACCTTGTAATTGGGATGGAGAAAGAACAGTAGCCACTTCCATATATGTAGAACCTTAAAGGAGAAGACTTACTTATGAAAAAAATTAAAATTATATTTGTTTGGACACTAATCGCTATTGGTTTATCCTTTGCAGCTCTGCTTTTCGTGGATAAAGTTTATTTGTCTTCTGCTAAAACTTTTAAAATAAATAAGGTAGAAGAAGAAGATAAAAAAATTAAAAAAACTGTTTCTATAGATGTGCCAGATTATGCAGAAAATATAAAAATATCTTACAATGGAGAATATATATCTTATCACACTGAAAATAAAATAGTCATAATAAATGTAGCTAAAAAAGAGGAAAAATATGTAGAGTTTAAAAATGGAACAGTTAATTATACAGCATGGCTTCCAGATAGAAATATATTATTTATAGGAGAAAAATCTGCAGAAAATAATAGTAGTTTCTTAGCTTTGTTTTCTTATGATAGTGAAAAAAATGAAAAGTTTCAGTTGGAAGATGAAAATGGGAAAAAAACTATAATTAATTTGCCAAATAATAATTATGATATAAAAAATATGACCTTATCCACAGCTACTAATACTATATATTTAAAGGTGAAAAATGAACAAGGAAGAAGTAGAATTTATAGAGTAAATACTATGGCTCAGTTAGAGAGGATAAGAAGTTTAGGAAATAACTTAGGAGAAATAGCTCTTATGAATAGCGAAGATAGGGTAGTTTATGAAAATAAAAATGATGGAAATATTCATGTAGAAGGAAAAGACTATCCAATAACTATAAGAGATGGGGCTAATCATTGTCTTTTAGGTGTAGATGATAAGGATGTAATGTATATAGGTAAACTAAAAGGTGATAGGGAAGAAGGAACTATAGAAAAAATTTATTATTGGAGCTTAGATGATAAAACTATTAATAAAAAAGACATAGAGTTAGAAAGTCCAATTAACAAAAAAGATATAAAAATTCTTCCTAATGGTAAAATATTTTTTATTAATAGTAATGAAAATAAAGTTAAAGAACTTATATCAAAAGAAGAATTTAAATATAATGGAGTTTTTCAAGATATTTCAATGGACGCAATTGTATCTAAAGAAGGTAATAAAGTTATTGTAAAGCCTATTAATTTAAAGTAGTATTTATATAATTTTATAATTAAACTTTGTTTTAAATATTATAAATAAATAATGATATAAGAATAAATGTAATCAAAAGTAAATTAAAAATATTATAAATATTTAATGTAGACACTAATTATTATAAATATATAATAAATTTATTTCTTATTAATTTATTGTAGCAGTTCCTTTTATTATTGAGATTTTCATAGTAAAAGGGCTGTTTTTTTATAATTCAAATAATTAAGTAATGTTAAAAAAATAAATTTAATTGTTATTTTTATGTAGAAGAGTTAGATTTATTTTAGTAGAATATATTTAATAATAAAATTATTTTAAATTCTTAATGTTTTCTTATAAGTTATATATTTAAT